>CAZFJE010000001.1:0-70785 GCA_964519555.1 uncultured Thermoleophilia bacterium
ACATCCCCTCCGACATGGCGACCGGCAGCACCGATGAGATCGAAGAGGAACGCCGCCTGTTCTACGTGGCCTGCACGCGCGCCCGCGACACGCTCTACGTCACGCACCCGCTGCGCTACTACACACAGCCCTGGGCCAAGGCCGACACCCACGGCTACGCCCAGCGCTCGCGGTTCTTGAGCGAGGCCGTCGTAGCCCACTTCGCGCAGGCCCAGGCGGTCCCCGAGCCCCTCGGCAACGACGGCGCGCCGCTCGAGCGAACGAGCTCGGCGTCAATCCGTGCGGGCATCCGTTCACTGTGGGAATAAGCTAGGCGACAGTGGGGGCGCAGGGGCCGGGTCAGCGCCCCGCATCCCCGAATCGCGATCGTCGCGCACGAGCTTATGCAGGGCAGGACCGATCGGGAGACGCCCATGGCGACAGACACGCGCAACAACGTTTCCTTCCAGGACGAGGAGATGCGCGAGGTCGCCCAGGCCGCGCAACGCATCGAAGCCAACGTGGCCTCGGTCGTCCTCGGCAAGAACGACGTCATCCGGGCCTGCGTCGTGGCCCTGCTGGCCGGTGGCCACCTCGTCATCGAGGACTATCCGGGAGTCGGCAAGACGCTGCTGGCCAAGGCCCTCGCGCGCTCCGTCGACTGCCGCTTCGCCAGGGTGCAGTTCACGCCCGACCTGCTGCCCAGCGACGTCACCGGCGTCGGCGTCTTCAACCAGAAGACCAGCGAGTTCGAGTTTCGTGCCGGGCCGATCTTCGCCAACATCGTGCTGGCCGACGAGATCAACCGCGCGTCGCCCAAGCCCAGGCGAGCCTGCTCGAGTGCATGCAGGAACGGCAGGCGACGATCGACAACATCACGCACCCGATCGCCGCGCCCTTCATGGTCATCGCCACGCAGAACCCGATCGAATACGAAGGCACCTACCCGCTGCCCGAAGCGCAGCTTGACCGTTTCATGATGCGCCTGAGCCTGGGTTATCCTGACACCGACGCCGAAGAAGCGATCCTGCACGAACAGACCTCGCGCGACCCGTTCGGCGAGCTCGGCCCGGTACTCGACGCCGGACAGGTGCTCGCCATGCAGCGCTGCGTCGAGCGCGTCAAGGTCGTGCCGGCCCTGCATCGCTACGTGGTAGCCATCCTCGCGGCCACGCGCGCCACCCCCGACATCTACCTGGGCGCCAGTACCCGCGCCGGCATCACCCTCGTGCGCGCCGCCAAAGCCCTGGCGGTGCTGCGCGGCCGTGACTATGTGGTGCCACAAGACCTCAAGGACCTCTCTGGTCGAGTGCTCGGCCATCGCATCATCTTGTCCTCCGACGCCAAGGTGCACGGCCAGACAGAAGAAGCGGTGATCGCCAGACTGCTCGAAGGGGTCCCCGTACCGGGAGTATAGGCATCGTCCGTCCCACCAGCCGGGGTCTCGCTCTTCTGGCCGTGGCTCTCGCCACCTACGTGGCGGCGCGTATCGTGGGCACCTGGGAGCTTTACCTGCTGGCGGTCGCCTTCCTCGCGGCGATCGTCGTGGCGTGGCTGCTCGTGGCGCGGGCCGGCCGGCGGCTCACGGCCGCCCGCGACCTCCACCCCAGCCGGCCCACGAGCGGCGACGAGCTCGCCGTCTCGTTTCGGGTGAGCAACGGTTCGCAGCTGCCCGGGTTGCTCGTCACCCTGCCCGACGCGACCGGCGACCTCTTGCCGTCGCGCGAGGCCATCGAGTTCGCCAGCCTCGGCGCGCTGCAGGAGCGCGCGGCGACCAGCGCGGCGGTGGCGGCGCGGCGCGGCGTGCACCACCTGCCTGCCCTGTGGGCCGAGGCCGAAGACCCCCTCGGCCTGGTGCGCGCTCGTCGCCGTCTCGGCGAGCCGCTCGACGTCACGATCTACCCACGCCTCGCCGACCTGAGCTCCTGCGCGCTGTTTGCCAACGTGGGCACCTACCGCGGGCTCAGCCGGCGCGGCCTCGTACGCCTGGGTTCCTCGGAGTTTCGCGGCATCCGCCCCCACTACCCGGGCGAGCCGATCAGCCACGTCGACTGGAAGGCCACGGCCAAGACGGGCAACCTCATGCTGCGCGAGATGGACGATCCCGAGAGCGGCGACATCACGGTGCTGCTCGACGGCACGGCACTCCAGGTCGCGGGCGAGGGAGCCCGCTCGAACTTCGAGCTCGCCGTCGAGGCCGCCGGCTCGGTGGCCGACTTCGTGCTGACGGCCGGGCGCGGCGTCAATCTGCTCCTGCACGACGGCGACTGGCGCCACCACCGCCTGGCTCCCGACGTGAGTGGGCACCGCCGGCTGCTCGACACCCTGGCCGCCGTCAGGCCCAACGCCAGGGCGCCGCTGTCGACGGCGCTGCCGCGACTGCGGGCCGGCGGCGGCCGCCTGGCACGCACGCAGACGCTGGCCGTCGTCGCCCTGGCGCTCGACTCCGAGCTCGTGCGCTTGCTCATCTCGTTGCACAGAGACGGTCTCCAGGTGTCGGTCGCCCTGGTGGCGGCCGACTCGTTCCGGCCCGGCACGCCGCCGCACGACGACCCGGGGCTGCTGATCGCCCTCGCCGCCGCCGGTGTCCCCTGCCTCACGCTGCGGCAGGGCGACGACCTGCGCACCGCCCTGTCGTACGCCCAGGCGGAACGCGGCCTCGCGGGGCGGCCCCGATGAGGCTCTCGGGCAGGCTGCTGTACTTCGCCTGCCTCGCGGCCCTGGCCGTGGTCGCGGCGCTCGCGGAGGCGCGCGTCGCCGCCCCGTCGATCGCCTCGGCACTGGTCTGGGCGGCCCTGCTGGCGACCGCCGCCGGTGCGCCCGGGCTCGTCCGACGGCGCGCCTGGCCCCTCGCCCTGCCTCTGCTGGCCGCCGGCGCCTACCTCGTGGCCCGCGTGCAGGTGCCCCTGCCGTCCGGCGGCCACGGCTTCGCGGGACTCGGCTTCTACTTCGGGCAGATCCACTCCGGGGCTCACGCTTACGCCACGCGCACGTTCCCGCTGCCGCTCGCCGGGGCGGCGGGGCTCAAGCTCCTGCTCACGCTCGTCGTGTACGTGGCCGCCGGGCTTGCCTCGCTGCTGGCCCTCAGCCTGCGCCGTGCCCTGGCGGCGATCGTCGTCTTCCTGGTGCTCCTGGGTTTCAGCCTGACGGTCGACGGCGCCCGCAGCGTCGTGGCGCTGCCGCTCACCTTCCTGCTGCTGTCGGGGTGTCTGCTGGCACTCTCTCGCTCGCTCGAGCGGGCCCGGGGCACCGCCGAGGGGATCGTGGCCGGAGCGGCCACAGCGGCGCTGGCCACCGCGCTCGCCTTGCTCCTGCTGGTAGCGACCCCCGTCGCGGCGAGCAAGCCCTGGCAGGACTGGAGCAAGTGGGGTCCGGTCGCCCAGGACACCACGAGTCTCACCTTCGACTTCATGTTGAACTTCCCCAGCCTGCTGGACCCAAAGACCAACGCCCCGGTCTTTTCGGTGCGGTCGTCGAGTCCCTCGTACTGGCGGGCCAACGCCCTCGACTATTTCAGCGGCCGTGCCTGGTTTGCGACGCTGCCGCCCGGCACGCCCCTCGCGCCCGCGAGCCCGGCCGACCCGAACACCTACAACGTGCCGCCCGGCGCCTCGACCGCGATGGGCACCCCGGACGTCGAGGTCTTCAAACTGCAGTCGCTGTCGACGCCGTTCCTGCTGTCGGGCGGCGTCCCGCAGGTCGTGATCGTGGGCGGCCAGGCGCCCACGTACAGCACCGTCTCGCAGGCGCTGCGCACCGCGCGCCCGCTGCAACCGCAGGCGAGCTACTCGCTCACCGCCAACGTCGCTCATCTCACGCCCAACGCCCTCGTCGCTCGCGGACGCGACTACCCCGCCGGCGTCGCCGCCGACCTGGTCCTGCCGTTCCGGGCGGCCGCGTCGCTGACCCGCCAGCAATGGCTCGACACCCTGAGCGACTCAGGCGCAGCTCAGGAGTGGCGCGGCCTGTACGCGCTCAACCAGCAGATCGTGGGGCAAGCCACCGACCCCTATCAGATCGCCCTGCGCATCGAGCAATATCTGCGCCAGCACTACGCCTACTCGCTCGCGCCGCCGGCCAGTCGTTTCACGTCGCCCTACGCGGCCTTCCTGTTCGACACGCGCATCGGCTACTGCCAGCACTTCGCCGGCGCGATGGCCCTCTTGCTGCGCTTCAACGGCATCCCCGCCCGGGTGGCCGTGGGGTTCACCGCCGGGGGGCTCGTCGGGCGAGACACCTACATCGTCACCCGAAACGACGCCCATGCCTGGACCGAGGCCTACTTCCCCCACGTCGGCTGGGTCTCGTTCGAGCCCACGCCGGGCGACGACCTGCCGGGGATCGGGCCATCGTCGACCAACGCGGGCTTCACCGACCCGTTCCCCAGCGACGGCGGGGCGACCTCGGTGGCGGCCTCGGGGGCCGCTCCACCCAAGCTCCAGGGCCTGCCGAGCGGCGCCTCGGCCAAACAGAGGAGCGGCGGCGTGGGGGCCGCGACCCCGGTCTCGCACACTCCGGACTGGCTGCTATGGGCGCTGGGCCTGGCGATCGCGCTGCTCGTCTGGCCCTTCGCCAGGGCCGCCGTGCGGCGCTGCGGTCTGCACCGGGGCAGCGCTGACGACCGGCTGCGCGCCTCGCTTTCGCTGGTCGCCGCCGAGCTGCGCGACTACGGCCTGCCCGTGCCGCGCTCGCAAACGCTGATCGAGACCTCGCGGCTGCTCAGGGAGCGCCTCGACTACGATGCGACGCCGTTCACCAACCGCGCCGAGGCCGTGCTGTTCGGCGGACGTCCCGCCGACAAGCGCGACCTGGCCGACCTCGCCCGGCTGCGCGCCGAGCTGCGCCGGCGCCTGCGGGCACGCGCGGGCTGGGCCGGCGCCATGCGTGCGCGCTACGGGCTGCGCGCGGCGTTGCGCTGACGCGCGCGGCGCAGGCACGCAGCGTCGCGGCGCACCTGAGCGCCGCGCGAAGCTCACGCCATGAACGCTCGCGCGAGGCCCTCGAACAGGCGCGCCTGTGCGGCGTCGACGGCGTGGCCCGAATAGCGCGCCCGTTCGTAGATCGCCGCCAGGTCGGTGGCAGTCACGATCGGCGGCGCGCTCGACGCCTCGATGGGCGGCGTGTCGAGAAGAGGTGGCCCGTCGGCGACCACCGCCCGCCCGCCGAGACCCGCCGGCGACTCCTGGCCGGTCACGACCGGATCACCCGCGGACACCTCGCCGGCAGGCGCCGTCGACACGGCTGCGAGATAGTCGCGCACGGTGACTCCCGGCTGCCGCGGCCTCCCCGCGCGGGCGAGCCGCCGCTCCAGGTCGGCATACCGCATGCGGACGACCTCGTCCGGCGTACCGGGCTTGCGCCTTGGGCGGCGGCGCCACCGCCCAAGGCGCGCCGCGGCCAGCCCGAGGGCCGCCTTGAACGAGACGAGCGACTCGCGCTCTTCGACCACCAGGGCTGCGGCCCGCGATGACCGCCGGGAGCGGCGCAGGGCCACAAAGACCAGTCCGCACGAAAGCACGCAGGCGGTGACCGCGCCAAGCGCCGTGAAGAGCAGCCGCGACCCTGCCCACACGCTCGGGCCGCCTCGGCCGGGTCGACGGAGCGCCGCCCCCTGAAACGGCGCCGGCGACACCCGGCTGACGTGCCCGAGATGCACGTGAACGACGCTCAGCAGCAGAGCGACCGCGCGCACGGCCTCGACCGCGGCGTAGACGACGAGATAAGCCACCACGGCAAGCCCGTAGCGCACGGCGAACGCGACGGCATCGAGCGCGCCGAGCGCGACACCCACGCGCAGGACCTGACCGAGCAGCGCGCCCAGCGCGACGACGAAGACGATGGCGCCGGCCACGGCCAGCAGCCACGGCCTGGCGGGCAGCCGCTCGGCCGGGGCGACCAGTGCGACGAGCGACTGATGGCGCACCACGGCCACGAGCAGCCCCCCGGCGACCAGCGACGCGACCACAGCCCAAACCCCCCAAGCCGGCGTGGCGCCTGCGAGAGCGGCGAAGGCAAGGACGGCGCACAGCAGGACAAAGCCGCGCACTGCGCGCCGCACGGCGGTCTCGGGCTCAGGCAGAGCCTCGCCCAAGCGGGCGCCCAGGGCAACGAGCCCGCCGGCAAACACCAGGTCCCGTACGACCACCCAGAGCGCCGAGGAGTGCGCCCAGGCGTTGCCGGCCAGGACCAGCACCGCGACGCTCGCCGCGATCAACCCCATCTCGCACAGGAACGTGGCGCGCTTGCCGGCATCTCCGGGGGCGGCGCGCCCTGCCCCATCGCCGTCGTCGCCGTCGGCGATGACGTCGCCCGTCCCAGCGCCTTCGCGGCGTGGAACTGCGATCTGCCCGGCGGTCAGTGCGGCGGCCAGCACCACGGCGCAGGCGAACGCGGTGAGCCACAAGGTCGTCGCCGGCGAGGCCGCGACGAACGCCGCCGCCAGGCAGCCGCACCACAGGCCTTCGACTCCGGCGCCCAGCGCCAGGCCGGCGAGGTCAAGCGAGGAGCGGGAGCGCATCGCTCGACCTCCAGTCGAACTCGGCCGGCACGACGGCGTCGACGAATCGCGCCTCGGCCTCTGTCGGTCGCCCCACGTAGACGACCCTGGTCGGGCGTTCGGCGCGCAACTGGGCGAGCCGGTCGAGCACGCTCTCGCGCAGGGCGGCCGTGACCACGAGGCACTCCGCCGGGCTGCTCTCGTCGGCAAGCTCGACGGCGAGCATGCGTTCGAAGCCGCGAGCCGTGAACAGGTGCACGCGGGCCAGCATCTCGAGGACCTCGGGCAGCGCGCCCTGTGCGGGTTCGATGTCGGCGACGCGCCAGTCGCCCATCAGCCGGGCGTTAGAGGCGAGGCCCACGCCGAAGCCCTGCGCGGCGAAGGCGGCGGCCAGCGAAGCGGTCACCACGCAGAGCAGCTCCATGCGCTCGGGGCCCATGCCCTGCCAGGCGTTCTGCAGCACGCCGACGTCGAGCAGCAGACGCACGGCGGCAAGCGACGCCGGCTCGAACTCGTTGGTCTGCAGCTCGCCCACGCGCGCCGTAGCACGCCAGTTGATCGCCCGCAGCGGGTCGCCGGCGCGATACTCCCTGATGCCGCGCAGCGCCGTGGGGTCAGAGGCGAGCGAGCGGGCCGCGGCCTCTTCGGCCAGGGGGCGGCCCAGGAAGGCCTTGAGATCGGGGACGTCGAGCACCTTGGGCAGCACGGCGATCTCGGCGCGCGCCTCGAGCTCGTCTCTCACCCCGGCAACGCCGAACGGGTCACCGGCCTCGAGCTCGACGGGACCGAAGCGCTGCAGGCCGCGCGCCGTGCAGCGCACGCGATAGCGACGCCGCAGCAGCTCGTACCAGCGCACCGAGACGGTCTGCTCGAAGACCTGCAGGCCGCGCCCCCGTGGCCGCAGCGTGAAACCAAGTGGCTCGAGCCCGGCGGGCCACTGGTCGCGGACGCGCATCCACAGCAGGGGGAGCAGCTTGGCGTTGGTGACGCTGACCGTTACCTCGAGCTCGCCGCCCCACGACACGACGCGCCGCGACAGCGTGCGCTCGAAGGTCACGGCGGAAAAGACGCGCCGCCGGGTCGCCACGACGAGGGCAGTCAGGAACGCGGCGCAGAGCGCCGCAAAGACGAGCGCCGGTGAGTGCAGCAGGGCAGCGAGAGCGACCGCCGCGATGGCGGCGGCGGCTATCGACCTCAGCCGCACGGCCGGCCCTCGGTTCATGCGACCGGCGGCTCGTCGTCGCCGGGTTCGGCGGGCACGGGCACGGTGGCCGCGAGCTCGCGCAGCACGTGGTCGGCGTCGCGCCCGTCGATCGCCGCGTCGCGCGCCACGATCAGGCGGTGCGCGAGGACAGGCACGATGAGCTCCTGCACGTCGTCAGGGGTCACGTAGTCGCGCCCCGCCAGCGCCGCGACGGCCTGCGCGGCGTGCTGCAGCGAGAGCGAGGCGCGCGGGCTGGCGCCGAGTCGCAGGAGCGGGGTCTCGCGAGTCGCCTGCGCGAGCGCCACCAGGTACCGCGCGACGTCGTCTGCCACATGCACCGCCCGCACCGCGGCGCGCGCCGCCGGGATGGACTTCGCCGGGGCCACCGGCCGTACCTCGGCCAGCGGGTCGCCGGCGCGGAATCGCTCGAGCATGAGAATCTCCTCGTCGCCGGTCGGGTAGCCCATGCGCAGGCGCAGCAGGAACCGGTCGAGCTGCGCCTCGGGCAGGGGGAACGTGCCCTTGAGCTCGACTGGGTTCTGTGTCGCCAGCAGCATGAACGGGCGCGGCAGGGGGTGCGTGACGCCGTCGACAGTCACGCCCCGCTCCTCCATCGCCTCGAGAAAGGCCGACTGTGTGCGCGGCGTAGCGCGGTTGACCTCGTCGACGAGCACGACGTTGGCGAACAGGGGGCCCGGGCGGAACTCAAAGTCGCCGCGGCGCTGGTCGAAGACCATCGCGCCGGTGACGTCGGCGGGCAGCAGGTCGGCCGTGCACTGCACGCGGGCGAAGCTCAAGCCCAGGGCGGCCGCGACCGTGCGCACGAGCAGCGTCTTGGCGACACCGGGCACGTCGTCGAGCAGAACGTGCCCGTCGGCCAGCAGGGCCACCGCGATGAGCCGCGTCTGTTCGGCCTTGCCGACGATGACGCTGCCTACCTGGCCGGCGAGCGCGCGGCCGAGCTCGGCGGGACCAAGGGCGGCTGCGATGGGATCGAGTGTGATGGAGAAGCCTCCGGCGATCGCTGCATCCGCTCGACTGTACTACATCGGCCGGTCGAGCGTCAGGCCGCGGCGCACGCTCGCCGCCCGCGCAAAGACGGGGTGACGCCGGAGCGATCGGGCGCCGCCCGCCTGCGCTCGGGCGGCGAGAAGTCGAGCCCGGCGAAGGCGCAGGCGGCCGGCGCGCCCACGAAGAGCGGCAGGATCGTCGCCCCGACGACCGGAGCGGCCTTTCGCTTCGGCGAAGGGGGCTACGTGACGGCGCCTCGCCGGTCGGCGAGCGCAACGCGGTTGCGGCCGGCCTGCTTGGCCCGGTAGAGGGCCCTGTCGGCGGCCTCGATCAGGCTCTCGAGCGAGTCGTCGGCGCCCACCAGGCTGGCGACGCCGATGCTCACTGTCACCACCGGCAGCGACTCGCGAGAGCCGAAGTGCTCGCCTTCGATGCCGTGTCTGATGCGTTCGGCGGCGGCCAGGGCCACATCGCCGTCGTGATCGCGAGGCGACCCGCTGGCGTCGCGGGCGGCGTGCTCGCCGACGTCGTCGAGCCGCTGCTGCTCGATGGCGTCGCGCAGGCGCTCGCCGGCGAAACCCGCGCCCTCGCCGCCAGTGCTCGGCAGGATGACGGCGAACTCGTCGCCCCCGTAGCGGGCGACGATGTCGATCTGGGTGCGCGTCTGTTCGATGAGCAGCGCGCCGAGAGCGCGCAGCAGGGTGTCACCCGCCGGGTGGCCGCAGCGGTCGTTGTAGTCCTTGAATCCGTCGATGTCGATGAGCAGCAGCGACAGCGCCAACCCGTAGCGGTTGGCGCGCGCGACCTCGGCCGCGAGGCGCTCGTGAAAGTGGCGGTGGTTGAAGAGCGCCGTGACGCCGTCGGTGATGGCGAGGGCTTCGAGCTCTCCGTAGAGGCGGGCGTTCTGAATGGCGACCGCGGCCAGCGCCGCCAGCGTGGTGGCGAGCTGCCGGTCGCGCTCTGAGAACAGGCGCGTGTGGCGCTTCTCGATCAGTTGCAGACAGCCGATCACCTCGCCCTTGAAGATCAGCGGCACGAGCAGGCAGCTGCGCTCGCCCCACGCCTCCATGCGGGCCCGGTCGGCCGCCGGCAGGCCGGGGTCGGCGAGGTAGGCGGCCAGCAAGCGTCCTTCGTGCAGCACGCGGCGAAAGGTGGGGTGCTCGGTCAGTCTGAGCCTGCCGCCGACCCAGTCGTCGTCGCCTGGTTCGGGCTCGAGCGCCCACACGGCAAGACAGGCAGCCTCTTCTTGAGGGGCGACCCAGCCGTAGATGTCGCACTCCCAGAGCTCGAGGACCTCGCAGGTGCGCTGGGCGATGCTGGCGAGCACCTCGTCGAGCACCAGGCTCGAAGTGATGGCCGAGACGATCTCGGCGGTGACGGTGAGGCGGGACGACTTCGCCACGGCGCTTCAGTCCACGCCCATCACGGGCCGCCCGTGGCTGCGCCGGTCCGGCGTGGCCGTAGCGACTCGCACTCCGCGCACCGACCCGCCGCATCTGCCATGCCTGCCGGTCATGGTCCCCCCCTGTCGAGCACCCTGGAGCCCCGTCCGAGGATGCCCGCTTGACGTCGGCCGGCGCCCCACGGCGACGGTCCGCGTTCGGTCCGTTCGGCACGGGCCGTGCGCGCCGCTCGTAGCGAGCCGGCACCCCCACACAAAAGGTATCGGTCGGACCGCCACTCGTCTGAACGAGCGACTGCCGTCACATTCCGGGATTCTAGCGCAGATGAGCAGATTTTTGGGCGAGACCCCCACGCGCCGCCACGACCGCGCAGTCTCCTGGACCCGGCAGACCCGAAAACGCCTGCCTCAGACGGACCCCAGCCTGAGGCGCGAGAGGCGAGTGCGCAGGTCGCCCTGCCAGCGCGGTGTCAGCGAGCGCACGAGGTGTACCGTCTCGGAGTGGCGCACGGAGCCCGAAAAGGGCGGCAACGGCGACGGCAGCGCTATCAGGGCCGCGGTCACGAGCCAGACGGTGGCCACTGCCAGCAGCGCGCCGCAGACCAGGCCGCCGAGACGGTCGAGGCCGCCCAGCAGCGGGACGTGCCTGAGCGCACCGCCAAGGCGCCCGGCGAGCCAGCCGGCGGCGACCTCGACGACGACCACGATGACGAGGAAGGCCAGCACGCGCTGCGTGGCCGGGACAAAGCCGTGCACCCGCGCGATCCAGCCGCCCACGACGCGATCGAAGCGCAGGGCGAGCCACAGGCCGACGCCCAGAGCGAGCCAGGTCAGGAGCGTGGCCACCAGTCCCACACGAAAGCCGCGGAAGGCAAGCAGCGCCAAGACGGCCACGACGCCCAGGTCGTAGGCGGTCATATGCTGATCCATCCGGGGGTCTGCCGTGCCTGCCGCATCGTCGCCGTCCTTCGAGTAGGGCCTCAGCCGCGCCGATAGAGAGCCTACCGCTTTTCGGGCGGCGTGCGGACGGCCGCGCGCCTCGGCGGCAGCTCGCCGCAGACGATCGCCGCCGAGAGTCGTCGCGCCCTGACGGCGGCGGGCCGGCGGCGGCGGAGGGGGGCGGCGCGACCAGACGAGGGCGGGCCGCCGGCGCTAGCGGTGCGACGCGACCCGCTCGAGAGCCGCCACGACGTCGGTGTCGAACTGCGTGCCGGTACAGCGCCGCATCTCTTCGAGGGCGTCGGCCACGGTCTGCGCGGCCCGGTAGGGCCGCGCGCTCAGCAGCGCCTCGAACGCCGAGGCCACCGACACGATGCGGGCCGCCAGCGGTATCCGGGCGCCGCTGAGCGCCGCCGGGTAGCCGCTGCCGTCGAAGCGCTCGTGATGGTGGGCGACCGCGTCGGCCACCGAGTCCATGCCGATGCGGCGCAGCAGCCGCGCTCCGGCCTGGGGATGCTCGCGGATGAGCGTCCACTCCTCGGCCGACAGGCCGCCCGGCTTGCCCAATACCTCGTCGGGAATGGCGAAGTGGCCGATGTCGCGCAACCGCGCGGCCTCGGCGATCTGGCCCGCGGCCGCATCGTCGAGACCGAGCTCGCCAGAGAGGAGCCGCGCCAGGCCGGCGACGGTCTCGGAGTGGCGTTCCTGATAGAGCATCTTGGCGTCGGCGAGCTCGGCCATCATCTCGAGGTAGTCGAGGGCGTACGCGTGATCGTCGTGGGAGCCGTCGCCGTTCCGTGCCGCGAACCCCATGGCGCGGTTACGGCCGCGGTTCTTGGCCAGGTCGAGCGCCCACAGGGCCTTGTCGACCAGGCCCTCCTTGTCCTGGGCGTCCCAGGGGAAGGTCGCTATGCCGGCGCTCAGCGTGAGCGCCTGTCCCTCGAACCCGAGGCCCGCGCTCTCGACCGCGCTGCGCACGCCTTCGGCGACGGCGAAGGCCTCGGCGCCGCTGCTGTCGGCGAGCACCAGGGCGAACTCGTCGCCGCCGTAGCGGGCGCACAGGTCGGTCGGCCGCGACGCGCTGTCGACGAGCTGCCCGATGGCGCGCAGGGCGTCGTCGCCCTTGTGGTGGCCGACCTGCCGGTTGAGGCGCTCGAGGTGGTCGACGTCGCACAGCACGAGCGACAGCTCTCCCCCGCTCTCTCGTGCGCGGACGATCTCTTTGGCCAGGGCCTCGTGCAGGTAGCGATGGTTGCAGAGCCCGGTGAGGGTGTCGGTGATGGCGTCGGTCTGCACGCGGTCGAGGCGGCCCTGAGCGCCTTCGAGGAGTGCGGTGAGCGTTTGCGTCACGTCGTCTGGGCGCAGCCCGGCCCCTTCGGCCGCTTCGTAGGCAGGGTAGTCGACCGAGACCGCGGCCACGATCTCGCCGGCCGGATCTCTGATCGGAGTCATGGCGCTGATCCACATGCCGTACTGGTCGGCCGCCACGAGACAGATGTCGAGGGTCTCGCCGGCCAGGGTGCGTACCAGCTCCTCGTCAGCCACGAGAGGATCGCCGAGATGGGAGCGTTCGGCCTCGCGTTCCTCGGCGTCGCAGACGAAGATGAAGCCGTCGCCGCGCCGCGCCGCCGTGGTGACGAAGCGCACGCCGGTGTGTTGGTCGCGTATGTCGCGCAGCACGGCCACCGTCTGCACGTAGGCCGGGTCGGACTCGCTGCCGCTCTCGGCGAGCGCCCTGTGCGCCTCGGCATCGATGAGTCCCGCCGCCCGCAAGCCCGCCGCACAGGCACGCTCGCGTTGCGCCGCGATCTTGCGCAGCACCGCCGCGAACGCATCGACCATGGCCGGGTCGAACTGGCTGCCTTTGCAACGCTCGAGCTCCTCACGGCACTGCGTGTAGCTGAGACCGCGATGATAGGGGCGGTCGAACGACATGGCGTCGTAGGAGTCGACCACGCACATGGCGCGCGCGACCAACGGGATCTGCTCGCCGACGAGGCCATCGGGGTAGCCGCGGCCGTCGAAACGCTCGTGGTGGTGGCGCACGCCGGCGACCATGTCGGTGTCGTAGAGAGGTTTGATGATCTCGGCGCTGAGCGCCGGGTGCTGACGCATCATCTCCCACTCCCGCTGGTTGAGCTTGCCGGCCTTGGTAAGCACGCGGTCGGGAATGCCGATCTTGCCGATGTCGTGCAGGTAGGCCGCCTCGCCGACCTTGCCCACGGTCTCGGCGGGCCAGCCCAGCTCTTTGCCCAGCATCACCATATAGGCGGCTACCCGCGCGGTGTGTCCCAGCGTGTAGTGGTCCTTGGCGTTCAGTGCGGTGCAGAGCGCGCGCAGGTTGTTGGCGTAGACGGTCTTGACGTTCTCGTATTGCTGCGCGTTCTGAATGGCGATGGCGGCCAGGTTGGCAAACAGTTTGGCCGACTCGAGCTCGCTCTCGTCGAAGGTGCGACCCTCCATGCGATCGACGGACAGCACGCCGATGACGATCCCGCCCACCGTGAGCGGCACGATGATCGAGGCCTGCGGCTCGGCCTCTGTGCCGGGCACCACCCCCACGCGCGGATCGCCCGGCATGTCGTTCACGAGCTGCGCTTCGTTGTGACGCACGACCCAGCCGCTGACGCCGACGTCGAGCGTGGAGCGCCAGTTCTCGATGTAGTCGGCGTCGCCGTCGCTGGCGTAAGCGCAGTAGAGCTCGTCGGTCTCGGTGTCGATCAGGCGGATCTCCATGCAGTCGTTGTCGACCACGCGCTTGACCAGCGTGGCGATGCGCGAGAAGACGTCGTCGTCGTTGAGCGTGGCAAGCAGGGCTCCGCTCAACTCCAGAATGACCTCGCGCAGCTCGACCTGCGAGGCGAGCAGCTTGCCGGTGCGTTCGAGTCGTTCGTACTGGCGCGCGTTCTGAATGACAACCGCCGCCTGCTCGGCGAGCGCCTGCACGAGGGCGAGCTCGTCGGGCTTGAACTGACGCTCGCGCACGGTCTCGATCAGGACCAGAATGCCGATCGGCTGGTTGTCGAAGATGAGCGGCACCGAAAGGCGACTCTTCTCGC
This sequence comes from uncultured Thermoleophilia bacterium, assembly GCA_964519555.1. Taxonomy (GTDB): domain Bacteria; phylum Actinomycetota; class Thermoleophilia; order UBA2241; family UBA2241; genus Bog-752. The sequence continues at coordinate 14,091 of CAZFJE010000001.1, forward strand.
CCCACTCCGCCATGAGGGCGCGAGTGGCCGGCTGCAGATCGGGGTCGGAGACATGCTCCTGGAGCAGGCCGCCTTCGAGGATCACCCGCCGGGCGTCGTCGTCGGCGAGCCTGATGCGTTCGGTGGGCGTGTACGACTCGCCGGTGCTGCTGAAGTAGGTACGCTCGACCAGCAGATCGTCTTCTTGTAAGTACTCCCAAATGACGCACTCGCCGGCGGCTACCGCGGTGCAGGTCTTCTCGGCCACGATGGGCAGCACGCGATCGAGCACGACGGTCGAGGTGATGGCGCGGCTGGCATCGAGCAGCGACGCCAGGCGGGCGCCGTGGTCGCGCTCGCGGCGGAAGGTATCGGCGTTGCGAATGGCCAGCGCCGCCGCGCTGCAGACCGCTTCGATCGTGCTGAGCTCGTCGGGGCGATACCGTCGTGGACGCCGGTCGACGAGCTCGACGGCGCCGAAGGCCTCCCCCTGGGCCACAAGCGGCACGACCAGCAGGCTCACCTCGCCGCGCTCGGCCATCGAGGCGCGCTGCTCGGCGCCCAGACGCGGGTCGCTCAAGTCGCGAATGGCCTGCGTCGCCCGCGTCTCGAGGGCGATGCGGGTCGTGACCCACTGCTCGAGGCTGAAGCTCTGCGCCATCCAGACCGGGTCGACCTCGCCGTCGAGCACTCCGGCCCGGCAGCGCAGCCCCCCGTCTTCGAGCACGTACACGCTGCAGATCGGAGCTTCGGTGATCTCGCAGAGCCGGCGGCACGACGACACCAGCACGTCGTCGACGGCCAGCGTCGACGAAAACAGGGCGCTCGACTCGCTCACGAGCGCGAGGTGGCCGGCGGTCTCGCGCAACTCGCTCACCATCTGGGAGTTCACGAGCGCCTGCGCGGCGTTGTGCGCCAGCCCCTGGAGCAGGTCGAGGCGACCGTGACCGCGCGGCTCGGCGCTCGTCAGGACGGCCAGGCCCACCACGACGCCCCCCGAGATCAGAGGCAGATCGATGCTCGAGCGGTAGCCGAAGCGCTCAGCGTCGGCGCGCTCGTCGTCGGCCAGGCGTGGGTCTGTAGCGGTGTCGTGCACCCAGACCGGCGAGCGGCTCTCGACGGCGCAGCGCGAGATGTCGTAGCGCGCCAGCGAGAACCCCATCTCGGCGCGCTCGTCCGGTTCGATACGCCCGTCGGTCGTGAGCAGCGAGTGCATGCGGCCGTCTTTCAGGCTGTAGATATCGCACTCGTCGGCGCCTGACAGCTCGCGCATGCGGCGCGCCGCGACGCCGAGCACGTCGGCCGTCTTGAGCGAGGCCCCGAACTCGAGACTGGCGTCGACCAGGAGCCGCAGGTCGTCGTTGGCCTTGTCGAGCGCCCGGGCGGTTTCGACGCGCTCGGTCACGTCGCGCAGCACGAGTACGCGCGAGAGCTCACGACCGTCGCGTCCGTAGATGCTCGAGCGCCGCAGGTCGAAGTGGCGCGAGCCGCCGTCGCCCGACAGCGTGACGGTGTGCCCCTGATCGTCGGTGGCCGTCGCGCTCGCGGGGCCGACGCCGTCGTCGCGACTCGCGCCGCGGTCGTCGCGGCGACCGCCGCCCGAACCCGCCCGCTCGTCGGTCCGCGGGCCGACCTCGGTATCGGACTCGGCCAGCCACGGGTAGTCGGACAGGTCGGCGCCCAGCCGCTCCCGGCCGCTGCCGGCGGTGAGCAGCGCCTGCGCGGCGCGGTTGGCGCTCACGATGCGCCCTTCGCCGTCGGCCATGAGCACCGCGTCGCTCATGCCCTCGAGCACGCGCCGCCGCCAGACGGCGGAGTAGTCGGCCGCCCGCAGGCCGGGCAGCGCCCAGATGACCGGCAGCATGCCGACACTCATGACCACGAGGCCCATGTGCAACCCGCGCACCGGCGCGTAGCCCGCCATGAAGGCGACATCGAGCAGCAGGATGCAGCCGACGCTGGCGACCACCGCCTCGACCTGGCTGCGGTAGAGGCTCCACGATCGCAGCGCCTCGGCGAACAGCAGAGCGATGCCGGCGACCACGAGCAGGTAGAACCAGACGAGCTGTGCCGTAAAGAGCGCCGGGCTGCCGGCGACGCTCACGTGCGCGAAGGAGAGCGCCGTAAGGTGGTCGCCCGGCGGGTAGATGAGCGCCGGATCGACGGCTGCCGCGACCATCAGCGCCAAGGCGATACAGGCGAGCGCGACGGCAAGCCGGCGGCCCCGCGCCAGCCGCACACCGGCGAACTTGGCGGCAAACACGAACCAGAAGGCGCCTATGGCGGGACCCGTAAGCGCGTAGACGGCCGCCAGATGACGCATGAGCGGGCCGTGCCCGAGGACGAAGACGAGGGCATAGCACAGCGACTCGGCGCCGCCCACGAACATGGCGAGCGCCATGGCGGGGCCGCCCGGAAACCGGAACCGTCGCCACACGACCACGGACTCGACGAACATGAGCAGGCTGACGCACAGCATGATGATGAAGTTCGCGGTTTCCTGCCGGCTCATGACGTGGCGTGGGCTCTCGGTCGGTGGCCTCTCCCGCAACCGTATCGGCGCATTGTGCCCGACGATTAAGAACGGCGGGGCCCACGGGCGCGCCGCCGGGCCGGTCCGGCCGGCCCTTAGCGCGGTTGCCGCAGCGGCTGCAGCGCCGCCGCCCAGCGCACAAGCTCGTTCGGCTTGAGGTCGGCGGCCACCTCGATGCCTTCCTCAGAGCCAGTCCACGCGCCGCCAGCCCCTGAGCTGGGCCGTGCGGGCAAGCCTGCCGCGAGCGTTGACCACGACGGCCCGCTCGGCGTGGCCGAGCAGGACGATGTCGTCGGTCGAGTCGCCGTAGGCGGCGGCGAGCCTCCATGCCCCGTCCCCGAAGCGCTCGTCGGCATAACGGCTGAGCACCAGCCACTTCTGCGGTCCCTCGACGACCGGCCCGGCAAAGGCGCCGCGGCACAGCTCACCGTGCACGAGCAGCTCGGAGGCGAGGTAGCCGTCGACCCCAAGGCCTGCCGCCAGGCGACTCACGATGAGACCAAGCGACGCCGAGACCAGCAGCACGCACGCACCGTCGGCGCGCAAGGCAGCGATCTCGGCGCGCGCCTCGGGGCGCACGACCTCGAGCAGATCCGCCACGACCAGGTCGGCCAGCGCCTCGGCCCTCGCCAGCGGCAGGCCGTCGAGCACGGCCAGGCCACGGACGCGCGCCGACACCGGAGCGATCAGGCCGACGCGGTGCCCCACGTAGATGGCCACGAGGCGGGCGAAAGCGGCGCGTCCGAGCAGGCCGCTCGCACGCAGGATGCCGAGAAACACGTGCTGGGCCGCGCGCTCGGAAAACAGGGTGCCGTCGACGTCGATCGCCGCGATGGCGACGCGCGCGGGTTCCTCTGTGACTGCTGCCTGCTCCACTCCGAACGAGCCGATCCTTGCTCACGGGAAGTGCCGCGACCGGCCGCTCCGTCCAGAGTGAGGGCGGGTCCGCCCAGGTCGCGCCACACCGGCATGATAGCGCGCGACGCTCGCCGGCGGCCGCGTTTCTGACGCGCCCGGGGTGCCCGAGGCCGCAACGAGAGAGCGAGCCGGCGCCGGCCGCAGCTGCGGCCGGCGCCGGCTCGCCGGGGGGGCGAGACCGTGCGGCTAGGAGCCCGACGACGGCGAGCTCGCCGTCTGGGCCTGCTGCGCCTTTTCTATGAGGCCCGCGATGCTGGCACGGGCGGCGTTGAAGGTCGACTGCGAGGTCGTGTACTTCGGGAACTTGAAGATGTGGCCGTACTTGATCGGGTAGGGATACCAGGTCACCGAGTTGACCACCGAGTCGATCGCGCTCTGGCTCACGCCGAGCCTGGTCGCGATGCGCAGGTACTCGAGGTCCTGAAAGCCGTCACGCAGCGCTTCGAGACGCAGCGACGATACCGGGGGTGCGCTTTTGTCGTTCAGCCCGTACGGCGGATAGTACCCGGGGTAGACGAGGCTGGACTCGCCGTTGGCGACGCGGCCGTCGGAGTAGCGGAACGACAAAGGGTCTTTGTAGGGATCGCGCGTACCTTTGTTGGTCAGCGCGTTGCCCCACCTCGTGGTGGCGTAGTAGAGCATGCCGTCGACGTTCCACTTGTACATGAGCCAGCCCCATACGCGCTCGTCGGCCAGCGACTTGTCGATCACGAAGGTCGGCATGTGGGCGACCGAGGAGTTGAAGTACGGGTACCACCAGACTTCGGCCCCCTTCTTCTGGAGCTGACGCAGCACCGGGACACGACCGAAGAAGTAGTAGTAGCGCACGCACCAGATGTCGACATCGTTCCACAGGAACTTGTTGGCGGCGTGCGAGGTGATCCTGGTGGGCCGCGGGTCGTCGGTCAGCAGGAACTTGGCGCGGAATCCGGCCCTGTCGCTGGCCGCGTGCAGCGTTCGGGCGAGCGCGTCGGCCGTCTTTTCGGCGCTCGTTGTGGTGGGCTCGTCTTTGGGATAGGCGATGAGCTTGTCCTGCCAGCCGTTGGCCTGGAAGACCCGGCAGACGTTGGCGAGGTAGTTGAGCAGCGCCGTGTTGCCGGAGTGCATGTGCCACGCATAGCTGGGCCACCAGTTGAGCCACGGCATGACGGTGATCGTGAGGTCGAGCCCGTCGGGGCTGAGATAGGGCTGCAGGGCGCTCGCGTAGGTACCGGAAGCGATGCTGCCGTTGGCCGTGGTGCGCGGCACCACATTGGGCATCTCGGGAGTGACGCCGTGGTCTTCGAACATCTTTGCGTCGGCGATCAGGTTGCCGCCGAGCCGCTTGAAGCTCACGCCGAACGCGGTCTGCACGCTCAGCTTCTGCCAGCCGAAGCTGTACACCGTGAGGGTGACCGGAATGTCGACCTGTTCGCCGGCCCCGTTCGACACATGCAGCGAACCGGTGTACTGGCCGGCCGCGGTGTTGTACGGCACGTGGAAGAGCAGGTACACCGACGAGCTGCCGGCCGGCACGGTGAACGTGGAGCCGTAGGCGCGGGGCAGCAGGGGGTCGGGGTAGAGGCCGGGCTTGGCGCCCACGAACGAGGTGGGACGACGGATGTGGACGAACGCGACCTGGTCGAGCGCCGCGGCGCTGAGCAGGGGGTCGCTGCCGGCGTTCCACGTGACGGACACGTTGCGCGCCGAGCCACCACGCAGACCGATGATCAGACCCTCGAACTCTCCGCGGGCGGCCGTGACGCTGGCCGTCTGCGACGTGCCGGGCACGCTGCTCGGCACGATGCGTGCGGTAGGGCCGGCCGTCCACACGGCGGCCTGGGCCACGGGGACCATGCCCAACACGATGCAGGCGGCCGCAAACGCGGTAAGAGACACTCCCAGCGCGACGCGCCGACCCATCATTGGCTTCGCGAGTTTCACCGGGACCTCCCCCAACCGTTCACCGCAGCGCGGAACGCGCACGCTGCGGTCGTACTGTTGATCGGTATCGGCAGGCTACCGGCGACGCTTGATGCCCGGCCTCAGGTCGGACGGTCCTCTGCGCGTTCGAGGAAGTCGTTGGCGGTGCGCATGAACAGCTCGCGCTCCTCGTGGAACGGCGTGTGCGAGCTACGCTCGAACAGCACGAGCTCGGACCCCGGGATGGCCTTATGGATATCGCTCAGGTGGTCGGCCCTGATCTCGTCGTAGCGGCCGCCCATGACGAGCGCCGGCACCTTGATCTCGCCGAGCCTGCCGAACACGTCCCAGTCGCGAAAGCGGCCGGTCACGGTGAACTCGCTGGGGCCGTTCATGGTCTCGTAGACCACCGCGCTCATCTCGGCAAAGGAACGCTCCAGGCCGACCGGCCAGGGCTGCAGCCGGCAGAGGTGGCGCTGGTAGAAGACGGCCACCGCGCCGAGATACTCCGGGCACGACGTGAAACCCGCGGCCTCGTGGCGCTCGATGACCTCGCGCACCTCGGCGGGCAACTCGGCAAGGAGGGCCATGCAGCCCTCGACCCAGCGCGGCATGCTCGCCGGGCTGCCCGACATGAGCAGGCTGACGAGCGACGCCGGCTGGTAGTCGAGGATGTACTGCATGGCGAGCTGGCCGCCCCACGAGCTGCCGAACAGGTGGAAGCGGTCGAGCTCGAGCGCGCCGCGCACCGCTTCGAGCTCGCGCACGAAATGGGGCACCGTCCACAGTGAGGTGTCGTCGGGCCGGTCGGACCGGCCGCAGCCGAGCTGATCGTAGAAGATGACGCGGCGGCGGTCGCCCAGGTCCTCGAGCGGGTCGATGTAGTTGTGCGTCATGCCGGGGCCGCCGTGCAGGCACAGCAGAGGTATGCCGCCCTCGCCGACGCTGCGATACCAGACCCGGCCCCCGGGCACGTCGATCATGCCCTCGCGGATCTTCACGACACCCCCCCGACGCTCGACGACCCCGCTCATGGCTCGACGCCGGCCGGTTCGAGCTGTGCGTCCGAGCCCGCGAGGCCGTCGCCGACTACGCCGATGGGCTCGTCGACGAAGACCATGGCGGTGTCGGCCAGCCGTTGCGGGTGGCGCTTGTGCAGGTAGACAAGGTACACGATGCCGATCGCCATCCACGCCCCGACGACCGGTCCCGCCAGCGAGATCGGGTAGGAGAGCTTGGCCACGAAGCTGAAGGCGGGGATGCCCGCGGCAGTCAGGAACACGGGCACGAACACGGCGATCCCCAAGAGCGGGATCAGCCCGTGCATGATCACGTTGAACTCGGCGCGCTGGAAACGCCAGTAGTAGGTGATGCAGGCGATCAGCACGGCGATGTAGACGAGGATCAGGATCAGGGTGAAGATCGTCGCCATGAGCAGGAACGCAGTGTAGGGCGAGTACTGGAAGCCGAGCCACAGCGCGAGCACCAGCGCGATCACCGACTCGACCATGACCGCCACGTGCGGCGAGCGGAACCGGGGGTGCACGGTGGCGAGCATCTTCGGGAACAGCCGGATGCGCCCCATGGCATACCAGGTGCGCGTGGTCACGTTCGAGGCCGCGTTGGCGTTGGCGAACTCCGAGTTGACGATGGCGACCACGACGACCAGCCAGCCCACGCCCCACACCGACTTGGCCATGTGGGTCCAGGGGTTGTTGTCGTTCAAGCTGGCGAAGCCGGTCATGTGTCCGGGGCCGATCCACACGGTAGCGGCGTAAGTCGTGAACACGTAGAAGGCGCCGATCGCCAGGCACGAAAAGACGACCGCCTTGCGGATGGTACGCTTCGGGTCGCGCGCCTCTTCGGCCAGCGGCACCGCCGACTCAAAGCCGGTGAAGGCCAGGATGGAGTAGACGCAGGCGGCGATCACTCCCGACATGCCAAGGCTGCCGCTCACCGTCGCGTGCTGCGTGGTGAACACCGACAGCGTGTTGCGCCCGCCGGCGTCGACGATCAGCCAGATCGACAGAGCGCCGATCACGATGATCTCGAACACGCCCAGCCAGGTGCCGGTCTTGGTCGAGACCTTGACGCCGCGGTAGCCCAGCCAGAACACGACCGCGAGGCCCACGACCACCCAGGCCCACCACCAGCCGGTCGACCAGCCGAACTCGGTGTTGAAGAAGCCGGTCGCCACGATGCCGAGCAGCAAGAAGCACAGCGACTCCATGAAGGGTTCGGCAAAGGCGTAACCCCAGGCCACGAGGAACCCGACCCAGGGGTGCAGGCCTTTCGAGGTGTAGGTGCAGAAGTTGCCCGCCGACGGCAGGTGCCGGGCGAGCTCGCCGATCGTAAGCGCCACGAACATGCAGGCGATCAGCGCCAGGACCGTGGCCAGCGGCAGGGCGCCGGCGGCGAACGACGCGCCGGCCGGAATGGAAAAGGCGACCGCGCCGGCCGGCGCCATGGCCGTGACCGACTGAAACAGGACTTCGCGCAGGCCGATGGCGTTGCGCTCGAGACTGGGACCCTCATGTCCGACACTGGTCACGGTACCCTCCTTCACGACGTGCCGCCGGCGCCGGCGGCTCTGGCAGGTTCGACGACGGTCATGGTTCAGACGGCCGCGGCCTGCTCGACCGCGCACAGGAACTCGTCGACCACGGCGACGTAGGCTTCGGGCTCTTCTTCGTGGGCGTAGTGGCCCGACTGTTCGAACACGGCCAGTCGCGCTCCGGCGATGCCGTCGACGATGGTCTGCGCGCAGGCCGGCGTGATCTCGTCGAAACGACCGACGGTCACCAGCGTCGGCGACTCGATACGGACGAGGTCGGCGGTGCGGTCCCAGTCGCGCAGCGGCCCGATCACGTCGAACTCGGTCGGGCCGTTCATGGTCAGGTAGACCTGGTTGCCCTCGAGCTCGGCGACGCTGCGCAGGGCGCAGTCGGGCCAGGGGTCGAGCCGGCAGAGATGGCGGCGATAGAACGCCATGACCGCGTCCTGGTAGCGCGGGTCGTCGTAGGCGGCGAGCGCGCCGAGCTCGCGCAGGGTCGTGCGCTCAGGCTCGGGCATCTCGTCGATCAGGCGGTGTGCCTCGGCGACGAACTGCGGCAGGCTGGCCGACGTCGAAGCCAGCACGGCCCCGGCTATGCCGACCGCGCCGCGCGTGAGGTACTCGATCGACAGCCAGCCGCCCCACGACTGCCCGAGCAGATGGCACCAGCCCAGGCCCAGAGCGGCGCGCACCTGGTCGAGTTCGCGGCACGAGCGATCGATGGTCCACAGGCTTGTGTCGTCGGGCTTGTCGGACCTGCCGCAGCCGAGCTGATCGTAGATGACGACGGGACGCCGCCGCGCCAGCCGCTCGGCAAACGGCTCGAGGTAGTACGACGCGGCGCCCGGCCCGCCGTGCACGATCAGGACAGGGACACCGTCCGGTGGACCGAGACGACGGTACCAGACGCGTCCGCCCTCGACTGAGACACTGCCCATGCGGCCTGTCATCGCTGCCCTTTCGACGTAAACGACGCCCCCACCGCGCGCGGTGCGACGGCTGCCCGGACGGTACGCCCAAAGGCGGCCGCTGTGAACAGGGCAGCACCATAGTTCTATACTGTGACTTACCTGTGACTTCATGCGGCCCGACAGAGACCAGTCAGCGGCACGGCGGCACGGCGTGATCGACGCCAGGCAGCGCCGGCGCCGCGGCGCACCGGCCGACGTCACGCCGGTGGCGCCACCCGCCGCAGCCGCGGCCCCGGGCGACGGACCGGCGGCCATCCGCGGCGCCCTGGCCACCACGCTCGGCTGGCGGCACGAGCCGGCGCTCGCGCTGCGCGCGAGCGCCGGCTCGTGCCACGGCGACCAGCTGGCCGCTACACCGACGATCGGCGACGTGGCCGCCCGGGGCCTCGACGACTGGCGTTCCTCGCGCTCGTTCGACTACGCCGGGCTCGCGGTGCGCGTGCTCGCCGAGCCCCGCGGCGAAGAGGAGCCCAGCCGCGAGATGATCCCGGCCGACGTCATCGCCACGGTGCTGCGCATGATCGTCGAAGCTCACTTCGCCGTGTGGTACGTCTGGCACGTGCCGACCGCGTTCTGCCTGGTGCCCGGCCTCGAAGGGCTCCTGCGCCTGCCCCACGAAGCGGCCCCGACCTTCACCGAGGAATGGTTCGGCCTCGTGCATCCCGACGACCTGCCTCGACTCGTGGCCGAGAACGACCGCGCGCTGCGCGACATCTCGTCGTTTCGCAGCGAGTATCGCCTGCGCCGCGGCGACGGCGGATACGTCTGGGTCAGCGACTGGGCGATCGTGCTGGCCGGACCCGACGGCACCGCCGAGTGGATGGCCGGCGGCATCCGCGACATCACCGTCGACAAGGCCCTCGAGCTGGCGCGGCTGTCGCTGCGCAACCAGACGCAGGCGCTCGAGGAGCGCAACGTGGCGCTCAAGGTACTGGTCGACCAGCGCCGCGACGACCTGGATGCCCTCAGACTCTCGGTCACCGAGAACGTCGAACAGCTCGTCATGCCCTCGCTCGACCTGCTCGCCGACGCTCTGCGAGGCCGGCCCGAGAGCGCCCTGGTCGAAGCGGTCAGGCTTACGCTCGACGAGATCACGCGGCCCCTGCTGGCACGCCCCGACGGCGCGTCGGGCGGCGGGCCGCGCCTGAGTCGCCGCGAGTATCAGGTGCTGCAGCTGATCAGGTCCGGCAAGACCACCGACGAGATCGCCCACGCCCTCTGTCTGTCGCCCACGACGGTCACCTTCCACCGCGGCAACATCCGCCAGAAGATGGGGCTTCACGGCACCGGCCGGCGCCTCACCACCGAGGTGGCCGCGAGCGCGACCGGCGGCGCGCACCCCACGGTGCCCTGATGCGGTCCGCCGCTGCACGCCGCACGCCCGGCGCTCACTGATGGCCGACCAGCGCCCCGACGGTGAGCTCGACGACTACCTGCGGCAGGTGACGATCGGCGAGGTCGAACGCCCCGCCATCCGCGTGGTCGAGTACGATCGCGGCTGGCCGCGGCGGTTTTCTCACGAGGCCGCCGCGATCCGCGCAGCGCTCGGCGCCCGGGCGCTGCTCGTCGAACACATCGGCTCCACCTCGGTACCCGGCCTTGCCGCCAAGCCCATCCTCGATGTGCTGCTCGTCGTGCACGACTCGGCCGACGAGCCCGCCTGGCTGCCCGCCCTCGAAGCGGCCGGCTACGTGCTGCGCGTGCGCGAACCAGACTTTCACGAGCACCGCATGCTGCGCACGCAGGCCAAAGACGTACACCTGCACGTCTATTCGCCCGACTCGCCCGAGATCGCCAGGAACCTGGCATTTCGCGATCGCCTGCGCACCGACGCCGCCGACCGCGTTCTCTACGCCGACACCAAACGCCGCCTTGCCGCCCGGACCTGGCCCACCATGCAGCACTACGCCGAGGCCAAGACCGCGGTGATCGAGGCCATCATCGCCCGCGCCACAGCGACGGCGGCAGAGCGGTGACAGCGCCCGGCGCCGCTCGGGAGGTCATGACCGCGCCCGGCGCCGCCGGCAGCGCAACGACCGCGCCCGAGGCCGCCGGGCGGCGGCGCGACCTGGGCGTGCTCGCGCTCGCCACCCTTGCCCCCGTGTGGGGCTACGGCTGGGTGGCGTCGAAGGTGGCGCTCAGCTACTCGACGCCGCTCACGTTCGCCGCCCTGCGCGCCGGCCTCAGCATCCCCTGCCTGTTCCTGGTGCTCGTCGTGGCGCGGCGTTCGCTGCGTCCCACACCCCTGGGCTACACGCTGGCCATCGGCCTGCTGCAGACGACCGGGTTCGTGGGTCTGGGCGCGTGGGCGTTGTCGAGCGGCGGCGCCGGCAAGGTCGCGGTGCTCACCTACACCATGCCCTTCTGGCTGTTGTTGCTGGCCCGCGCGTTCCTGGGCGAACGCCTGCGCGGCCTGCAGCTCGTCGCCGTGGGTCTCGCGCTGACCGGGCTCGCGCTGGTGGTCGTGCCCTGGCGCTTGCACAGCCTGTCGAGCAGCCTGCTGGCGGTCGGCAGCGGCATCGCCTGGGCGGCCAGCGCCCTGGTGGTCAAGCTCATGCAGCGCCATCACGTCGTCGACGTGCTCTCGCTGACCACCTGGCAGATGGTCTTCGGCTCGCTGCCGCTGATCGCCATCGCCCTGCTCGCGCACAGCCCCGCTCCGCAGTGGACCGCGGCCTTTGCGGCCGCGCTCACCTACACGCTCCTGCTGGCCAACATCCTGGCCTGGGCGCTCTGGCTCTATGCCCTGCGCGCCCTGTCGGCCGGGGCGGCAGGCCTGGGCACCCTGGCTGTCCCTGCGCTCGGCGTGCTCGCGGCCTGGCTGCAGCTCGGGGAGCGGCCCGACGCAGTCGAGGCCGCCGGCATGGCCCTGATCGTGGGTGCCCTCGCCGTGCTCGCCGCTCACGGCATCGCGGCCGCCCGCACGGCCGCGCCGGCGCGCGCCGGCCAGGGCCGCTGTCTCCCCTGACGACGCAATCTGCGCGCCGAGCCGTCGGACCACGCCCGGTCCCTCTGCCAGGGCACGGTGTCGTCGGTCGATCTGCAGGCCGGTTCGCTCGTCGTGCACGTGGCCCACGGCTCCAGCGGCCTGCGCGGCGCGATGGGCAAGGACATCACCATCGACGTGCCCGCCGGCGCCAAGATCGTCGCGCTGCAGCGTCGCTCGGCGGCCCCGACGACGATCGATCAGGTCACCGCGGGCGACCGCGTGCTGGTCATCGGCCACGCCGACCGCACCGACCCGGCCACCCCGGTGTTCGTGGCCGCTCAGCGAAGGCGTCCCTGCGCCGACGCCGCCTTCGCGCGGGGCACGCCCGCACCGTCAGAACCCTCATATGCAGTCGAACACGGCGTAGTCGGCGGCGCTTGCGGTGGCCTGGCCACCGCAAGCGCCGCCGACGGCCAGTCCGCCCGCGCCGTTCACCGCTACGGCGCCGAGCAGCTCCTCGAAGACAGGCCGCACCAGGTCGCAGTACGGAAACGGCGCCCGCCAGCCGCCGGGCAGGTCGTGCACCCGCGCCGCGTAATGGGCCTGCATCCAGCACTCGCCGCCGCAGGCGTCGACCACCGGGCAGGCGGCGCACGCGGCGCGGTCGCGGGCCCGCGCGGCGCGCAGCAGGCGCAGCGCCGGCGAGGTCCGCCAGAGGTGCTCGAGCGTGTCGTCGTGCAGATCGCCGGCCACGAAGGCGGGGTCGCCGGTGGTGATCGTGCAGGCGTGCACCTTGCCGTAGGGATCGATGGCCAGGTCGCGGCAGCCCGCCGCGCAGAAGTCCTGGGGCTGCTCGAGGCGACGCCGCCAGGCGGTCAGGTTGTCGATCGCCAGGTCGAGCTCGGCGGCCACCTCGGCGACGGCCCGCAGCCCAGCCAGCATCTCGGCCCCCGTGGGCACGAGGTCGAGATCGTCCGCGAGGCCGCCGCGCTGGTGCGGCAGGATCAGGTGCAGGCGCCCGACGCCGGCGCGCTTGAGCTCGCGGGCCAGCGCCGGAAGCCCCGGCAACGTCGGTCGCAGCAGCACGGTGTTGGCCACGGGCTGCAATCCCACCTGCAGCAGGTTGGCGATAGAGGCGAGCGCTGCGGCGTGGTTGCCCGGCGCGCGCAGCTCGTCGTGGATCTGCTCGGGACCGTCGAGGCTGATCAGCGGCCGCAGGCGGCCGTGGCCCGCGGCGGCGAGCTCGGTGGCCAGCGCCGGCGTGATCGGACTGTTGAAGAACAGGCGGGCGCGCAGGCCGTGGCCGCCGGTGACGTGCTCGAGCAGCTCGCAGAGGTCGTCGCGCAGCAGGGGGTCGCCGCCCAGAAAGACGAAGCTGCTCGCGCCCAGTGCCACGCACTCGTCGATCGCCCGCCGCCAGGCGGCCGTGTCGAGCTCGTCGGGCGCCCTGGGACTGGCCCGGTTGTAGCAGTGCGGGCAGGCGCTGCCGCAACGGTTGGTGATGTGCAGATAGACCTCGCGCACCCCCTGGGCGACGGCCTCCGCGCCGCGTGGCCGCGCGGCTACCGGCGTGGTCGGGAACGGCGCGACGCCGCGCCCGTCTCGCCGGGAGGCTGCCACGCTCCCCGGGCCGCTCGCCGCAGGGTCGGCCGCAAGGCGTTCGGCCACGGCGAGGTCGGCGGCCTCGTCGACGTCGAACCACAGCGGGAGCTGGACGACCTCCAGGTCGGCGCGGCGCGCCTCGGTCAGTGTCCAGCGCAGCAGCGCCGCGGAGCCCATCGGCGCGCCCTCGAACAGCCGGCGCAGCGCCGCTTCGCTGGCCGCCCAGGTGCGCCGCTCGATGCCGACGGCGTAGTAGCCACCGTCGGCGGCAGGCCCAAGCGAGATGGCGGCCGGGCCGAGACGGTCGATGGCCAGGCGAAGGTATTCGGGCGGGAGCTGGGGACTGTCGCTGTTGACGGCTACGACGGCCCCGGCGCCGGCGGCGAACAGGTCGGCAAAGACGGCGGCGAGACGCTCGCCGAGCGTCTCGCCGCGCTGCCCCAGCACGACCCAGCGCGGGCCGCACGGCGGCTGCGCGGCGGCCGGGCCCGGCGCCGTCGCGAGCGCGAGCGCGACGCCATCGACCAGCTCGGCTTGCGCCAGGGTCGACTCGAGCAGCCGGCGGTAGGCGGCCAGCGCCGCGTCGGCGCCGATGGCCGCCGCGAGACGCGTCTTGACGCGCCCGGCCACGAAGGGCCTGGCCATGACGACGACGACCGCCGCCCCGGACGTCACGACCACGCCTGGGAGCGGACCGGGTCCGCTCATCTAGAGGTGCCTCATGTCGCAAGTATCGGGCACCGGGGCGCGTACGGGAAGCGCTCGTTGGGCGCAGGCCGGGGCCACCGCGGCGAACCGCGGGTGCAGGACCGCGCGACCGCCTGCATCCTCCCACCTTCCCTGTGACAAGGGGATCGCGCCCGGCGGTCGCGCCTCCCACCGTCACCCGTCCGGGAGTCGTAGACTGTGGTGGGCCACCCGTCGGGGCGTCGTAGACTGAGATCGCTCACCCGTCGGGCGTCGCAGACTGAGCGCGGACCGCCCGACCGCACGATCCAAGACAGCCGGAGGACTCAACTGGACACGGGCAGCGTGCAGACCGAGCCGGCCGAGTGGCGCATCGTGGTGCCCGTCTTGAACGAAGCCGCAGCGCTGCCGGCGCTGCTGCGCGAGCTGCGCGACCTCGACCTGCTCGAGCGCACGGTCTTCGTGGACAACGGCTCGACCGACGAGGGGGCCGGCCACATCGCGCGCGCCGGCGGCGCCCTGCTGCGCGAGCCACGACGCGGCTACGGCTACCCGTGCCTCACCGGGGCTCGGGCGGCCGTCGTCGCGGGCGCCGCGGCAGTCGTGTTCATGGAGGCCGACGGCACCGACGATCCCGCCGAGGCGGCCGGCCTGGCCGCTCCCGTGCTGGCCGGCCGCGCCGACCTGGTGGTTGGCTCGCGCCGCGCGGCCGTACGGGGCCGCCAGGGGCGCATGCCAGTGCACCAGCGTCTGGGCAACGACTGGCTGGGCCTCACGCTGCGCGTCCTGTTCGGCCTGCGGCTGAGCGACGACGGACCGTTCCGCGCCATCGACGGCGCGCTCCTCGAGCGCCTCGCGCTCGAGGAGCGCGCCTACGCCCTGCCCACAGAGATGGTGGTCAAGGCGCGGCTGCTGGGAGCCCGCATCGAGGTCGTCGAGACCCTCTACCGGGCGCGCCGCGGGCCGTCGAAGATCGCCGGCACCTGGCGCGGGTCGCTGCTTGCCGTGCGCGACATCAGCTCGTGCCTGTGGCGCCTGCGGATCTTCGGGTTCGTCACCGCCGACAGCCCGCCGCGGCGCGTGCGCGGCTGGCTCTGACGAGCCGCGGCGCGCGGGGTCAGTAGACCGGCAGACGCGGGTGCGGCCGGCGACGCGCGAGCCTGGCGTCGAGGCCCAGTGTGCGCCCCGCCTGCGTCACGGCGACTACCAGGCAGATCGCGGCCAGAGCGATGTAGGTGCCCGGCCAGTCCTTGGTGCCCGACGTCGCCACCAGCAGGTTGAGCTGAAAGAGACAGCCCAGCAGCCCGACCAGCGGCGTGAACAGGCCCAGCACGAGACAGCTGCCGACGAGCAATTCGACGACGAGCTGCCCGGGGGCGACCAGGCCGGCGTGGGGCAACATCACGTGGCGCAGGAAGGAGCCGTAGACGCCGATCCTGGTGGTGGCGGCGTAGTGGCCGACGAACGTGTGCCAGCCGCTGCCCGAGTACAGGCCCTTGGCCAGGTTGTCGCCCCACACGGCCAAGAAGATCACGCCCATGAGCACCCGCAGGAAGGCGAGTGCGAGGTAGGCGCGGTGTTCGCGGTCGTTGGCACGCACGGCGGCCAAGCTGGCTCCCTTCGTCGTCGCGAGCCTATGCCCGCCCGACCCGCGCCTGCAACGTATCGACCCGTGCGACCCTGCGACCGGACCTCGCGACGGGTCGAGCCGGCGCGAGCATCGAGCCCGCGCCGCGCGGCGCGTCGCGCGTCAGTTCTCGATGGTGACGATGGTGCCGATCGGCGTGTACGGCCAGACCTTGGCGGCGGCGGCCAGCGGCAGCTCCACGCAACCGAGGCTCTGCGGCGTGCCGAACGACGCGCGGTTGAAGGAATGCAGCGCGTCGCCGCCGTTGAAGTAGCTGATCCAGCGTATGCCGGGGTCGTTGTAGTGGGAGCCATCGGGGTTGGTGCCGCTCATGGTGCCCACCGCGATGTGTTCGAACACCGGGAAGCTGCCGAGCTGCGTGGGGGCCGCCGGCACGCCGGTATTGCCCGGCGAGCGCAGGATAACGTGCCCGTTGTGCCAGAGGTTGAGCGACTGTGGCAGGGTGCGGTGCACGAAGACGTAGTTGTAGCCGGTCGTGCGACGGCGGCCGGCGAGCGTGTCGGAGATCAGCGCCTGCCAGACCCTGGGCCCGGCGAAGCCGTCGACGGTCATCTGGTGCGCGTCTTCGAACATCATGACGGCGCCGCGGGTGATGGTGTTGGCGCGCCCGACCGACCACAGCTCGCGCAGCTCGGTGGGGCTGTTGGCAAAGCGCCAGGTGAAACGCCCGGCGGGCGGTGAGACGGCGGCTTCGAGCTGACTCGAGAGCGACTTCGGCGCGGCGCCGGCGGTCTGCTGCCAGTCGAGCGGCAGGTAGCCCAGCCCGGCAAGCAGTTGCTGCAGGCGCAGGAGCGAGCCCTGGGGGACGCTCCAGTGCAGGCTGCGCGTGAGCGTGGCGCCCGCCTGCCCGGCGACGTGCACGCCGACGGGCAGGTCGACACGCACGTCGCCGCCGAGTCCGAACCCCAGGCCGCTCGGCTGAAAGGCCAGCGTGTGGGCGTCGAGCACCCGCCAGCGGCCGGTGGTAGCCGGCGTGAGTCGCGGCCGCGCCGCACCGAAGACGGTGGTGACCGGCTCTGAGAAGGTGAGAGTGAGGCGACCGGCCGGCGCCAGCTTGGCCGAAGGCGCCGGTTCGACGAGCAACTGGGCGTAGGGCCGAGCCGGGAACCAGCTCACCTTGATCGGAGCAGGCAGGCGCTCCCAGGAACGCGCGGCGGCGGCGACGTCGACGGCGCCGGCGCCCGACGCGCCGCTGGCGACCACGCCGATCGGCACGACCCTCTGCGGCACGGCCAGCCGCCGGGCGGCCGACCCCCGCAGCGCCACCAGGGTGACGGGAGCGTCGAAGGCCACCGTCACCGGCGACCCCGTCGTGACCTGAAGCCAGCGGCCGACCAGATGGGCCGTGGGCGTGGCGACCGAGAACGTGCGCCGTTCGAGGTGGCCGACGAGCCAGCCCGACCAGCCCGGCCGACGCACGGTGACCTGGACGATCAGGGGACGACCGGCGGCGACCTGGCGCAACGGCCAGATCTGCCCGTGGGAGAGACGCAGCGGCACGTCGCCCTCGCCCGGCGCGCTCGCCCGCACGGCGACGACCCGGCCGGCGAAGCCGGGCAGGGTCACACGCGCCAGAGCCTGAGCGGCGGGACGTACGTGGACCTTGGGCCAGAAGACGATGGCCACCCCGGCCAGGACGCCGAGAACGACCACGACCACCACGGCGGTCACGACCAACACGCGCGCTTTCGTCAAACCGGCCTCCGGCACGCACTCGTCGAGCGGCGTGCGATCGTGCTGTTCACAAGGATCTCAGTCGCGCCGTACGCCGCTTGCCGTTGCCGGGCGACGTGCGCCGCGTGGCCCCATGACGTCGTGGCCCGTTGCGTTCGTCGCAAGGCTGACCACAACGCCATTGTACCCTCGCGCGCAAGACCGTCGCTGCTGCTGCCGCCGCCCTGGGCGCGTCGTGGGTGCAGCTCCTTCGGGCCGATGCCGCAGCCAGCGCAGGTCGGCAAGGCTGCCGACGTCGATCGGCACGGCAAGGCAGAGCTCGTTTCCGGTTGCAGCCTGCACCGACGACCGCAGGCCCCACGGTCTGTCGATTTCGTCGATGCTTCCCCGTCGCGGCGAGTCGCGAACCTCGAAGCGGCCGCGCGGCCACGCGCCGCGGTCTCCGCGCCAGAGCCGCTCTGACGCGCCGCTTCATGCGATCGGCAGACGCACGGTGAAGAGGGCGCCGCCGCCCGGCGCGGCGCCGGCGCTCACCTCGCCGCCGTGAGCCGTGACGATCGCCTTGACGATGGCGAGGCCAAGGCCGGCGCCGCCGTGGGCGCGGGAGCGCGACGGATCGGCCCGGTAGAACCGTTCGAAGACCTGGGCGGCCGTGTCGGCGTCGAGTCCCGGGCCGTCGTCGGCCACCGCGATGGTGGCGACGCCGTCGCCGCCCGACAGCCCGATCGTCGTCGTAGTGCCGGCCGGCGTGTGGGTGCGCACGTTCACGAGCAGGTTGTCGAGCACCTGGCGCAGGCGGTCGCGGTCGCCCGATGTCTCGACCGGCAGGGCGGCGTCAAGGCGCACCGGCCACTCCGCGCCGACGGTCTGCGCCGTCTGCACGGCCTCGGCGACGAGACCCACGAGCTCGACCGGCTCGCGCGCCAGGGGACGGCCTTCGTCGAGTCTGGCGAGCAGCAACAGGTCTTCGACGAGCGCCTTCATGCGGCCGCTCTCGTTGCTGATGCCGCGCATGACGCGGCCGAGGTCGGCCTGATTGTGGTCGGCGCCGCGCTCGAAGAGCTCGGCGTAGGCCGACACCGCGGCGAGCGGCGTGCGCAGCTCGTGTGAGGCGTCGGCGACGAAGTGGCGCATGCGCTCCTCAGAGGCGCGCAGCTCGCTTTCGGTGGCGTCGCGCTCCGCGAAGGCCGCCTGGATGCGCCCCAGCATCACGTTCAGCGCACGCGCCAGCCGCCCGACCTCGGTGTGGTCGTTCTCGCCGGCGACGCGCTGGTCGGGCTCGCCGGCAGCGATCGCTTCGGCCGACTGCTCCATGGCGCGCAGCGGCCGCAGCCCCACGCGCACGAGCCACCAACCGAGCAGACCGGCGGCCAGCAGCGCGGCGATCGTGACCGCCAGCTCGACGGCCAGCAGGCGGTGCAGCGTGCCGACCGTGTCGCCGAGCGGCGCGGCGACGATGAGCTGCCGACCGCCGGCGACGGTGGCAGCCCGCACGCGAAACTGCGGGCCGCCCGCCTGCCTGGAGCTCACCGTGAAGTACACCGGCGCCCCGCTGCCCCTGCCCAGGCCGGCGATGTGCGCCGGCAACCGCGGCGTGTAGCTCCTGCCGCCCGGAGCGATCGCGGGCTGGCCGATGGCCGGCACCACGGCGCCGGCCGCCGTGCGCTCCTGCACGAACGTGCCGGGCGCGAGGCGCGCCAGCGAGCCCGACGGAGCCTGGCCGGGGGGCGTCGCGCCGGTCGCGGCGGTCGCGCCGGTCGCGCCGCTTGCCCGCGTGGTCGCCGCACTGCCCGTAGAGCGCGGCGTTGCGCCGGCACCGAGGGGCAGGGCCGGACGCGCGCGCAGCAGGGGGGTGACCGAGAAATAGGTCGTGTCGAGCGTCTGGTCGACACGCGTGAACAGAAACGAGCGCAGCAGCGAGTAGGTCGTCACGTCGGCCGCGACCAGCGCCACGAGGGCGACGGCGCCGACGGCGAGCAGCAGACGACCGCGCAGCGACAACGCGTTCGCCCCTACGCCGTGGCGTCGCGCAAGATGTACCCGACCCGGCAGATCGTGTGGATCAGGGGCGGGCCGTGCCGGTCGAGCTTCTTGCGCAGGTAGCCCACGTAGGTCTCGACCACGTTCGCGTTGCCTTGGAAATCGTAGTGCCAGACGTGGTCCAGGATCTGCATCTTCGAGACCACGTGGCGCGGGTTCGACAGAAAGAAACGCAGCAGGCTGTACTCGGTGGCCGTCAGCGCGATCGGCACGCCGGCGCGGCGCACCTCGTGGATGCTCTCGTCCATCTCGAGATCGGCGAAGCACAGCGGCTGGTCGCCCGCGGCCTCACCGGCCGTGCGCCGCAAGATGGCGTGGACGCGCGCCACGAGCTCGGCCAGGGCGAACGGCTTGGTGACGTAATCGTCGGCTCCGACCGACAACCCGGCGAGCCTGTCCCTGATGGCGTCGCGAGCGGTGAGAAAGAGCACGGGGGCCTCGACGCCGCGCGCCCGCAGGCGCCGCGTAACTTCGAGGCCGTCGAAGTCGGGCAGCATGATGTCGAGCACGATCAGGTCGGGGGGCCGTTCCTGGACCGAGTCGAGCGCGCCGCGGCCCGTGGTCGCCTCGGCCACGTCGAACCCCTCGTAGCGCAGCGACGTGGCCACGGCGTCGACGATCGACGGCTCGTCGTCGACGACGAGGATCCTCCTGGACTGATCGTTCGAGTTCACGTTTCGACCACCTCCTGCTCGCCAGCATGGCGCCGTCGCCTGAACGCCGGCAGGGAATCAGCTGTGAGCAGGCTGTGAATCGTCCGCGCGTGCGTAGGGGGGTCGCGCCGAGTGTCTGCTGTGACCCTGCGGGTAGCTGTCTGAGAGTTCGGCCGCGCCCGATCGCGCCGCGCCGGACGCTCGCCGCGCCGGCCGGGGGCGTATGCTCTCCGAGGCAGACGAGCTCAGAGACCGTGACCCGCGCCGCCGCGCGGGGCGCCTGAAGGAGGCCGCATGAAGAAGTCGATGGGAGCCAAGACCATGCTCTACCCCACGCCGGTGCTGGTCGTGGGCAGCTACAGCGACGCGGGACGACCCAACGTGATGACGGCGGCCTGGGGCGGGATCGCCTGCTCCAAGCCGCCCTGCATCTCCGTCTCGCTGCGCGCCGCGACCGCCTCGCACGCCAACATCGTGGCACGGCGCGCGTTCACCGTGAGCCTGCCGAGCCGCGCGCAGACCGCCGCGGCCGACTATTTCGGCCTGGTCTCCGGGCGCGACGTCGACAAATTCGCCGCCACCCGCCTCACGCCCGTGGCGAGCGAGCTGGTCGACGCGCCGTACGTGGGTGAGTTCCCCCTCGTGCTCGAGTGCGCTCTCGTACAGACCCACGAGCTCGGCCTGCACACCCAGTTCGTCGGCGAGGTCAAAGACGTGAAGGTCGACGAGAGCTGCCTCGACGCCGAGGGCCGGGTCGACGTGCGCCTGCTCGACCCCATCGCCCTGGCGATCGAGGCGGGCGGCTACTTCGCGCTCGGCGAGCTCATCGGCCCGGCGTTCTCGATGGGCAAGCAGTTCAAGTAAACAGCGCCACGGTTGTGAAAACGGCCGTCGTCGACTACCCTTCTCTCAAGGACCATGTGATCTGATTCACGGGAGCACCATCCGGTGGAAAAGAGGCTCGGTACGATCTCCATCATCGCGGCGCGGCACGACGCCCCGGTGACCGCCATCAATGAGCTCATCTCAGAGTTCGGCGATGAGATCATCGGACGGCTCGGACTCCCGTACCCGGAGCGTGGCGTGAACGTCATCACGCTGATCACCGACACCTCAGTCGAGCGCCTGAGCGCGCTCACCGGCAAGCTCGGCAAGCTCCCCGGCGTTCAGGTCAGGTCTCTCATGGCCAAGACCCCCGCGCAAGGAGCCGCCCCCTATGTTGCTGCATCCCACGAGTGAAGGCCTGACCGACTTCATCCCGGCCGCGCAGATCGAGGAGCTGCTGCAGGGCCCCCCGGCCCAGGCGCCCGAAGTCCGCGAGATCCTGGCCAAGTCGCTGTCGAAGCAACGCCTCGAGCTGCCCGAGATGGCCGCCCTGCTGTCGGTCACCGACCCCGCCCTGCAACAGGAGCTTTTCGACGCCGCGCGCCTGCTGAAAAGGACGGTCTACGGCAACCGCATCGTGCTCTTCGCGCCGCTCTACATAGGCAACAAGTGCACCAACTCGTGCGTGTACTGCGGATTTCGCGCGGACAACCGCGACATCGTGCGCCGCACCCTGACCGACGACGAGCTGCGCGCCGAGGTGCTGGCCCTCATCCGCGCCGGCCACAAGCGCATCGTGATCGACTACGGCGAGCACCCCGACTACGACGCCGACGTGATCGCCCACGCCGTCGAGGTCATCTACAGCGTGCGCGAGGGCAACGGCGAGATCCGCCGCATCAACGTGAACTGCATGCCCCTCGACGTCGAGGGCTACCGCAAGATGAAGAAGGCGGGTATCGGCACCTACCAGATCTTCCAGGAGAGCTACCACCGCCCGACCTACGCCGCCATGCACCCGCACGGCAACAAGTCGGACTTTCTCTGGCGCCTCTACGGTCAGGACCGCGCCATGGAGGGCGGCTGCGACGACGTCGGCCTGGGGGCGCTCTTCGGTCTCTACGACTGGCGCTTCGAGGCGCTCGGGCTGCTCGCCCACGCCATCCACCTCGAAGACACCTTCGGCGTCGGCCCGCACACCTTCTCATTCCCGCGCATCAAAGACGCCAGCAACCGGGCGCTCGACTCGGCCTACACCGTGAGCGACGACGACTTCGCCCGCCTGATCGCCATCCTGCGCCTCTCGGTGCCCTACACCGGCATGATCCTGACCGCCCGCGAGCCGGCCGCGCTGCGCCGCCGGCTGCTCGACTTCGGCTGTTCGCAGATCGACGGCGGCTCGCACATCGAGCTCGGCGGCTACAGCGAGGCCGCCGAGGAGCAGGACCTGAAGAAGGAGCAGTTCCGCCTGAGCGACAACCGACCGCTCGACGAGATCGTCGGCGAGCTGCTCGACATGGACGAGATCCCCTCGTGGTGCACCGCCTGCTACCGCAAGGGCCGCACCGGGGAACACTTCATGGAGTTCGCCATCCCGGGATTCATCAAGCGCTTCTGCACGCCGAACGCGCTGCTCACGCTGAAGGAGTACATCAGCGACTACGGCTCGCCCGACGTGCGGCGCAAGGCCGCCGAGCTGATCGACGCCGAGCTTGCCAAGCTGCCCGACGACGATGCCAAGACCGAGCTTCTGGCGCGTCTGGCCGCTATCGACCAGGGGCAGCGCGACCTGGCCTTCTGAAGATCGCGCGGTCGTGGGTCGCCGGGCTGGCGCCGCGACGTCAGGTGTGATTGCATCGGCTCTTGCCTTCTCCCGAGGGCGCTTCAGCCGACGCCATAGCGGACGCGCGACCAAAGGGCCGAGCGACATGCAGCAGTGACAGACCAGACGCCATATCGCAGCGACAGGCCGCAGTTGCGGCGCAAGCAGCGCCGGCGGCGGCGCCTCGCGGTCGTCGCGCTGGCGCTGGTGGTCGTGCTGGTGGTGGGCGGCGCGGCGGGCGCCGCCTGGCTGCTGCACACGGGCCCCGAGGGCGGCCCCGTGTCGGTGACCATCCCGTCGGGGTCCAGCCTGACCGACGTGGCCGACATCCTGGCCACCCAGGGGGTGGTGTCGCACGCCCTGGCCTTCGAGATCCGCGCCCGGCTCGACGGCCACGGCTCGCAGCTCAAGGCCGGCGCCTACGCGCTGCGCGTGAACGAGCCCTACGGCGCCCTGGTCGCGGCGCTCATCGCCGGCGTGAAGCAGCGCACCTACAAGGTCACGATCCCCGAGGGCTTCACCATCGCCCAGACGGCGGCGCGCCTGAGAGCCGTCATCCCGCACTTCCCGGCCGCCCAGTATGTCGCGCTCACGCGCCACTACCCGGGCAGCGTGCCGGTCGCCGGGTACAAGCGCGGCACTACCCTGCAGGGCCTCCTCTTCCCCGCCACCTACGACGTGCTGCCCAACGTGACGCCGCGCCAGTTCATAGGACTGCAGCTCGCCGCCTTCCAGGCGAACCTCGCTCAGGTCGACTTGAAACGCGCCGCCAAGGCGAACCTCACGCCCTACGACGTCGTCACGATCGCCTCTTTGATCGAGCGCGAAGCGCGCGCCCCCGGCGACCAGGCCAAGATCGCCGCGGTCATCTGGAACCGACTCAAGACGGGCATGAAGCTGCAGATCGACGCCACCGTGCTGTTCGCCCTTGGCCGCCACAAAGACGCGCTCACCTACGCCGACCTCAAGGTCGCTTCGCCCTACAACACCTACCTGCATTACGGGCTGCCGCCCACGCCGATCGACAATCCTGGTCTGGCCACGCTCACCGCGGCGGCCACGCCGGTCCATGCGAACTACCTCTACTACGTGGGCCGCGCCGACGGCACCGGGCCGCTCTACTTCTCGAACACCTACAGCCAGTTCCTCAAAGACGGCGCGCGCTCCAAGTAAGCGAGCACGCCCCCCAGCGACGCCTCGCTGGGACTCCACCCAGAAACTGCAGCCCGGCAGGCCTGCTGCCGATAGGAGTACTGCGGACTCCCGCCGCGCTTTGGCCTACGCCAGGGTCCGGAGAGGGCGACGCGAAGGGACTGACGCGCGCGATCATGCCGCCGCTCGGAGCCGACGAGCGGCGAGCCGAGCGGCATCTGTGGAGGTACCGCATGAAGGTAATCAAGAAGCTTCTGCCGATCGTCTTCGTCGTGGCGTTCACGCTCGTGCTCGTCTCGCAGGCGTTCGCCGCCACGCCCACGACCCAGGCCTTCGGCTGCCTCGGCAAGGTCACCGCCGTCGACCGGCAGGCAGGCACCGTGACCGTCACGGTCACGCGCGCCTCGACCGCCCTGCAAGGGTCTCTCGGCCAGAGTCTCACGCTGACGCTCACGAGCGACAGCTCGCTCTCCGCGATGTGGCACGGCGTGAGCGTGCCTGTCAAGCTCGCCGGCGTGCCCGTCGGTGACCTGCTTTCGGCCAGCGGACGCATCGACGCCACAGACCCTTCCGTCCTGGTCTACGCCGTGGGCAAGGCATCGGTGTGGCAGCCGAACCGGCACGCCGGGTTCGTCTGCCGGGGAACAGTCTCGTCGGTCGACCTCCAGGCCGACACGCTGGCCGTGCACGTGGCTGCCACATCGGTCGGCCTGCCCGAGTTCCGGGGTAAGACGGCGATCATCGACGTGCCCGCCGCAGCGGAGCTCTACGTGATGCACGGCCGTCTGGCCGCCGCGACGACGATCGACCAGCTCACAGCCGGCGACATCGTCTACGCGACCGGGTCTATCGACCGCAGCGACGCCGCTGTGCCGGTGCTCACCGCCAGTCAGGTCCTCGCGACCCACGTGGCGCCGGCCTACCGATTGACATGGTTCTCGTGCGTCGGCACGATCGACGCCGTCGATGCTGATGCCGGCACCGTCGCCGTGACCGTCGGACGCGCGACGCTCGCCTTGAACGGCAAGGTCGGCGGCGGGTTGACGCTCACGACGACCACACGGAGCGTCATCCGCACGCTGGTCGCCGGCGTGGTCACGACCGAGAACGTGACCGCCCTGTCGCCCGGTCAGTCGATCGTGGTGTTCGGCGCCGTCGACCGCGGCATACCCGACGCACCCCTCTACGACATCGGTCAGGCCTTCGTCTGGTAGCAGCCGCGTGCGTGCGCTTCCCGCGGCGCCCGCAGCGCCCGGTAGTCCGAGGCTTCTCGGAGCGCGGCCGGGCCGCCATACTCAAACGCAGGCGGCAGGCGTGTGTGCAGACGATGGCCACGACGCCCGAGCCGCGGCGCCTGTTCGGCGGCGATCCGGCCGTCGCCCGACCCCGAGCCCATAAGTCGAGTCCCCGCTAAAACGACGACGGTCGAGGCGACCATGACTGCAGACCGCGAGACGCCGCATCTCTTGCCCGCACGCGCACGCCGTGCGCTGCGGACCCCCGTGTCTGCGAGCACACGCCTCGTGTCGTCGCCGGCGCGGCGCTGGTGCGTGGGCGTGGTGGCCGTCGCCGCGCTGGCCGCCCTGCTCGCGGCGCACGCCGACCTGGCGCGCATGAGCCGCTCGTTCCTGCAAGCCGACTGGCGCTGGCTGGCCGCCGCGCTTGGCCTGATGCTCGCCTCGCTTCTGCTCAGGAGCGTAGCCCTGAAGGTGATCGTCGACGCCCTGAGCGGCGTGTGCGCGCGCATCGGCGACACGTTCTCGGCGACCAGCATCGGTCTGCTGGCCAACTCGGTCGTCCCCATCCGCGTGGGCACGGTGCTCAGCCCCTACGCGCTCTATGTGCTGTTGCGCCGCCGCGGCGCGACGGTACCCTTCGCCACCGCGCTGGGCATGGCGCTGACCGAACGGCTCTTCGCCGTAGCGACCTTCGTCGTGCTGGCGCTGACGTTCGTCTCGGCGCTCTCGGCGCCGCCCTGGGCGGTCGAGGTCCTGACGGCGAGCGCCGTCTTCGCCGCCACGTTCATCGTGGGCGGCATCGTGCTCGAGCGGCGCCGCCGCAGCAGCGTCGCGCGCGGCGCCGACGGCGGCCGGGCGCCGGGCGCCGGGCAGGGCGCCGCCGAGGCAAAGCGCGACGACGCCTCCGGCGCCGCGCCCGACGGCGCGGCCGCCGACGGCGCCCGCGACACCCGGCGCGACAGGCTGCGCCGGCAATGGCCCGCGCTGCTCGACAGCCAGCGCATCATGGGCAAGCCGTGGTCGGCCCTGCTGGTCACGACCGTACAGACCGTCGCCTGGCTGGTCCAGCTCGGCGCGGCCTGGGCCGCACTACAGGCGTTCCACCTGGGCGGCGCGGGCCTGCGCGGCGCGGGCCTGGTGCTGATCCTCACCAACCTCATCGGCCTGGTGCCGCTCACCCCCGGCAACGTGGGCACGTTCCAAGCTGCCGCCCTCGCAGCGCTCGCCGTCTCGGGCGTGGGCGCCGGACCGGCGATCGCTTACGCTCTGGGCCTGCAGGCCATGCAGCTCGTGGTCGGCGCCATCGCAGGGCTGGTCTCGCTCAGCCTGCAGGACCTCACCCTCGCCGACCTGCGCGGCAAGAGCCGCCAGGCCGCCGCGCTGCTCTGTCACGGCGACCAGGTGACGACTCCGCGGGTGGAACAGCCGGTCCGCCCGTAACACGCCGACTTAAAGGACGCCGAAGACTCGCGACGCTTGCGCTCCGTGCCCGTAGCGCTCACCATCATGGGGAGCCAAGTGAGAGACCCGCGACACCAAGGAGTGCCATGCCATTCACAGCCGCGTTCATCGCCCACGCCCCCGACGCCGACCCCGCGCGCGACCGGTCGCTCATCGAGACCGGTCTCTATCGCCTCTTCAGCGTCGTCGTGCGCGACACAGACCAGGCCGTCGCCGTCTGCCGCGAGCTTGTGGCAAACGAGGGCCTGCAGTCGGTCCTGCTCTGCCCCGGAAACAGCCACGAAGACGTCGCGCAGATGTGCGCCGCGCTGGGCGACGACGTCTCGGTCTCCGTGGCCCGCGGCGACAGCCGCAGCATGCGCGTAGGCGCCCAGGCCATGGAAGCGACGGGCTGGTTCGCAGCGACACCCAGGTAGTCCCTTTCCGGCGAGAGACGTGCCCCCGCTCCGATCCCGGCAGTCGCCGACCACGCGCTACCGCAGCACGTGGTCGGCCAGGTCGAGCACACGCCGGGGCAGCGTCGCGAAACCCTCGACGTGCACCAGGCGGCCGCCGCCGGCCCGCGCCACGTCCGCGCCGATCGAGCGCTTAGGGGCGATCCAGACACCCGAGCGGCTCGTGCCGCGCGCGGTCGAGGGGCGGACGCCGCGCGCGCCAAAGCGGCCCGCCGCCGCCTTGTCCGGCGCGCGACCCGCGACGGCGACGGGCCGCGCGCCGTCGAGCGGTCCCTCGTGCGTCAGCAGCACGTGGAGCGCGCCGAAACGCGCCGCCGCCGCACGGGGATCGACGCCGGCCGTGTAGAGCCCGTCGCTCACGAGCACGGCGCTGCACCGGGGGTTACGGCCGCGCTCGAGCTCGGCGTGTCCCAGGGCGAGGGCGGCCGCGACGTTGGTCGTGCCGCCGCACGGCGTCGCCAGCATGCGGCGCACGAGCTCCGCCACGGCCACCTCCTCGTGCAGACGCGCCACCGCGCGGGCCTCGTCGGCGAAGAGCACCACGGCAAGATCGCCGGGGCGCAGATTGAGCGCCAGCACGGCGGCGGCCACCGCGGCCAGCGCCATCTTCTCGCCGGCCATGCTGAGCGACGTGTCGATCATGAGCACCACCTGATGGCGGCGTTCCTCGCGGCGTTGCACGATCAGATCGCCGGGCAGCGCGAACGGCTTGCCGAGCACGTTGCCCAACGTCGCCTCGATGTCGAGCTCGCCGTCGTAGGGTTCGCGCAGGGGCTCCCGGACAGTGCGCGTGGCGCCGCGCAGGGGGCCGACCAGCCGGCTGGCGCGCTGCAGCACGGCGCTCGCCGCCAGGCGTTCGGCGTAGAGACGCAAGCCCGGCTCGCCGATGCCGGCGGCGCTGCGCGTGAGCTCGGCTGCCACCGCCCAGCCGTCGAGATCGGGCGGCGCCACACCAAGACGCGCGGCCAGCGCGGCGCGCTGCCGGGTGGCGTTGGGCGGGGATGGCGCCTGCGGCGCCGGTTCCCGTGGCGCGCGAGCCGGCGGATCTTGGCGGCGCGCCCCGCCGGAGGCGCTCAGGCTTTTGGGGTCGGCCCGGGGACGGCGTCGGGGTCTTCACCCCGTGTGACGACCGCTGCGAAGAGCTCGTCGAGCGCCGCGGCGAAGTCGCCGTCGAGGTCGTCGCGCAGCTCGACGCGCGTGGCCAGCGCGGCCTCGGCGGCGCAGCGCAGGGCCGTGTCGCCCGCAAAGCCCGGCGCCAGCGCGACGGTCGCTATGGCGGCGCGCACCGAGGCCCCCTTGCGAAAACGCGGGTGGCTGCGCGTGGCCCGCGTGAGGCGCACCGCGCTGCGCACCAGCGCAGGGTCGGTGCAGCCCGTCGCCGCCGCCACGATGGCTTCTTCGTCGGCGGCAGACTGGTAGGGCAGCGCGAGGTGCTCGAAACGGTCGCGCAAGGCCTCGGAGAGGTGGCCCGTGGCCACGTACTCCACCGGGTTCTGGGTAGCGACCACCTGAAACCCGTCGGCGGCGTGCACGCAGCCGACGTGGGGCACCTGCAGCAGGCGTTCGTCGAGCGCCGGCAGCAGCACGTTCTGCACCGACTCGGGCATGCGGTTGAGCTCGTTGATGAACAGCACGGAGCCGTTGCGCATGGCCTCGACCAGCGGTCCGGCAAAGAACGACTGCTCGCCGTAGCCGAGCTTCAGTACGAGCGGCGGGTCGAACCATCCGGTGAGCTTGCTCTCGGAGTAGCGGTCGTCGCCGTCGACGCGCACAGTGGCACGACCCAGGTGGGCGCAGACCGCCAGGGCGACCGTGGTCTTGCCCACCCCGACCGGACCTTCGAGCAGCAGGTGGCGCCCGACGCGCAGCACTGCCAGGGCGGTGGCCAGCTCGCGCTCGCGGCCGATGATGCCGTGTTCGCGCTGGATCGTGGCGATCGGGGTCATGCGCGGCGCGCTCCTAATCGACCAGCACGAGCGCGAAGAGGTGGTAAGGATCGTCGGGCGCGCGCACGACATCGAGCGTCCAGCCGGCGTTGGCGGCGGTGGCGAAGACGTCGATGCCGCAGCCCGCCGGTCCCGGCCTGACGAGCGCGCGTACGTCGCAGTGTTCGGGCCGGCCGCAGGGCTCGGCCAGGTCGCACGGCCGGCCGCCGGCGATGGCGAAGGCGCGATAGCGACCGGCCAGGAACAGCTCGCGCTCCAGGTCGAGGGCGATGCCGGCCAGGCGGCGGCTCCAGGCGAGCCACTCGCCGGCCTGGGCCGGCGCCACATCGAGGCGCAGGAGGATGACGGTGCGGTACTCGTCGAGCAGCACGCGCATGCGGGCGGGCTCGGGCGAGTGGGGCGGGCAGGTGAGGCAGCGCCCCGCGGTGCAGCCGCCGTACAGGCACTTCATGCGCACCCATTCAGCGGTGACGACCGCCGACCCCGCGAGCGGCGCGGCGTCGCTCGCACCCAAGCCGAGCGCTCGTGCGCGCAGCGCTGGGGCGTCGCCGGGAGTATCGCCGACAAGCGGTGGGCGCCCGGGCTTCGCGCTTAGGTCACTCGCCATGTGCCCTCCGATCCGCGGCCCGCCGACCTGCCCGGCGCGGCCAAACACACACTGCACATCATCATCGCACACATTCGCACAATGGCGCTTCCTTGTCATGCTATGCGAGTCGCCGACCGATATCACACGCGTCACTGCGGCGTACTATCAGACGAAAGGGGAATCGCGTGTCGGCAGACGCAGGGGGACGCACGCCGAGCGGCTTGCCACTCGCGCCGTTCAGACACGGCGAGCCGACCGCGATGGCGCTGCTCGACATCGAGCGCGGCCTCGGCGCCACGGTACCGCCGACCGGCGCCGCCGACGAACCCTGCCGCGACACCCTGCTCCTGGTGCGGTTCGACGGACAGCCGCTCGACGTCGTCTACCTCGATCGCCCCCCCGACCAACTGCCTCGCGCCGAGCTGTGCGAGCTCCTCTGGTCGCGTCTTGCCGGCACGCTCCGCGAGCACGTCGCCCGAACCGGCTGCACGCCGCCGCCCACCGGCGCCGCCGACATCGCCCGCTGGGACGACGACGCGGTCGACCGGGCGACTCCCGGCGCGGCGGCGGCGACTCCCGGCGCGGCGGCGGCGACTCCCGGCGCGGCGACGGCTCCCGGCGCAGTGACCAGCGCGACCGCCTGTGCCGCGGGCGACGCCTCTTCCCCGCCCGACGCGATCGCCGTCATCGTGCCGACCGGCGGCCGCCCTGCCCAGCTGCGCCGCTGTCTCGCGGCGCTCGCCGAGCAGTCGGGGCCGCCCTGCGAGATCGTGGTCGTCGACAACCGGCCCGACCTGTACGAGACCAGGCTCGTCGTCGAGGCCGCAGCGGCGTGCTCGCGGCACCAGATGCGCTATGTCGCCGAGCCGCGTCCGGGCAGCTCGGTGGCGCGCAATCGCGGGGTGGCGCGGACCACGGCCGGCATCGTGGCCTTCACCGACGATGACGTCGTCGTGGAGCGCGACTGGCTGCGCCTGCTGGTGGCGCCCTTCGCCCGCGCCGAGGTCGGCGCCACGACCGGCCTCGTGCTGCCGCTCGAGCTCGCGACGCCGGCCCAGAAGCGCTTCGAGCAGTACGGCGGCTTCGCCAAGGGCCTGCGGCGCTGCGAGTTCGACCTGCACTGCAACCGCGCCGACCATCGCCTGCTCTACCCCTTCTGGGGCGGCGTGTTCGGGTCCGGCAACAGCATGGCGTTCCGGCGCGAGGCGCTCATCGCGGCGCACGGCTTCGACCCGGCGCTCGGCGCCGGCAGCCGCGCCCTCGCCGGCGCCGACATCGACGCGTTGAGTGCGGTCGTTCTGCACGGCGGGCGCCTGGTCTACGAGCCCCGGTCGCTCTGCTGGCACGAGCATCGCCGCGACGACGAAGCCCTGCGACGCCAAGTCTTCAACTACGGCGTGGGCTTCACCGCGATCCTCACCAAGGCGCTCCTGCACGACCGGCGCTTCGCTGCCGCGGCGGCGCGCTCGGTGCCGGTGGCCTGGAGCCTCCGTCGAGCGCGCTCGGCATCCGGTCGTGATCTCGCGGCGACCACCACGCCGGAGCTCGCGCGTCTGGAGCGTCGCGGCATGCTGCGTGGACCGACCCGCTATGTCGACAGCGTGGCGTGGTCTCATCGCCTGGGACTGCAGCGCGTCATCGACGGCGGCTAGCAGCGACAAAGCCGCTCCCGACCCCGTCTTGAGCACCAGAGACGGCGACCCGCGCCTCAGATGTATACAGCTCTGGTTACGCTCTTGGGCGCGTCTTGTACAAGGTTCACGCTCAAAACGCCGACAACGATGCGGAACGTCCGTGTTACCTAACTAAGACGCGTACTTCGAAAGGCGGGTCATCCGTGGTCGTCGCCCAAACACAGTCCACCGCCACAACGGCGTCTGCGTCATCGCACAGGACGAAAACGTGACCGCGGATCGCGCGGCGCTCGTCGACGCGAGGGCGCCCGAACACCTCGGCGCGGCCGCACGGCTCCCGGCGGTGCCACGCGTGAGCGTCGTCATTCCCGCTCGCAACGAGGCCCGGAACCTCGAGGCCCTGCTGCCTAGCCTGCCCCCGGGGCTCTTCGAGGTCGTCCTCGTCGACGGCGCCTCCGACGATGAGACGGTCGCGGTAGCCAGGCGCCTTCGTCCCGACGTGCGCGTCGTGAACCAGACGCGCACCGGCAAGGGCAACGCCCTGACTTGCGGCTTCGCCGCGTGCCGCGGCGACGTCATCGTCATGCTCGACGCCGACGGCTCGGCCGACCCCGCCGAGATCGCGCGCTTCGTCGAGGCCCTGGTCGCGGGCGCCGACTTCGCCAAAGGCAGCCGCGGCCTCGACGGCGGCGGCAGCGACGACATCACCCTGCTACGCTCCGCGGGCAACCGCTTTCTCGGCTTCGTCGTCAACGTCCTCTGCGGCAGCGACTACACCGACCTCTGCTACGGCTACAACGCATTCTGGGCGGCGAGCTGCCTGCCGGTGCTCGACCTCGACTGGGAGACGCCGGCCGAGCCCGGCGGCGGGCGCTGTCCATGGGGCGACGGGTTCGAGATCGAGACGCTGATCCACCTGCGGGTGGCCGAAGCCGGCCTTTCGGTGGTCGAGGTGCCGAGCCACGAACTGTCGCGCGTGCACGGCGTGAGCAACTTGAACGCGCCCCGCGACGGGCTGCGCGTGCTGTGGACCATCCTGGTCGAAGTGCGGCGGGGCCGCCATCTGCGCAAGCGCGAGACGCCGCGCGATGCGGCGGTCGCCGAGAGCGGCGCCCGGCTCCCAGTCTCGACCATCGTCGGGTGAACGGCCGTTGAGCTCGTCGACCGCCACGCTCACCACGGGCGTCGTGATCTGTGCGTACACCGAGGCGCGCTGGCCGCGGCTCGTGCAAGCCGTCGAGTCGGTGTGCGCCCAGAGTCATCCGGCCACCGAGGTCGTGCTGGTCGTCGACCACGATCGCGCGCTGCTCGAACGCGCCCGCGCCCGGTTCCCCCAGGTCCGCGTGGTCGCCAGCACGGGCGCGCCCGGCCTGTCGGGCGCGCGCAACACCGGAGTCCGCAACGCGGCCACCGACATCGTGGCCTTTCTCGACGACGACGCGAGCGCCGCCCCCGACTGGCTCCACGAGCTGCTCGTGCAGTTCGACGCGCCCGACGTGGCCGGCGTCGGCGGCGCGGCCGCGCCTTGCTGGCCGGCCGGCGCGCGACCGGCCTGGCTGCCCGAGGAGTTCGACTGGACGGTGGGCTGCAGCTACCGCGGCCTACCCGGCCACGGCGCCGCCCTGCGCAATCCGATCGGTGCCAACATGGCCTTCCGCCGCGACGACGTGCTTGCGGCCGGCGGCTTTCGCGAGGGTCTCGGACGCGTCGGCGCCAGCCCCGAAGGCGGCGAAGAGACCGAGCTTGCCATCCGCATCAGGCAGCGACGTCCAGCGACGCGGATCGTGCACTCGACGCGCGCCCGCGTGGTGCACACGGTCGCGCCCGGCCGCCTCAGCCGGCGCTACTTCCTGGCGCGCTGCTGGGCCGAAGGCCGATCGAAGGCCACGATCGAGGCCCGCGTCGGGCGCAGGGCCGCCCTCGCCAGCGAGCGCCGCTACATCGTGCACACGCTGCCCGCCGGGCTCGCGCGCGGCCTGACCGACGCCTGCCGCGGGCAGGTCGCCGGCGGCCTCGGCCGGGCCGTCGCGATCGCACTCGGCCTGAGCGTGACGATCGGCGGCTACCTGACGGCGCGAGGCAGCCACAGGGCCCACGCAGCCGTCGCCTGAGACCATGTGGTTGCACCGACACAGTGCCCCTGCGCCGGTCCCGACCGCCGCACGCCGCATCTGGAGCGGCCTGGTCGACCTCGACGGCGACGACCTTCCCGCCGAACCGTTGCTCGCCACAAGCGGCGCCCCCTTCGACGACGCCCGCCTGCTCGTGCGCGAGCTCGGCGAGCCCCTCGGCTTCGTGACGCTGCCGCTCACCGACGGCCGGCTCGACCCCACCCTCTTCCGCCAGTCGGTCGAGCGCACATGGGCCGCCGCGCCGCGCGCGCGGCTGCGGACCGCCGGCGCGTCGCTGCCGGTCGCTTCCCCGACAGGCGACGCTCGCGCTGCTATCGTGCCCTGGGTCGCCGCGACCCGCGCGACGCCCGTCAGCGTCGTGGTGTGCACCAGAGACCGAGCCGCGGCGCTGGCGCGCTGCCTCAAGGCGCTGCGCGCGGTCGAGCACGATGCCCTCGAGATCGTCGTGGTCGACAGCGCCCCCACAGGCGACGACGCGGCGCACCTGGTGGCCGACCTGCAACGAAGAGACCGACGGCTGCGCTACCTGCGCGAAGACCGGCCCGGGCTGTCGCGCGCCCGCAACCGCGGCGCACGTGAGACCACCGCCGAGCTACTCGCCTTCACCGACGACGACGTGCGCGTCGACCCCCTCTGGGTGGCAGCCCTGGTGCGCGGCTTTCAGTGCCGGCCCGACGTGGGCTGCGTCACGGGCCTCGTGGCGAGCGCCTCGCTCGAGCTGCCCGGCGCCCAATACTTCGACGCCCGGGTCTCGTGGGCGGCAAGCTGCGAGCAACGACTTTTCGACGCCGCCCGCGGCCCGCGCGACTCGCGCCTGCACCCGTACGGCGCGGGTGCGTTCGGCACAGGCGCCACGATGGCGTTCCGGGCGGCAGCGCTGCGCGAGATCGGCGGCTTCGACGAGAGGCTGGGCGCCGGCTCACCGGCGGGCGGCGGCGAAGACCTCGATGCGTTCGTGCGGGTGCTGCTCGCCGGTTATCGCCTGAGCTACGAGCCGGCCGCGTTGGCCTGGCACGAACACCGCGTCACCCAAGCCGACCTCGGCCGCCAGATGTATGCCTACGGCAAGGGCCTGTCGGCCTACTGGTTCAAGCACCTGGTCGCGCCCCGCTCGCGGCGCCAGGTGGCGGCTCGCCTGCTCGCCGCCGCCGCCCGGCTCGCCCTCCTGGCGCGCCGCTCGCGGGTGGCCGCCGATCAGGCCGCGGTGAGCCGCTTTGTGCCGGCCTGCGAGCTCGGCGGCCTGCTCGTTGGCCCGTTTGCCTACCTGCGCGGCCGGCGGACCGCCGCATGAGCTCACATCGCCGAGACAAGCCCAGAAAACCGTCCCGGGCGGCCCGCAAGTCGGCAGTGGTCTTTACCTGCTCGCGCTGCGGCGAACGCTTTACCGACGGCGAGGCGCTCATGGCCCACGCCGCCGGCCACAACGGCTCGCGCGTCGATCTGCAGCGCCTGCGCCGCAGGCCCAACGAGCCGCCCGCGACTGCCCAGACCGCCGCCGAACTGCGGGCCAGCGCGCGGGTGCGCCTCGCCTTCGTCACCCTGTTCGCGGGGTCGTTTGCCCTGTACGCCTTCGGCCGCAGCCTCGAACTGCCCGCCGTCGCGCTCGCCGGCACCCTGGGCGTGCTGTTCTTCGGTATCGGTGCCGCGCCGCTGCAGCTCGCGCGTGGGCCGCTGCTGGCCGTCCGGCTCGGCGTAGCCGGCCTGGCCGGCCTGTCGGTCATGACGATAGGCGGCGCGCTCATGGTCCTCGCGCCGCTGAGCAGCGCGTGGCACCCGTTTCTGTGGGCCGCGATCGTGGTGGCGGCGGCTGCGGCGCTCGACGTTGCAGCCGTAGGGCAAGCCCTGCACGACCTGGCCCGGGCCCGCAAGATCTCGGCCCGCGTGCGGTTCGCCTCGCCACTGGGCGACGCGGCTCGCCGCAGCAGCCTGCCCGTAGCCATCCTCGTCGTCGCCGGCACGGCGGCGTGGCTTGGCGCGGCGCTTGCCGCCGGCCACCTCTCTCCCGGTATCGGCGGCTTTCTCGTGCGTATCCCACCCGTCTGGTACGCGGGTCTGGCGACACTGATCGTGGCCGTCGTGCTCTCGCGCGGCCGACGCGAGATCTACCCCGCCCTGGCCACCGTGTCGCTCGCGTTGGCGCTGACCGTCACTCCCGCGCTCATCTACGCGATGCCGCGCTCGCAGTCGGCCGGCAAGCATGTCCAGCTCGTCCAGCTCATCATGACGCACCACCACCTGAGCGCCAGCGCCGGCATCTACGCGGCCTACTCGGCCTTCTTTGCCGGCATCGCCTGGGTGTGCACACTCGCCCGCGTGTCCGACTCGATCAGCCTGGCGACCTGGTGGCCCGCCATCATCGGCCTCGTCGGTCTCGCCGAGCTGCGCTTCCTGTTCGGCCGTCTGCACCGGTCGAGCTTCCAGTGCTGGGCCGCCATCATGGTCGTCATGCTCGTCAACGCGTTAGGCGCCGACTACTTCTCGCCGCAGTCGATCGGTTTCGTCATGGCGCTCGGGGTGTACGGACTCGCGCTGGCCGGCACCGAGCCCCTCGCCGTCGACGCCTGGCTCCGAGCCTCGCTGCTGTGCCTGGCGGGCTGTGCCATGGCCACGACTCACGAGCTCAGCCCCTTCATCGCGGGCGGCGTGTTGCTCGTGCTCACCGTCTATGGCCGCACGCGGCCCCGCTGGTCGGCGGCGGCAGTGCTCGTGCCCGCGGCGGTCTGGGCGGCGATCGACTACCACGTCCTGGCGGGCTACCTGTCGTTCTCGCACCTCCTGCACCTCTCGAACTTCGAGCCGCCCAAGACGGTGGCGGCGCCTGACTTGGGCCGTCAGGCGATCGTCGGCCTGAGCTCCTACGCACTGCTGCTCGGCTTGCTCCTACTGATCGCGGTCGCCTTCGTCGGTTTCGCGCGCCACCGGCGCGAGCCCTGGGCCTGGGCCTTCATGGCTAGCGCTGGAGTCGGCCTCGTCTGCATCGCGGTGAACCCCTACGGCAACGAAGGCATCTTTCGCGCCGCATTGTTCGGCATCCCCTGGCTGGCGCTCGTCGCGGCGCGGGCGGTAGACCATCCGCCGAACCGTCGCCTCGCCGTCGCCTTCGCCGGCGTGACCCTGCTGCTGCTCGCCACGTTCCTGGTGGCGAGCTTCGGCATGGACGGCTCCAACGTCATGCGCAAGTCCGACCTGGCTTCGCTGCGCGCCTTCGAAAGCCAGGCGCCCACCGGCTCGTGCCTCCTGGACCTGGGCTATGGCGACCTGCCCGACAGCGTCCCCAGCCTCCCCGCGACCAGGCATTTCACCGATCTCGAGACGCTCGACCAGTCGCTGGGCACAGTTGCCGCCCGGCTCCCGGGGCAGCCGAGCGCCGACGACCTCGCCGCGCTCACCAGCGTCTACGCGCAGACGGCCGGCGTTGGCGACGGACCCGCTGCCGGCGACCTCTATGTGCGCTGGTCGCCAGCCCAGTCCGAATACGCCTACGAATACGGGCTGCAGTCGCTCCGCCAGTCCGCAGCGTGGCGCGCCCTGTTGCTCGCCAGCCCCGACTGGAGCGTGGTCTATGCTAGCCACGGTACGTTGCTGATGCGCCTGTCGGCGGCCGCCGAGCGCGAGCTTGCCACCTCACACGCGGCAGCCGCCATGCGAGCCACGGTCGCGACAGCGATGGCGGCCAACCCAAGGCCGGGCGTGGCGCGATGAGCGACGCTCCGGCTGCGGCCGCTCTCTCAGAGCCGTACGACCGCCGCCCGGCGACGCGCCTCGCGGAGTCCGAGCAGCCGGCCGCCGCCCGGCTCGACGTCGAAGCGCAGACCGCCCAAGCACTGCGCGGCCTCTTCGGACGCGACTCGATCTACGTCGTGTTGTGGGGCGTGCAGCTCGGCGTCGCCGCGCTGTGCACGCCGGTCATCACGCGCGTGCTCGGGCCCGTGAGGTTCGGCGTGGTGGCCTCGTCGATCGCGGTCATGCAGGTCCTGGTCGCTCTCGGCGGCGCGAGCCTGCAGACGGCCGTGCAATGGCAGTTCGCCAAACCAGGCGGCGACCACGGTGCCCGCCGCCTGGTCACGCTCGCGATGGTGGTCTCGGGACTCGTGTTCCTCGTGGCCGACGCCACCGGCCCGTGGTGGTGTCCACGACTCGGACTCGGAGCGTACGGGGGCGCCGTGCGCTACGCGGTCATCTGGGCGGCCCTGACCGCCGTCAGCAACGCCGCCCTCGGGCTCATCCGCAGCCGCGACCGGCTCTCAGCGTTTGCCGTCGTCAGCCTCATGCAGTCGGTCGTGGCGGAAGCTCTGAGCCTGCTGCTCGTGGTGGCGGTGCATCGCACGGCGGCCGAGTTCCTGCTCGGCCAGGCGGTCGCGCAGGCCGTGGCAGTGGCCATAGCGCTCGCGGTGGCCCGCCCGGCGCTGATACGGCGACGCCACGCCCGCATGCTCGGCGCCGGCCTGCGCTACTCGATCGCCCTGGTGCCGGCCGCCCTGGCGATCTTCGCCCTGCAGGCGGCCGACCGCTTGATCGTCCAGCACGACCTGGGGTCGGCAGCGGTCGCCCGCTACTCGATCGCCAACAACATCGGCTCGTTACCGATCCTGCTGCTCAGCGTCCTGAACGCGGTCTGGCTGCCGCGTGTCTTTGCGGTTGCGACCAGCAGCTTACGGCGCTCTGTCCTGACACAGAGTCGTGACGCACTGTACGGTCTCCTGGTCCCGGCGGTGATCGGTCTCGCCGTCGGGGCGCCACTCGTCCTGCGCGTCTGGGCGCCCGCCTCGTACCGTCCCGACGGGCTGCAGCTCGTGGTCGCTCTGGTGGCCATCGCCTCGCTTCCGGTCGCCGGGATGCTGGCCGCCACCAGAGTGCTGCTCGTCGCGGGCAGCACCCTGGCGATCGGGCTCCTCACCCTGGCCGCCGGCGCGGCCAACATCGCCTTGAACATCGTGCTCGTGCCGCTCCTGGGCATCGCGGGATCGGCATTGGCCGCGCTCGCAAGCTACGCCTTGCTGCACGCCCTGCTCGCCCGTGCGTCGTCGCGTGACCAGCGCCTGCCGAGGCCGCGGACCACGCTCCTCATCAAGCTCGCCGTGGGCGCCGCCATCGCGCTGGCGGCCAGCCGGCTGCCGACGACGACGCCGTTCCTGGCGGCCCGCATGGTCATCGCCCTCGGCTGCCTTGCGGCCATGGGCACCGTGATGCTGACGATCGTCGCGCCCAAGGGCGGCTCGCTTGCCGCGCGCGTCGCGGCATTGCTCGACCCGCTGTCGCGGACGGTCTGATACGGCACCGCCACTCGTCATCGTCCTCGCCCACGACGACGCGGCCAAGGTCGCGCGCCTCATCGCCGCGCTGGACGGCCTCGAGGTCTTGCTACACTGCGACCGCCGCACGCGCGGATCGGTCTTCGGCGACATGATGCGCGGCGCCGGCGCCAACGTGCGCGCCCTGCCTCGTCTGACCACGACCCTGGCGAGCTGGTCGCTCGTCGATGCCGAGCTGCGTGCGCTGCGGGTCTGGCTCGAGACCAGCCGCGCCGAGCACGCGATCGTCCTGTCGGGCTCCTGCTATCCGTTGGTCTCGGTGTCCGAGCTGGCCGACGAGCTCGCGCTGTGGACGGGTAAGTCGCGCCTCTCCCTCAACCCGCTGCCCCACGAGCCCTGGAGCACGCGACGCAACGACGACGGCGGGCTGTGGCGCCTGAGGCGACGCTTCGTCACCGTCGGTGGACGGGTCGTCTTCGTGGGCGGCATCCCCCTGCGCACCGTACGGCGGGAACCGCCCGGCGACCTGACGCTGTGCGCCTCCTCGCAATGGAAGATCTACTCGCGACGCCACGGCGCCGCGCTGCTGCGCGTGCTCGACGAGCGGCCCGACCTGCTGCGCTTCTGGCGCACGACCCTCGTGCCCGACGAGTCGTGCGTCGCCTCGATCCTGAGCTCACCCCAGCTGGTCGGCGACCTGAGCGACGATGTCTGCGACGACCTGCCCTGGTATCTCGACTGGAACGGCTCGACGCGCGCGGGACACCCCCGGTGGCTGACGGCCGCCGACCTCGGCGCCCTCGCGGCGGCGCGCGCCGCGCCGCCGCGTCCCACCGACCGCTGGGTCGACGGTCGCGACGGCTTTCGCAAGCTGTTCGCCCGCAAGATCTCGTCACGCGAGCCCGACCTGCTCGACGCGCTCGACCAGCGCCTGCTCGCCTGAGAGCGCGGCCGGCCCCGCGCGCCGGCCGGCAGTCGCACCACACTCCCCGGAAGCCCGCCATGCCCCGTGAGGCAGGCCGGCCGTCGTACCGTGACGGACTTCACGACGTCGCAAGGTGACCCTGCTCCCCCCGCGAGGTAGACGACGAACGTGGCATGACAGGCCCAGTACCTACGCTCGGGCGACTTGTTCCCGACGCCTCTGGGTATGGGTCTTCAACTTTGCCGCGCAGGGTTATGAGGGTCTCCAGTGCGGCCGATGCCGTACACAGGTTCAGGTATGTCCCCCTCACGAAAAGGCCCGGCACAGTGACCCAGAAGCCCCCCGACGACGGTGCCATCGCGCTCACCGCGCTGCCGGCGAAAGGCCGGCCGTCGTTCGTCGTCACCGGACTCTTAGGCTTGTCGTTGGTCGTCGCCGCACTCGTGGCGTTGTCGCTCATCGCCGCGCCGCTCGCCCACGCCGGCGCCGCGCGCACCGCTTCGTTTTCGTGCCGGGCGAAAGTCGTGTCGGTCAACGCCGCCGCAGGCACGCTCGTGGTCGACCTGCAGAGCGGCTCGCCGGTGATCATGGCGCTTCGCGCCGTCAACGTCACGATGACCACCAGCCCGAAGACCGCGTTCGTCGACGCCACGCACGGCTCGACGCCGCTCTCGCTGACCGACATGGTCGCCGGCGCGACCGTTCAGGCAAGCGGCGCCGTCGGCCGCACCGGCCGCGGTTCGACCTGCCAAGCCGCGAAGGTCGTCCTTGAGAGCCTGCCCGCCGACAAGCTGCTGTGGTCCGACGAATTCAGCGGAGCGGCGGGGTCGTCGCCCGACCCCACCAAGTGGCTTGTCGACACCGGGGGCAGCGGCTTCGGCAACAACGAGCTCGAGTACTACACGTCGCGGGCGAGCAACGTCGCTCAGGACGGCGCCGGCCACCTGAAGATCACCGCGCTCCGCGAGAGCTACAGCGACGGCGCGGTCACGCGCTCCTACACGTCGGGCAAGATCGAGAGCAAAGGTAAGTACAACACCTCCTACGGGTCGATCCAGGCGCGCATCAAGCTGCCCGCGGGCCAGGGACTCTGGCCCGCCTTCTGGGCCATCGGCGCCGACATCGACACGGTGGGCTGGCCGCACTGCGGCGAGATGGACATCATGGAGAACCTCGGCCGCGACCCCTACCGCGTGTTCGGCAGCCTTCACGGTCCGTGCGCGTCGGGCACTCAGGCCTACGGGCTGACGAGCTCCACGCGCAGCGTTGTCGCGCTCTCGCAGGGGTTCCACGTGTACGGCGTCGACTGGTCGCCGAGCCTCGTGCAGATGACCCTCGACGGCGTGCCCTACGCCTCGTACACCCCGACCTCGCTCCCACACGGCTGCCAGTGGGTATTCACCAAACCCGCCTTCCTGATCTTGGACCTGGCGGTCGGCGGCAACTGGCCGGGCGCGCCCACGGCGGCGACACGCTTTCCGGCCACCATGCTGGTCGACTGGGTGCGCGCCTACGGCTACACGACCCAGGGCTGACGGTCACTGGCCGGCGCCCGGCGGAGCACCACCGCCGCCGAGCCCCGAGCCGCCAGTGAGGCTGTTCAGCAGGCCGTGACGAGCACGGCCGTCTCGGTGAACTCGACCTCGAGCGACGAAGGCGTGAGCCCCACGGCCGCAGCGGCGCGCGTGACCGTGCCGCACACGTCGGCGCGCAACACCTCGCGCGCCGAGACGTTGACCGCGAGCCTGGGGGCGCCTGGAGGAGCGCGAGTTTGCGGGCAGTTCCCACAAACTATACAGGTCACACTATTCGAGGTCTTTGGTTCTTGCCGTATTATGTTGATGGTTTACCGTTCCCACAAAAGGGATACCTGTGGTTTGCGGGCCACAGCGTGCTCCAGCCCGGCCTCTCACGGCGACCGTCCTGTCAGTATGATGCTTTGAAAGGCAGATCCATGGAACCAACCATGAAATGGCTCAAGAACACCAAGGGCAGCCCGTTCACCGGCATCGGCTCGCTCGAAGCCGACATCCTGGCGATCATCTGGGAACGCAAGCAGTCGACCGTGCGCGACGTCTACGAGACGCTCCGCGAGCAGCGCCAGATCGCCTACACGACCGTGATGACGGTCATGAACAACCTGGTCAAGAAAGAGCTTCTCACGCAGGATCGCACCGCGATCGCCTACGTGTACACGCCGGCCATCCCCGGCAACGAAGTGGCGAGCACCATCATGGACAGCGTGGTCGAGCGACTGTTCCGCGGCCGGCTCAACGTTGCCCTCTCCCACCTGCTCGGTCTCGAGCGCGACCTCGACCCGGCGCAGGCCGCGGAGTTGCGCACCTACGCAGAAGAGCATTTCGCCGCCTGACATCGCGAGCGGCGGCGGCCGCGAACGCGGGTAGAGCGCCGAGCGCGGATCTCAAGGACCGCCCGGCCGCCGTTACGACACTGTCGACAGCTCGACCGGCGACGACAGGTCGAGGCCGCGCCAGGCGTCGTCGGCCAGCCCCACCGCGGCGCCGCACTTGTAGTCGAGCGAGTGACGCCCGGGGATCGAGCGGCAGACCGCGGCGGCGCACTGTTCCATAAAGGCAAAGGCGGTGTCGGAGTCGGCCCGGTGACCGGCGAGCGAGGCCTCGACCTGCGCGTCGCGAAACGCCGTCTCGCCGACCGCGCCGAGCGCGACCCGGGCCGTGGTAAGGCGCCCCTCGGCGGCCTGGTAGCCCACCACGACGGCCACGCTCAGCCGTGCGACCGAGAGCGTCGAGCGCGAGCCGATCTTGGCGAACGTCGCGCGAACGCCGTCGTCGAGAGGCGCAAAGGAAAAGCCGACGATGGCCTCGCCACAGCTCAGCGTGGTCTTCCCGGCGCCGGCCAGCACTGCTTCGAGCGGTTCGCGCCGCGTCCGTCCGGCGCCGTCCCAGATCTCGACCTCGGCGCCCAGCGCGAGCAGCGCCGGGATGCTGTCGCCGCACGGCGAGGCGTTGGCGACGTTGCCCCCGACCGTCGCCACGTTGCGGATCTGCAGAGAACCG
Source organism: uncultured Thermoleophilia bacterium (assembly GCA_964519555.1). GTDB lineage: Bacteria > Actinomycetota > Thermoleophilia > UBA2241 > UBA2241 > Bog-752. The sequence continues at coordinate 56,650 of CAZFJE010000001.1, forward strand.
ACCGCCGCCGCGGCCAGGGCGAGGCAGCGGGCGTGGCGCACCACCAGGGGATCGGCCTGCAACCGGGTGAACGTGGCCATCGCACCCACCCGCAGAAGGCCGTCGTCGAGCGTCACGTGGTCGAGCTCGGCCATGGCAGAGAGGTCGACGATCAGGTCGGGGCGGTGGCGTTGCTGGGTCGTGGCCCGTACCAGATCGGTGCCGCCAGCCAGCAGCCGGCTGTCGCGCGTCATCTCGCCCAGGGCGGCCGTGAGCTCGGAGCGGTCGCGCGGAGTCAGGAGCCTCGTGGCGCTCATCGGGAGTCGTCCCCGGCCGCGGGCGTATCGGCCGACAGGAGACCGCCGAACACGGGCGGCACACCGGCTTCGTTGAGCGCGCGCGACGCTTCGCCGTCGGCGGCGGGCTCGGCGGCGCTTTCAGGCCCCCACGCCTCGCCGCCGGCCGCCAGCGCGCGGCCCGCGGCGGTCACCGCCGCGATGATGGCGCCGTAGCCGGTGCAGCGGCAGAGGTTGCCGGCCAGGGCCACGCGGATCTGACGCTCGGAGGGCTGCGGGTGAGCCAGCAGCAGGGCCTTGGCCGACATGAGCATGCCCGGCGTACAGAAGCCACATTGCACGGCGCCGTGGTCGATGAACTGCTGCTGCAGCACGTCGAGCTCGCCGTCGCGGGCAAGGCCTTCGACGGTGAGCACACGCTTGTCGCGCACCTGTGCGGCGATCACGAGACACGAATCGACCGCGCGATCGTCGATCAGCACGGTGCAGGCGCCGCACTCTCCCTCGCCGCAGCCCTCTTTGGTGCCGGTCAGACCCAACTCGTCGCGCAAGACGTCGATGAGCCGCGCGGCCGGGTCGACGTCGAGCTCGCGCCGCACTCCGTTGACCTCGAATGACAGGCGCATCAGTCGCCCTGCCCCTGGGCGAGCGCGGCTACGATCTTCTCAGGCGTCACCGGCAGGTCGGCGAGCGAGGTGCCGAGCGCCTGGTTGATCGCGTTCACCACGGCGGCGGCCGTAGGCACGACCGCGATCTCGCCCACGCTCTTGGCGCCGTACGGCCCCTCGTCGCCCTCGTGCTCGACGAGCAGCACGCGCACCTTGGGCATGTCGGGCGCGTTCACGATGTGGTAGGTCTTGAAGCCGCCGGCTGGGGGTCGGCCGCGATCGTCGAGGCGGACCTCTTCGCACAGGGCCGAGCCGATCCCCATCTGCACGGCGCCCACGAACTGGCCCTCGACCATGAGGCGGTTGATGGCCTGCCCCACGTCGCCCACGGCCAGAAAATCGGTGACCGTCGTGAGGCCGGTGGCGCAGTCGACGCTGACCTCGGCGAACTGCACCGAGTAGGCGCCCGGGTTGCTGGTCGCGCGGTGCGTGTAGTGCACGAAGGCGTCTTCGCTCAGGCGTGTCTTGGCGGCCATAACGACCGCCCCGTAAGGCAGGTACTCGGCCGGGCCGACGACCGCTTCGACGCGGCCGTCGTGGGCCCTGAGCTCGTGCGCCGGCCGCTGCATGACGAGGGCGGCCAGTTCGACGAGGCGCGCTTTCAGCGCGGCCGCGGTGCCGCGCGCGGCGGCGCCGCAGACGTAGGTGACGCGGCTGCCGAAACAGCCGAAGTCGTAGGGCGTCGTGTCGCTGTCGGCTTCGGTGATCGAGACCAGGTCAGGGCTCATCTCCAGCTCCTCGGCGACGATCAGCGCCATCGCCGTGCGTGTGCCGCAGCCGACCTCGTGCAGGCTCGCGCTCAGGGCGACGCTGCCGTCTTCGTTCATCTTCATGGCCATCGTACTGAAGTCGGGAAAATCGGTCGACAGGATGCCGTTCTTGTGGGCGCCGCAGGCCATGCCCACGCCGATGCGACGCCGCTCGTCGCCGCGCGGGGTGCGCAGGCGTTCGCGCCAGCCGAAAGCCTCGGCGCCGCGCTCGAGGCACTCGCGCACCCGGGCGTCGCCCAACGACATGCCGCTGAGGGCATCGATGTCATGAGGCTGCACCAGGTTCTGAAGGCGCAGGTCGATGGGGTCGATGCCGAGCTCGCGGGCCACCTGGTCGAAGGCGATCTCGAGGGCGGTCACGAACTCGGGCGCGCCGTAGCCGCGACAGCCGCCGCCGACAGGGGTCGTCGTATAGGCCACCCGGCCGTGGTGATGGTAGTGCGGCACTCGGTAGAGCCGGGTGAGCTTGTGAGCCATCATGCCGGCGTAGTCGGGCGAGCTCGTCGCGTAAGCGCCGGCATCGAGGACGGTGTCGACGTCGACGTCTTCGAGGCGCCCGTCGCGCGACACGCCCAGCGAGACACGTGACACGGTGGCCGGCCGCACCATGGTGCCCGCGATGCACTGCGCCCGGTCGAGCACGAGCTTGACCGGGCGCTTGGTGGCCATCGCCATGAAGGCGGTCACGGGCTCGAGAATGAACTCCTGCTTGCCGCCGAACGACCCGCCCATGGGCACCTTGATCACCCGCACGCGGTTGTAGCTCAGGCCGAAGAGGTCGGCCACCACGGTGCGTGCCCCAAAGACGCTCTGCGTGGGGCTCCAGATGGTGAGCTTGCCCGACTCGTCGTAGTCGGCCAGGCAAAGGTGTGGTTCGATCGCGGCGTGGTGGAGCCGCGGCGTCGCCACGGTGATGGTCACGGTGACGGCGTCGGCCCGGCGCGCGATGGGCTCGCCCACCGTCTGGTCGAACTCGTGCAGCAGGTTGCCCGCGGGGTGGATGGGCGACGCGCCCTCGCGCAGCGCCGCCTCGGGCGTGAGGAGCTCGGGGAGCTCCTCGTAGTCGACGTCGACCAGCGCAACGGCGTCGGCGGCGGTCTGCGCGTCGGTGGCCACGACCGCCGCCACGCGGTCGCCCACGAAGCGCGCCGTGGCGGTGAACAGGGTCTCGTCTTCGGGGCAGAGGGCCTGTCCGGGCAGGATGCGGTAGCGGCTGTAGGGGGCGGCCGGGGCGTTCAGGTGAGAGAAGACGGCGATCACGCCGGGCAGAGCCAGGGCCTTGCTCGCGTCGATGCCGACGATGTGGGCGTGAGCCACGGGGCTGAGCAGCAGCCTCGCGTGGAGCATGCGCGGCAGATCCATGTCGATGCCGTAGACAAGGCCGCTGGTCACTTTCAGCGCGGCATCGGCGATCGGGTGATCCCGGCCGACGACGCGCAACCCGCTCTGTGTCACTACCTACCCCTCGCCGGTTTGGGGCGACCCCACCGGGGCGGCGCTGCCGCCGCTACGGTGGCGCCCGCGCGAATGCCGGCGCTTCCTCTCCTATGGTTTTCACTGGTGGTCTGTTTCTATGATATGCGAGACGGGGCCTGAGTGTGACCGCTCTTTGCTGCACAGCGCGGCGGAGTCCCCCGCCGACGCCCCGCGGCAACGGCTACTCGCCGGCCGCCGCGCCACGTCGTTGAGCGCGCGGGCGTGGTCAAGCACCTCAGCCTCCTGTGCTTCACGAGCCTCACACAGGGCTGGGTCGCGGGCCAGGGCACGATCGCCCACACAAGCGACGGGGGGGCGCACTGGAGCGTGCAACTCGCCATCAAGCCGACCATCAGTTCGCTTTCGTTCGCCACCGCGAGCGACGGCTGGGCCGCGGCCGGCGGCGTGGTCTACCGCACGACCGACGGCGGGGCCCACTGGGAGCACCAGACCACGGCGCCGTTCGCCTCCTGGATCGTCGGGCTGAAGCCGGCCGGCGCGGCCGTGCTCGCGAGGCCCATCTACGGCGGTTCGGGCGGTCTCGCCTCCACCTCTGACGGCGGTGCGACCTGGATCGCGCAGGCGTCGGGCACCACGGCCGACCTGAACGACGTGCACTTCATCGACCCCGCAGACGGCTGGGCGGTCGGCGACCAGGGCGTCATCGCGAACTCCACGAACGGCGGCGCGACCTGGACCGCGCAGGCCTCTGGCGTGACCGACGACCTTCGCGGCGTCTCGTTCGTCGATGCCCAGCACGGCTGGGCGGTCGGCCACAGCCCCGACACGCCCACGACCCTCCTGCTGGCCACGCCCGTCATTCTGGCCACGACCGACGGCGGCGCCCACTGGCTCACGCAGACCGCACCGCTCCCCTACGACGCCGAGCTGCGCGGCGTCGTCTTCGCCGACGCTGCGCATGGCTGGGCGGTCGGCACGATCCTCGGCGACGTGCACAGGACCGCCTCGGTGATCCTCGCTACCACCGACGGCGGCGCCACCTGGAAGAGGCAGCTCGCCTACCTCGCACCGCAAGACGAGAACGTGCCCGAAGGCGTGCTCACCGCCATCGCCTGCAGCGACGCCCGCCACCTCATAGCGGTCGGCCTCGACGACCTCGGGTGCGAGATCTTCCGCAGCGCGGACGGCGGAGCGACATGGACCGGACTCTCACGCGCGGCCACGTCGAGTCTGGGCTACCCGCGGCTCTCCGGCGTCGCCATGGCTGGCGCCGCGCGCGGGTGGCCCGTAGGGGAGTGCCCGGACGGTAGCGGTATCGTGCTCGAGACGACCAACGGCGGCGCCACCTGGCACAGACAGTCGGTGGGCGCGCAGGTCGACGCCGTGAGCTTCGCCAGCCCCACCCACGGCTGGGTGGCCGGCGTCAACGCGAACATCCTGACGACCACGACGGCCGGCAACGCGCCGTAAGAACGCCGCTGGTCGAGTGCTTTGTGAGTCGCGAAGCCCGGTTCAGCGTAGGACCGCGCGCAGGTAGTACACCCAGAACGCGGTGCGGGTCCGATCGGAGCTCGCCGACCGGCGAAGACGGGGCACCGTGCGCTCCGTGGTGCCCGTCATGTGAGCAAACGCCGCCACGTCGTGTGGGGTCGCATCGTCACGTCGCGGGCACTCTGGCACAGCCGCCGGAGGCAGCCGCGCCGGGGGCGGTGCAGTATTCTTGAGGCATGCAGCCCGTGGAAGACAACTGCAGGCCGGCCTCACGGCCCGCCCTGTTCGCGCTCTCGTTCGGACACGGCTCCGTCGACGTCTGCTCGGGAGCCCTGTTCGCGCTGCTGCCGTTCCTCGTGAAGGAGCACCACTACAACTACGTGGCCGCCGGCGTGTTCGCGCTCACCTTCAGCTTGGCGAACGCCGTCCTCCAGCCCCTGTTCGGCGCTCAGGGCGACCGCCGCGAGGCGCGCTGGCTGCTGACGGTCGGGCTCGTCGTCGCCGGTCTCGGCCTGGGTGCGATCGGCTTCACCACGCGTTACCCGCTCACGCTCGGGGCCGTCGCCCTGTGCAGCGCCGGGATCGCCTCGTACCACCCCGAGGGGGCGCGCTGGGCGCGACGCGCCTGCGGCAGCCGCGTGACCGCCGACATGAGCGTCTTCTCGGTGGGCGGCGGCTTGGGCTACGCCGTCGGGCCGCTCCTCGTAGCCGCGGCGCTCGCCGTTCTGGGCCTGCACGGCACGCTGCTCATGGCGCTCATCCCCTTCGCCGCGGCGGCAGTCGTGCTGGTCGCGATGCGCAGCTTCGTGCAAACGCCCGCCGCCACGCATCCGCGCCACCAGCGCGTGCTCTGCCTCCCCTCCGAATGGCGCCCATTCGCCCTGCTCGTCGGGCTGTGCGCCGTCGGCAGCGGCGTGTCGACCGGCCTCATCACCTACGTACCGCTCTTCGCGCTGCATACGACGAAGAACGCCACGGCGAGCACCGTGCTGCTGAGCGTCATGTTCGCCGCGGCGGCGGCCGGCACACTGCTGGGCGGCATGGCCGCCCAGCGCTTCGGCCGCCGCTTCGTGCTGGTCGTGCCGCAGATCGTGCTCGTGCCGGCCATCGCCGTCCTGCCCAGCCTGGGCTACGGCGCGACGATCCCCGTGGTCGCGCTACTGGGCGTCGCCATGAACTTCACCATGAGCACGACGCTGGTGCTCGCCCAGGAGTACCTGCCGGCCCGCATGGGCCTCGCCTCGGGTCTGACGATCGGCCTGTGCGGTGGCGCCGGTGGTTTGATCGTGGCCGCACTGGGGCTGCTCGGCGACGCCCGCGGACTGGGCGCCGTGCTCTACGCGCTCGCCGCGCTGCCGCTCGCGGCCGCTGTGCTGGCCTGGCGGCTGCCGCGCCCGGCGGCGGCCCCGCCTGAGACCCTCTGGGGCCTGCGCGCCGCAGCCCGCGGCTGAGCCGGCCACCACCGGATCGGTCAGGACGTGGCGTTTGCCTGCGCCAGGCGCGCCGCCGACAACGGGCGTCGCTCGACCAGGTCGGCGAGCCACTCGCCGATCAACGGCGTGAACTTGGCCGCGTGCCCCGAACAGGCCGAGCACACCACGAGAGCGCCGTAGCGCGCGACGAGGAAGTCCTGGCTGGAGGTCCAGGTGTACAGGCAGTCGCGCTCCGCGACCGGCTCGGGGTCGAGTCCGGGCCAGAAGCGACGCACGTAATCGCTCATGCGGCGCCGCGTGGCGGGATCGTGGTCGCGGCCGTGGTCGAGCCCGCCGGTGGTGACCAGCAGGGTCGCGCCCGCGGCCCGTTCGAGCTCGCGCCAGAGCTCAAGAGCCTGCCCGGTCATGGCCACGTACTCGGCCTCGGGGTAGGCGCGCCGGAAGATGCGCGAGCTGTCGTGCGAGCTGCCGTACCGGTGCCCCGCGCGGTGCGCGTCGAAGGCCACGACCTCGTGGCCGCGGCGCGCCAAGGCCCAGGTGGCGGCGGTCCCCTTGAGGCCTAGACCGACGACGACCACCTCGACCCGGTCGGGCACCTGGGCGAGCTCCTCCGCGGTCATGCGACCTGTGCGCCTCGGCGGCGCTGCCGGCCTCTGGTCAGTCGACGGCCTCGAGCATGGCCTTGAAGGCGGAAAGGTCGTGGTCGGCGCGGCGATTCATCCAGTGGCGCACGGTGTCGGGCTTACCATCCCAGGCCGCCGGGTCGTACTCGAGCTGATAGGTCACCTTCGTCGTGCCGGCGGCGAGCTTCTCGAAGCGGACCTCGCCGGTCTCGCGACCGTCGACGGCGCGCCACGTGACCTTCTCGTCGAGCACGTGATCGACGACGTCGGCATCCCACTCGAAGGTGTCGTCTTCGATGATCGCCACCCAGTGCAGACGATCGTCCTGGACCAGTGTCACCGTCTCGACTGTCTCCATGAACTTCGGAAAGTCCTCGAAGGCCGTCCAGGCCTCGTAGACCAGGCGAATGTCCGCCGCGATCTCGGTCGTCTTGTCGATGAACGCCATGCTTTGCCTTTCGTCGCTTTCGGTCTGTGCTCCCGACGTACCCCACCAGCCGTCCGACGAATCTGGTCGCACCACGACTTGCCCTGTGCCCTCCTCTCGCCGCCACACGGTTGCTGTAGATCAGTTGTGTCGGCTACGGTGCACCTTAATGGCAAGAGCGGCGGAGCAACTGGGCATGCAGCGACTGATCGACTCGCTCATCGACGGCAACAGAGACGCGGCGCTGACCGAGGCGCGGCGGCTGCGCGCCGCCGGGGTGCCGGTCGAACGCATCGTGAGCGAGGGCCTGGAGACCGCCATGGAACAGGTCGATGCGAAGTGCACGGTCGAAGCCTTCAACCTGCTCGAGATCATGCTGGTCGGGCGGGCGGTCACCGTGGTCGCCGGCGAGCTCTACCCACGGGGGGCGCCCCCCGGCCGCACCAGGGCCACCGTGGCCATCGCTTCGCCCGAGGGCGACGTTCACGACCTCGGCAAGAACATCGTGGCCATGGTGCTCAGCGGCAAGGGATTCCGCGTCGTCGACCTCGGCAGGGACTGCCCGCTCGACACGCTGCTCGAGGGCGCGCGGCGCGAGCCGGTCGTCGCGGTCCTGCTGAGCGGCCTGATCACCACGGTCATCCCGCAGGTGCGTCGCGTCAGGCCCGCCCTGGCCGGCCGGGGACTCGGCTCCGTGAAGGTCGTGGCAGGCGGCGCCGCCTTGCGCCAGGCCTCGGCGGAACAGCTCGACGTCGACTACGTCGCCCAGACCGCCTTCGACGGGGCACACTATCTCGAGACGCTCTTCCCGGCGGTGACCTCGTGAAGCTCTCCCCGGCAGCGGTCTCGTGAACGCCATCGCACGCGTGCGCGCGGCGGTCGCCTTTGGCGAGACCGACCGCACGCCCGTGATCCCGCAAATCTTCGCCCACGCCGCCGTGCTGTGCGGGGTGCCGGTCGGCGACTACGCCCACGATGGCGCCCTGCTGGCGCGTTGCCAGATGGCAGCCGCCCGGCACTACGGCCACGATGCCGTGTTTGCCTTCATGGACGCGGGCGTCGAAGCAGAGGCCGTCGGCTCGGTCCTGCGATACCACAGCGCGCAATACGCCACGGTCGCCTCGTACGCGCTCGCCCCGGACGACGCGATCGATGGGCTGGCCGTGCCCGACCCGCACGTCGCGGGACGCATGCCGGAGCTGCTGCGCGCCGTCACGGCGCTGCGCGCCGGGATCGGCGACGAGCTGCCGGTGGTCGCGGTCGTGCTCGGGCCCATGAGCCTCGCCCAGCAGCTCATGGGTGCCGAAGCGGCCCTGTACCTGGCCGCCGACGAGCCCCAGCGCTTCGAGGAGCTGCTCGGATTCACCACCCGGGTCGGCTTGCGCCACGGCCAAGCCCTGCTGGCCGCCGGCGCCCACGTGGCGCTCGTGTTCGAGCCAGCCGGCTCGCCGGCCGTCGTGCCGCCGGCGTACTTTCGCGAGCTGTTGCTGCCGCGCTTGGGCGAGCTGTTCTCGGCCTTCAGGCAGGCGGGGGCGCTGGCCACGTGGCTGCACATCGCCGGTCCGACCGCGCCGATCCTGGGCAACTACCCGCGGGCGGGGGCCGACATCGCCAACATCGACTACGAGGTCGATCCGCTCGACGCCGCGCGGATCCTGCCGCGCACCTGTCTCGACGGCAATCTGCGCTCGCTCTCGTTCGTGCTGGACTCCCCCGACGAGATCGGTGTCGAGTGTCGCCGGCTCGCGGCGCTCTTCGAAGCTCGTGGCGGGTTCATCCTTTCATCGGGCTGCGAGATCCCCCTCGAAGCCAGGCCCGAGAACGTGGCAGCCATGGTCGCCGCGGTCCAGAGCGACTCGTGAGCGAGCGCATCGAGGAACACCGGGACACGCTCAGCGCCGTGCTGCGCACGGCACAGTACCTGGCCATGCTGCGCAGCGACGCCGACGTCTGGAGCGAGCTCGGCCGGGTGATGGTGCGATTCTTCGCGGCCGACCTGGTGGCCCTGGTCGAACGCCGTCCCGACGGTACGATCGTCTCACGCTACTGCACGCTGCCGGCGCCCAACGCCTGCGCCGCGCTTGCCGACCAGGTCCAGGGGACCGTTGTCCAGGTGCTCGACAGCGGTTTTCTGGCGAGCGAGCTGGTCGCCCTGCCCGACGGCGACTATGCCCTCGCCGTGCTGCCGCTGGCCGGCGAGCGCCAGACGGCCGCGGCACTGCTGGTCGGGCACCTGGCGAGCAGCCCTCTCCCCCAGCCGCTGCTCGACCTCTACCTGGCGGTCTCAGGCCTCTTCGCCAGCACCATGGCTCGGGTCGTCTCGGAACGCGCGGCGCTCGAAAACGCGCAGCGTTTCGAAGAGCAGCGCCGCATAGCGGTCGCCCTTCAGGAGAACTTCCTGAGCCCCCTGCCGCACATCGTGGGGCTCGACCTGGGCCTGGTCATGCAGACCGCCTACGCGCCCGAACAGGTGGGCGGCGACTTCAGCGATGTCTTCAGCCTCGACGGCGCGCTGGTCGCCGTGCTGATCGGCGACGTGGCCGGCAAGGGCATCCGCGCCGCCGGCCTGACAGAACGGGTGCGCAGCGTGGTGCGGGCGTTCTCGACGGTCGACTCCTCCCCGGCGTTCATCTTGCGCAAGACCAACCAGCTCCTCCTGCGCCGCCAGACCGAGGGCGAGTTCGTCACGGCGTTCCTGCTCGTGCTCGACCGCGAGACCGGACGGGCCACCTATGCGAGCGCCGGCCACCCGCCCCCGGTGCTGGTCGCCCGCACGGAATGCCGGTTGCTCGAAGTCTCGTTCGGCCTGCCGCTCGGCGCCTTCAGCAACGACTACCTCGACGCGCACGTCACGCTCGCCGGCGGCGATTGCCTCGTCTTTTACACCGACGGCGTCACCGAAGCGCGGCGCGCCGGCGAACTGTTCGGCGAACAGCGCCTGCTCGAAGCCGTCTCGAGGCTGCGCTCATGCTCCCCTCAAAGGCTCGCCGAAGTCCTGCGCGACGAGGCGGCCGCCTTCGCCGGCCGCCTGGGCGACGACATCGAGGTCCTGGCCATGCGGCTCACCCCCACGGCGTACGGTTAGAGCCTGGACCCGGGGGCCACGCCGGCCGGGTCGACGGCCCTCGGTGTGCTTGTGGCACCGCGCGCGTGCGCGGCGCGCTACACTGGCCGGGAACAGACCACCAGAGGCAAGCTCTAGGCCGCCCGCGGCCACCCTACCTCGCACCTGTCGACACTGCGACGATCGAGGAGGGCCCTTTCATGGATCCCCTGGCAATCTACGCGGCGGCGCGCGGCGGCGGCCTGCGGCCGGCGCTGCTCGAGTCGCTCGGGCCGCCGACCGCCTTTGCGCGGCGCACCCTGCTGGCCGCGGCCCCGCGGCGGCGACTCGAGGTCTGGGACGGACTGCTCTACGAAGACGGCGCCGCCATCGGCGCGGCCGACGACCTGCTCGCCCAGCTCGAGACGGGCCTCACGCCCGGGCGCGACTTTCCCGTCTGGATCGGCTTCTTCAGCTACGAGTTCGCCGCGCGTCTGGGGCTGCCGACGGGTACCGCCATGCCCGGCTTGCCCGAGGCGGCCTTCTGTCTGTACGACGACGGCTGGCTGTGGCGCGACGGCCGTTTGGTCAGCGAACCGCCGGGGCCCACGGAGCGCCGCACGGTCGCCGACGCCGAGCCGCCGGCGACGGTCCCCCTTGCAGGCCTCGCGGCCGCGGCCGCGGCGCCGCTCGCCGCGCTGCCCCACATCGCCACACGCAGCGACTACGCCCGCACCGACTACCTCGCCGGCGTGCGCGCCGTCCAGGAGCGCATCAGGGCCGGCTGGGTCTACCAGGTCAACCTCTCGCACCGCTTCAGCTTTGCCGCCGGCGACCTCGACCCGCTCGCCTACTACGCCCGCCTGCGCGCGACCAATCCCAGCCCCTTCATGGGCATCGTCGAGGGCACCGGCTGGGCGGTCGTGTCGGGCAGTCCCGAGCGCCTCTTCGCGCACGAGGGCGAGACGGTCAGCACGCGGCCCATCGCCGGCACGCGGCCGCGGGGCGCTACGGCCGCCGCCGATGCCGCCCTTGAGGCCGAGCTGCGCGGCTCGCCCAAGGAGCTCGCCGAGCACGTCATGCTCGTCGACCTGTTGCGTAACGACCTCGCACGGGTCTGCGCGCCCGGCAGCGTCTCTGTCAGCGAAGCGTTCACCGTGGAGCGCTACAGCCACGTCATGCACCTGGTGAGCGAGGTGCGCGGCCGCTCGAGCGCCGAGCTCGGCGCGCTGGTGCGAGCGATCTTCCCCGGCGGCACCATCACCGGCGCCCCCAAAGAGAGCGTGATGGCCGAGATCGCCCGCCTCGAACCGGTGCCGCGCGGCGCCTATACCGGCTCGCTGGGCTACGTGTCCGGGCGCCGCTGCGACTTCAACATCCTCATCCGCAGCCTCACCGTCGCCGCGGGCCGCGGCCACATCTCGGCCGGCGGCGGCACAGTGATCGAAAGCGATCCGGCAAGCGAATACGACGAGACCCGCCACAAGGCGGCGGCGCTGCTGCACGTGCTGGGCAGCGGGGAGTCCGGCCACGGGCCGGCGCCGCCGACCGTCGACCACGCCTGGCGGCCGCCGCGCCCGATCGACGTGCCGGGGGCCCGCGTGCTGTTCGTCGAGTGCCACGACTCGTTCAGCTACAACATCGTCGACTACCTGCGCACGCTGGGCGCGCAGGTGACGGTCGTCGACCACGGGATCGCGCCGGCCGACGAGCTGCTGGCCCGCGTCTCGCACGTGGTGCTGGGGCCCGGCCCGGGCGACCCGGCCTGTTCGGGCCGGCTGCTCGATTGGGTCACCGCCGCCTTGCGCCGCCGGCAGCCGCTGCTCGGCGTCTGTCTGGGCCACCAGGCGCTGGGCGTAGCGTTGGGAGCACGCCTTGAGCGCACGCCGCGGCCTGTGCACGGTGAAGCCCACACGGTGCGCCACGGCGGCGAAGGCCTGTTTGCCGGCCTGCCGGACCCGGCGCTGTTCACGCGCTACCACTCGCTGCACCTGCGAGACCTGCCCCCCGACCTGCGTCTCACCGCCTGGACTGAGGATGGCCTTGTGATGGCCGTCGCCCACCGCGCGTTGCCGGCCTACGGCGTGCAGTTCCACCCGGAGAGCATGCTGAGCGCCGGCGGCCTCGATCTGTTGGCCAACTTCCTGCGCGGCTGACCGCGGAGGCCTTAGTGCTCTTCGGCACGCGGACGCGTCACAGGTCGCCTTGCCGGCGAAGATCTTGACCACGGGCGGCCGCCACGGCGACTGCCGGGCGTCACCTAATCGAGGAGATCGCGCAGGCCCTGTACTTCTCGGCGGCCGCGCAGGCGCGTGAGGATCGTCGCCTCGATCTGACGGATGCGTTCGCGCGACAGGCCGAAGCGTTCGCCGACTTCCTGGACGCTGCAGGGCCGGCCGCCGCGCAGGCCGTAGCGCAGCTCGATCATGGCGCGGTCGCGGGGCCCGAGGGTGCCGAGCAGGCGACCCAGGTGTTCCTGGCGCAGGGCGTCGCCGACGAGCTCGTCGGGAGCAGCGGCCGCCGGGTCTTGCACGAAATCGAGAAGCTCGGACTCGCCCTCGCCGCCTGCCGCCACATCGAGCGACACGATCGTCTCGCCGGCGAGCCGGCGCATCTCGCGTACCTTGGCCACGTCTATGCGCATCTCGGCGGCGAGCTCGTCGCTCGAGGGTCGGCGACCCAGGGTCGCCGCGAGACGTCGCTCGACGACCGCCAGCCGGTTCAACTTCTCGACCATGTGCACCGGTATGCGGATGGTGCGACCCTGGTCCGCGAGGCCGCGGCTGACCGCCTGACGGATCCACCAGGTGGCATAGGTCGAGAACCTGTAGCCCTTACGGTAGTCGAACTTCTCGACCGCGCGAATGAGCCCGCAGTTGCCTTCTTGAATGAGGTCGGCCAGCGACATGCCGCGGTTGCCGTAACGCTTGGCGATCGAGACCACGAGACGCAGGTTGGCTTCGGTGAGCGCGCGCTTGGCGTCGGCGTCGCCGCGCTCGATGCGCTGGGCGAGGGCGACCTCTTCGGCGGCGTTCAGGAGCGGCGTCCTGCCGATCGCGTTGAGATAGGCCCTGACGGCGTCGGTCGCCGGCGCGTCGGGTCGGTAGTCGAGTAGCGCTTGGTCTTCCATGGTCGTCATTGTCGCCGACCGACCCGAAATTAGGCTGAGAAGAAGCTGTGAGAGTGCTGAGCGTTTGCGACCGCTACTCCTTCGTCAGTCTCGCGCGACGCCCGGCGCCGCGGTCCGCGTCGGCGGCGCAGCGTGCAGCAGCGCCGCCGGCCGCACGCCGATGCCCGCCCGGGTGAGCTCGTCGGCGGTGCGGTTCACGGCGTCGTGCTTGGCCAGGTAGCCGGCCTGCAGGGCCGGCATGATCCCGCGGGCTTCGATCTCGTCGCGCGACAGGAAGTAGTCGAAGATGTCGCTCGGGTGCTCGGCGGCGGCCTCGGCGGCGGGGTCGCCGCCCTCGTGCTTGGCCGACAGGTTGGCGATGGTCGCCGCGGCGGCCACGAGCTCGCCGCGGCGCTCATAGGGCTGGCGCACGATCGACTTGTAGGCCTCGGTGACGTGGTGCTCGAAGCGCACCGTATCGGTCAGGCCCAACGCGTCGCGCACCTCGGCCGCCCCCCGGAGCGTGGTCAGGTCGACCGAGTTCGACAGGTTAAGGCCGGCCAGGCTCGTCGATCCGTCGTCGGCGGCCAGCAGGCTCGCGCCCATGAGCAGCCAGAGCACCGAGAACGGGTTGTCGATGCCCATGAACACCGAGACCTTGAACTCGTTGCGCACGCCGAGCTTGTGCAGCAGCAGCGCTACCAGCACGGTGCCGGGGTTGACGTTCAGCACCTGGCGGACGCCGTACTCGGTGAGGTAGCGCAGGTACTCGTCGGCCCAGCGCAGCGGATACTCGTTGGGCTGACCGATGCCGCCGAAGTAGCCGGTGATCGTCTCGGGGCCGCCGAGCATCACGTTGC
>CAZFJE010000002.1:0-27905 GCA_964519555.1 uncultured Thermoleophilia bacterium
GGCTGGGCTTCGAGAACGTGCACAACGGCTACTGGTACAACCTGAGCGTCAACCTGCTCGCCTCGCTGGGCATCGTGCTGCTCGCGCTGGGGCTCATCGGCATCGTCCTGGCGCTGGTCAGGCACACCCGCGCCGACCTCATCCTCGTGCCCTACGTGATCGTCTACTACCTGTATGTGAGCTCGTGGCACGCCCTCATGGACCGTTACCTGCTGCCCATCGTGCCGCTCCTGATGGTGCTCGCGGTGCGTGCCTGCCTGGCGCCGGTCGCGCGCCCGGCGGTGCGCCGCCGGGCGATCGTGGTGGCCGTCGCCACGGCCGTGCTGCTGGGCGCCATCGTGCTGCCCGCGCGGGCCTCGATCAACTACTCACGCTCGCTCTCCGGCACCGACGTACGCACCGTGGCCAAGGTCTGGATCGAGCGGCATCTCAAGCCCGGCACGGTCATAGCCATGGAACCCTATGGGCCGCCGCTCGTGCCCTACTTCGATCTGCGCTTCTACGCCGAGGCCAGCCTGACCACGCCGAGCTACACGATCTACAAGCTGCCCTTGCCGCTGCCCGGCGCGAGCGACCCGCGGGCGCGCCTGCGCGCCCTGGTGGCCCACCACGTGACCTACGTCGTGCTCAGCTCGCAGGTCGACAGCCGGGTGATGGCGGCTCGCGCGACCTACCCGTTGCAGATCCTCTTTTACCAGGAGCTCACGCGCTTCGGGCGCAACGTCGCCACGTTCACGCCGCGGCCCGGGGAACAAGGCCCCACGATCACCGTGTACCGCTTGCCGGCCAGCCTCACGCTGGCCGCGCTCAATCGGGCCCTCTCGTAGCGTCCCGCGCGCGCCGGGCGGCGGGACCGCCCGACACCGCGGTGCGCCCGGCACGAGCGCCGTCCGCGGTGTCGCGCCCTACTTGATCGCCAGGTAGCTGCCGAAGCCCACCGGGATCGGTATCCAGAAGTTGATCAGCCGGTAGACGAGCACCACGGCGATGGCCTGGGGCGAGGGCACGTCGAAACTCACGAGCAGCGTGATCATCAACCCCTCGATGGCCCCGAGGCCGCCCGGTGTGGGGGCCAGACTGCCGACCGCGTTGGCTACCGCATAGCTCACGGTGAGGGCCGCCAGCGGCACGTGGTAGCCCAGGGCGAGGAAGACGAGGTACAGGCAGAGCAGGTCGAACCCCCAGAACATGCACGAGTAGGCGACCGCCGTGCGCTTGGCGCCGCGGTGGGTGCCCATGCGACGCATGCCGGCAAACAGGCTGTCGAGCCACTCGTCGATGTTCTCGGGTGCAATGCGCTCGCGCCGGTAGAGGCGGTTGATGAGGGCCGCCACCTGCGACACCCGGCGGCGCATCTTGGCGCGATGGTGGTACAGGTAAAGGCCGTAGGCGGTGAGCCACAGCAGGCCGGCGATGAGCACCAGGGCGAGCGTGTAGCTCCAGGGGTTCACGCGCCCGCTCGAGACCACCGACACCATTGCCACCAGGAACATGACCCAGAGCACGATGTACGTGAAGAAGTTCTGCGCGGCGATGGCCACGAAGATGAGGCCGTGAGGCACGTCGCGCTTGCGCAGCGCGTTGTAGCTGACCACCATGCCGGCCGCGCCGCCGGCGCCGAAGAGGTGGCTGAACGACAGCCCGGCCAGCACGACGTTCATGACGGTGCGAAAGCGCAGGCGCACGTCGAGCACGCGCAGGATGTGGCGGAACAGATCGGCGTAGCCGGCGAGCGAGACGAACTCGACGACGACGGCCAGCACGAGCAGCGGCCAGCGCGCGTGGCGCACCAGGCCGAGGGCGCGTTCGGGGCCCACCAGTCGAGGGAGCAGCAGGTAAAGGACGACGACGATCAGAAGGAAGAAGATGACCCTGCGGAGCGCTTTGATCGTCGGTGCCTCCCGCCGTGCGCCCGCAGCCTTTGCGCCGAGGGCGCTTCCTGGTCTCGTTCGGGCGTTCGAGGTTATCACGAGCGGGGCGGCGGGTGAGGGCCGCATGCGGCCCTCACCCGCCGCCCCGCTCGTCTTTCGAGTAGGTCGGTGTGCTACCCGGGTCTAGTAGAGGAACATGGGCTTACCCTGGATGTCGCGCACCTTGGGCCGGTACTGCTCGGCGTCGTAGAGCTCGGCGACGTCGATCTTGCGCTGGCCGCCGGCGACCGTAGTGAGCGGCACCGTGGTGTAGCTGCCGCCCTGCAGGGCGACGAGCTTGCCGGTGTGGCCCTTGGCGACCTCGTCGGCGGCGAGGATGCCGAACGAGTTGGCCACCATGCGGTCGAGGGTGTCGGGCGCGCCCGAGCGGATCACGTAGCCGAGCTGTTGGAACATGACGTTGGTGCCGGTGATGCGCTTGATCTCCTGCGAGACGGCGAGGCCGATGCCGCCGAGCTTGCGGTGGCCGAAGGCGTCGGCTTCGCCGCCCTCGGTGATGTCGCCGCCCTCGGCCACCGCTCCCTCGGAGATGGTGACCATGGAGTAATGCGACGGGTTGCCCTTGCGGTCGTCGGCCAGAAAACCGGCGAGACGGTCCATGTTGAAGGGCACCTCGGGGATGATGGCGCGGTCGACGGCCGCGAGCAGGGCGGCGTAAAGGCTGGTGCCACCCGAGTGGCGCCCGAAGAGCTCGATGATGCCGATGCGCTCGTGCGAGCCCAGCGCCGTGCGGAAGTTGGTGATCATCTCGACCGAGCGCGTGATGGTGGTCGAGAAGCCGATGCAGTAGTCGGTGCCCAGGACGTCGTTGTCCATGGTCTTGGGGATGGCGATGGCCGGAAAGCCCTCGCGGCTGAGGCGCTCGGCGAACGACAGCGTGTCCTCGCCGCCGATCGGCACGAGGGCGTCGAGGCCGAGGTGGTTGAGCACGCGGATGGCGTGCTTGGTGCAGTCGACCTTGCCGTCGTCGCGGGTCACCTGGTCTTCGGCGCGCACGTACGAGGGCACGTCGGCGGCCTTCACGGCCACCGGGTTGGTGCGCGAGCTGTGCAGCATGGTGCCGCCCGTGCGGTCGATGCGGCGCACCGTCTCGTGGTCGAGCGGCAGCGTGAAGGTGGCCACGGTGGCCGGGTCGTCGGGATCGATGCCCATGACGCTGGCCCAGCCGCGGCGCAGGCCGACGACCTCGATGCCGTGAGCGGCCGCCCGGCCGACGACCGCCTTGATCGCGACGTTCAGACCGGGCACGTCGCCGCCGCCCGTCAGAATGCCGATCCGCGCTACGTTCGCCATGTGTCCTCCAGGAAGTGAGGGAGCCTCGCGCCCCTCGTTGCCGTCGGTCAGTTTGAAGCATGGGCGAATTTATCACGAGCGCAGCCGTTACGCGGCAGGTGTAGAGTAGGCGACCATGAAAACCGCCTCGCATCGTAAGCCCGCCGAGCACCATGCCGACCACGACCCAGACCCGGCCGTCAGTCACGGCGAGCTCGTCCCCTGGGTCTACGACGCCGTCATGTGGCCCGCCGAGAAGCTGCTCGTGCGGCGCTGGCGGCGGCGCCTGTACGGCGCCGCCAGCGCCGCCGCCCGCGCGGGCGTGGCCGGCGCCGAGCCCATCCCGGGCGGCCCGCGCGTGCTCGAGCTCGGCGCGGGCACCGGCGCGGGCTTTGCCTTCTACGCGCCGGGCACCCAGGTCGCGGCGATCGAGCCGTCGATCGTGATGGCGGCGCGGGCGCGCATCCGCGCCGTCTCGCTGCGCGGCGCCTCGCGCAACGGGCACAGGCCGGGCGCTGGGGCGGGGCGGCACGCTGTGGCCGGGCGGAGTGCGCCCGGCGGTCCAGACCCGACGGCGATCGTCGTGACCGTGGTCGGCTCGTACGCCGAAAAGCTGCCGTTCTCAGACGGCTCGTTCGACAGCGCCATCGCGACGCTCACGTTGTGCAGCGTCGCCGACCCGGCGGCCGCCTTTGCCGAGGTGCGCCGCGTGCTGCGACCCGGCGGCCGGCTCTTCTTGCTCGAACACGTGCACAACGCCTGGCAGCCCGCGCGCCGCCTGCAGAGCCTGGCGGCGCCCACCTGGCGGCGCCTGGCCTGGGGTTGCCGGCTCGACCAGGACACCGTCGGCCTGCTCAAGGCGGCCGGCTTTACGGTCGAGCGGCGCCGCGATCACCTGCTCGGCTGGATCGTCGAGCTCGAAGCGAGCGCCGGCTCGCGCGGTGGTCTCCCGAGCTAGGCACAAGGCCTTTCACACACTCGCGTTGCAGCCTGCGCGAGGCCCCGGAGTTGCCGGGCCGCCCGGTCTGTGGTCTACTATGGACCGCAAGCCACAAGCGCTTCGCCCCCCTCACACCCCCTCTCCTACGCTCCCTCAGCACACGTATGACGTGCGCGGGACAGGTGCGGGCCACTGCGGGAGGACAAGCGCGGACAGGTCCGCCGGCACAGGTCATGCCGCTGCCGTCGGACTCTCATCGTCGAAGGGAACTCGTGACCGGATGGAAGAAAACCACAGTCGCACTTCTCATCAGCATCACCGCACTTTCGATCCCCTCAGCACTCCTTCTCACCTCTCCTGACCAAGCTCGCGCCGCGAGCCTTCCCACCCGCCTGACCCACACCCGCACCGCACTGCGCCACGCCCGCGCGCGCCTGCGTCGCGACCGCGCCGCCTATGCGGCGGCTCTCGCGGCCGCCAAGGCCCCCGCGGCCGACACCTCGCCGGCGGTCAGCACCTCGGCGGCGACCAGCACCTCGGCGGCGACCAGCACCTCGGCGGCGACCAGCCCCACGCCGTCGACCAGCCCCACGCCGTCGACCTCGCCTTCACCGGCGCCCGCCCCTGTCCCGACGCTTGCGCAGTTGCGCCGCGAGGCGCACCGCGTACGCGTCTTGCAGAAGCTGCTCGCGACGCTGCGCCATGAGTTCGTGCTACAGCGGGCGGCGGCCCACGGCAACTGGATGCCGCTCGTGCGCGACGCGGCCAAGCAGGACCGCATCAACGCCTTCGGGCTGCGCCGGCTCATGACGCTCGAGTCGGGCGGCCGCGTGAACGCCCAGAACGGCTCGTTCCACGGCCTCTACCAGTACTGCCTGTCGACCTGGCACGGCGCCTGGAACCCCTGGCGCGCGCAGTCGCTGTACAACGGCGAAGCGCAGATCCGCGCCACCGCCCTCGCCATCAAGCGGGGCTGGGGCCGCCAGATGTGGCCCAACACCTACCCGCGCGCCTTCTAGCAAAGGCGCAGCCTTAACGACGACCGGCTGCCCCTCGGTGAGGCGCGACCGCGACCGAGTGCGGCCGCCTTGCGGGCGGCCGCGGTGAAAGGAGGGGCGGCGGCGGGGTGCTCATGAGCACCCCGCCGCCGCCCCGTCGTCGTTGCCGGCGGCGCGGGTCGCCGCCGCACTCCACACCCCCGACGCTGCCGCCCCGCTGTCGTCCTGGCGGCGCGTGGCGCCGCCGCGGGCTAGCTGATGCTCATCAGGTAGCGTTCGGCCGACGCCGCGGCGGTCGAGCCTTCGCCGACCGCCGTCGTGATCATCTTGACCTTGCCGGGGTACTCGGCGTAGTCGCCGGCGGCAAAGAGCCCCGGCGTGCCGGACTCCATGGCCGCACTGACCGACAGGCGCGAGCCGCCCAGGGCGAGCTCCCAGCGCTCGATGCCGTGCAGCTCGGGCGCCTGGCCTATGCTCACCATGAGCAGGTCGGCCGGGCACTCGACGGTGGTGCCGTCGGTACGCGCCACGATCACGCGCTCGAGGTAATCCTTGCCGATAAGCTCCACGATCTCGCCGTTGGTGACCAGCTTGATGTCGGCCTCGGCCAGGCGCTTCTGCGAGAAGGCATAAGCGCTGAAGGCTTCGCGGCGGTGCACGATCGTCACCTCGGCGATCGTGCGCAGCGAGAGCGCCGTGTCGAGCGCCGAGTCGCCGCCGCCCACGACCACCACGTGGCGCGCCGTGATCTCGTCGATCGGCGGCAGCCGGTACGACAGGCCCTTGCCCTCGAAGCGCGCCTCGTCGGGCAGCCCCAACCGGCGCGGCATGAAGCGGCCCATGCCCAGGGCGAGCACCAGAGCGCGCGCCGTGATCTCGCCGGTGGGGTGAGCCGCGTCGCCGTGGGTCGTGTCGCCGTGGGTCGTGTCGCCGCCGGCGTGGGCCGTGTCGCCGCCGGCGGCCTGGTCCTGCGTGCTCGCCGCATGGCCGCCCTCGCCGTGAGCCTTGGGGCCGTGACCGTTGCCATTGGCCGCCGCGTTGCCGCCGGGGCGGATGACGAAGTCGGGGCCGGCGCGTCCCACGAACTCGACCGGACTCCAGTCGTAGAGCTCGGCGCCGAAGCGCTCGGCCTGCTCGGCGAGCTGCAGGGCGATGTCGCGCGACGCGATCTCGGCGTGCGCCGGGAAGTTGGTCACCGGCTTGGTGGGGTAGAGGTTGATGAGCTGGCCGCCGAAAGCCTCGGCCTCGAAGACCGCCGTCGACATGCCCCGCATGCCGCCGTACATGGCGGCCGCGAGTCCTGCCGGCCCTCCGCCGATCACGGCGAGGTCGTAGCGTGTCACTTGAGATCCTCCTTGGATGCCGCAACTGCGAAGCACCCCGAGTATTCCCACCGGGTGAACCGTCGCAAGCAAAGGGACGGGGGCGCGGCAGGGGAGAGGGCGGTACGGCGGCGGGCACACCCACGCCGGTGGTTCGGAGCGGCGGGGCCGGCGTTGGCGCCGCGGCGGGCGACGCGTCGCGCAACGGGCGACCCGCCGCGTCGCAAGGCCCTGCGTCGACGCTCCGGCGATATCGTTATAATGACTCGCTGCCCGCCGCCACCCCGGCCGCGGGCCGCGAGTTCACGCGGGGCTTGGCGGCGCTGACGCCCCGCACCTGTGCCGGAGTGGCGGAACTGGCAGACGCGCCGGACTCAAAATCCGGTGCCACGCGAGTGGCGTGGGGGTTCAATTCCCCCCTCCGGCACCAAGGAGTACCTGCAAGTGGGGCGACGTGTCCTCCCTCGAACGGGTCGCTCAGCGAGGACGGCTGGAAGTCCTCTTCGATTAAATCTCGAACAGGTACTAGGATTGTGGCCAGGCGTCTCGCGACGGGGCGCCGGCAACAAGTCGAGCACCAGTGCCGACTATCAAGAAGAGAGCGGATCGGCTGGCGCTCATGCCTGGTCGTGTGTCGCGCTGCCGATCAGATGCGGGGGGCGGGAAGCTCATGATCACGCGACGACCTTCCGACGGCGGGAAATACGCGCCGTTGGGGCGCTACCTGGCGAGCGCCGGTGAAGAGTCCGCGACACTGTCTTTCGGCCGAATCGAGAGCATTCTGGGTACTGCGTTGCCTAGATCGGCTGCTACGCATCGGGCTTGGTGGGACAACGAGATCCACGGCGGCCACGTGCAGGCCAGGGCTTGGATGAGTGCGGGCTGGCGCGTGACAGAGGTGAACCTCGGGCGATCCTCGGTCACATTTTCCAAGGAGCATTAGTGGGGCGGTCGGTGGCTCTGGCCGAACGGGTGATGCGCCGATGAGACAGGCCGGCCCGATAGAAGTGCAGGTATGGCGCGGCGCGGCGGTCGAGAGCCGCCACCTGGTCACGGCCTCGGTGTCGAACGCCGCCGGCGTCGAGCTCGAGCGCTACGGCGACCCCGGCGTCGCGACCTACTGGCGCTCGGCGGCCAAGCCGTTCCAGGCCCTGCCCTGGGTGCGAGCCGGGGTCGCCGAACGTTTCGGCTGGGACGACCGCGCGATCGCCATCATGTGCGCCTCGCATGTCGGTGCCGACGAGCACGCCCAGCTCGTGCGTTCCCTGCTCGCCGACCTCGACCTGACCGAAGCCGACCTGCAGTGTGACGAGGGCGAGCTGCGGGCCCGCCACGGCTGCTCGGGCAACCACACCGGCTTCCTGGCGGGCTGCCGCCTGAACGGCTGGGACATCGCCACGTACCGGGCGGCCGGCCACCCCGCCCAGCAGGCCGCCCTGGTCGCCACCGCCGAGGCTGCCGGTCGCGCCGTCGATGACATGGCCCTCGGCGTCGACGGCTGCGGCATCGTCGTCTACGCGACGCCGGTCACGGCCATGGCTCATGCCTATGCGCGACTTCCGCTCCTCGACTCACGGATAGCGGCCGCCATGCGCGCCCACCCCGTGCTGATCGAGGGCGTGGGTGGGCCCGACACCGTGATGATGCAGGGCTACCCGGGAGTGATCGCAAAGGCCGGCGCCGAAGGCGTGGGCTGCGCGGCGCTACCCGACGGACGCGGCATCGCGGTGAAGGTGCTGGACGGCAGCCACCGGGCTATCGCACCGGCGCTGGGCGCGCTCCTCGCCCGCTGCCTGGGGTGCAACGAGGCGCCCGCCGGGGTCGCGGCGGTGGTGCGTCCCGTGCTGCGCAACGACCACCACGACGTGGTCGGCGAGATCGTCGCCGTCCTGCCGTGAGGCGGCGTCGGGCCCTCGCTTTCAGCTACCGCGGGAACTCGGCTCCGCGGTGCGAGCTGAGCATGAGGGCCTGTTCGAGCTCACCGTCGAGGTCCGGCTTGACTCCACCGACCCCGCGCGTAGAGTCGATGACTCCGGGGTGAGCGTAACGGGGGGTACCGGTGGACCACCGTCAGCAGCCGTATCGTCGTCTCTGTTACGCCCTGTGGGCGGCGCTTGCGAGCGCGTTTCTTCTGGCCGCATTCACGAGCCCGGCGGCGCTGGCGGCCGCGTCGCAGGCGGTACTGCAGCGGACGCTGACCGACGACACTCCGACGGCCTCCAACTATTACGGCGCCTGTGTTGCCATATCTGGCGACACCGCCCTGGTCTCTTGCGCCTCGCAGGCGGTCGCCGGTCAGTCGGGAACGATCCACCCGGACGCCGGCGCCGTGGATGTCTACGTACGCACTGCCGGCGTGTGGTCCGAGCAGTTCGTTCTGACCGAGCCCACGCCTGCCGACAACGATCTCTTTGGCTCGTCGGTGGCGCTCTCCGGCGACACTGCCGTCGTGGGCGCGATTGGTGTCGGCGGCAACACCGGCGCTGCCTACGTCTACTCGCGGACCGGCACCGACTGGTCCCTGTCCTCGACGTTGATCGCCTCCGACGCCGCCGCCGGCGACCAGTTCGGCTGCGCGGTCGCCCTGTCGGGTGACACCATCCTGGTCACCGCCGATCGCAAGGCCGTCGGCCCTGACAACGGCACACCTGATGCCGGCGAGGCCTACGTGTTTCGCGACGAGGGCGCGAGCTGGTCGCGAGAAACCAAGCTGAACGCGCCCAGTCCCGCGGCAAACGACCAGTTCGGGTTTGCGGCCGCCCTCTCGGGCGACACGGCGCTGATCGGCACCCCCTACCCGAACGGCAACACCGGCGCCGCCTACGTCTTCACGCGCTCGGGCACGGCTTGGCCAGAGACCAGGACGCTCGCCGCCACCGATGCCGCGCCGAACACCTGGTTCGGTTTCTCCGTGGCCCTCGATGGTGACACCGCCCTGATCGGCGCCACCGGTGCGACCGTCGGTCAGACGGGCGCCGCGTATGCGTTCGTGAGTTCCGGCTCCTCATGGATGCAGCAGCAGGAGATCGCCGACCCAGCATCCCATGCGTTCGGCAGCGCGGTGGCCCTCGACGGCGACACCGCCGTGATCGGGGCCGACACCGAGACGGTCGCCGGAGTCCCCGCGGGGGCGCCCGCGGGGGCCGCTTACGTCTACCTGCGCAAGGGCGCGACCTGGTCGCCGCGCGGGCACGTGACCGACCCCGACCAGGCGGGGTCCGACCTCTTCGGCGGCTGTGTGGCGGTCTCCGGCACGACCATGCTGGTCGGCAGTCCCGACGCGACGGTCGGCGACGCCGCGAGGGCCGGCGCCGCGTATAGCTACCTGCTCGACTCGACCCGCCCGGTCACCACCGCCACCGGCCTCTCGGCGGCCGGCTTCTGGCACAGGGCGCCCGTGCGGGTGAGCCTGAGCGCCGTCGACAATGCCGGCGGGGCCGGTCTGGCGGCCACCCACTACACGATCAACGGGGGCGCGCCACAGACCTACGTGGGGCCGTTCACCCTGGGGAACGGCGCCCACAAGGTGACCTACTGGTCGGCCGATCTGGCGGGCAACATCGAGATCGCGCGCGTGGGGTACGTCAACGTCGACACGCGCGCGCCCAAGGTCAGCGCCAAGGCCGTGACGGTGCCTGCCGCCAAGGTCAAGAAGGGCAAGTGGCTCAAGCTGCGCTTCACCGTCGTCGACTCGCGGCCGGGGTGCGGCAAGGCCGCCGCGACGCTCACCCTCGACTTCAAGGGCAAGACGCTCTGGACGATGACGAAGACCGGACTGCCGACCAACACGTCGCTGATCGTCGCCTGCAAGCTGAAGAAGACGCTGGCAAAAGGCGCTTACTCCGTCGTCTACCGCGCCACCGACGCCGCCGGCAACCGTCAGGCCAAACCGACCACCGTGCGGCTGCGCATCGCCTGACCTGAGACCACGGCGGGGCGCCGGCCGCGGTGGCCGGCGTCGCGCCTGCGCTCAACGCGGCGCCGCGCCGAGCGGCACGCGGCCGCCCTCTCGGGTTCCCAAGCCGCTACGAAGAGACTAAACTTACGCGGAACCCGCGAGCGGTCCAGCTCGACCCGGCAGACAGATTCGCCCTGTGGCCCTTCTGCCTCTTCTGCGGCCCCAATCGCATGATCGCGCGTTCGACGGAAAAACTAGGAGCACCGCGCTCGAACATGAGGGTACAGTCACGCCCGACGAAACGCTGTCCTTGGGTGAGTCGTGGTACCAAGCAAGGAAGGGGAACCCGTGGATCAGGAGTGGTTGTGTCTCGACGGCAATGAGGCGGCCGCGCGTATCGCGTATGCACTCAGCGAGGTCGTGGCGATCTATCCGATCACGCCGGCCTCCCCGATGGGAGAGGTAGCCGACGACTGGGCGGCCAAGGGCCTGCCCAACCTGTGGGGCGTCGTACCCGACGTCATCGAGATGCAGTCCGAAGCAGGCGCCGCCGGCGTGCTGCACGGCGCGCTGCAGAAGGGCGCCTTCTCGACGACCTTCACCGCGTCGCAGGGTCTGCTGCTCATGATCCCCAACATGTTCAAGATCGCCGGCGAAAAGACGCCGACGGTCATGCACGTGGCGGCTCGCGCCCTGGCCACGCACGCGCTCTCCATCTTCGGCGACCACAGCGACGTCATGGCGGCCCGCATGACGGGCTGGGCGATGCTGTCTTCCGCTTCTGTGCAGGAAGCCCACGACCTGGCCCTGATCGCGCACGCCTCGGCGCTGCGCGCCCACCTGCCGTTCCTGCACTTCTTCGACGGCTTTCGCACCTCGCACGAGGTCAACAAGATCGCGCTGCTCGGCAACGACGACATCCGCGCCATGCTGCGCGACGTCGACCTGCTCGAGTTCCGCGCCCGCGGCCTCACCCCCGACGCCCCGGTGCTACGCGGCACCGCTCAGAACCCCGACGTCCACTTCCAGGGCTCCGAAGCCGGCAACTCCTACTACAACGCCACGCCCGGCATAGTCGAAGACTGCATGGACCTGTTCGCGTCGCGCACCGGCCGCCGCTATCACACGGTCGACTACCAGGGCGCTCCCGACGCCGAGCGCGTCGTCGTGCTCATGGGCTCGGGCGTGGGTGCCGCGCAAGAGGCCATCGAGACCATGACCGCCGCCGGCGAGCGCGTCGGCCTGGTGACCGTGCGCCTCTACAGGCCCTTCCCGGCCGAGCAGTTCCTGGCCGCGCTGCCCAAGACGGTGCGCTCGGTCGTCGTGCTCGACCGCACCAAAGAGCCGGGCGCGCTGGGCGAGCCGCTCTACCTCGACGTGGTCGCCGCCTTGAACGAAAGCCAGACGTCGGCCACGCCCGCCCTGGCGGCCATGCCGCAGGTGATCGGCGGCCGCTACGGCCTGTCGTCTAAAGAGTTCACCCCCGAGATGGTCGAAGCCGTGCTGCGCGAGGCGAGCGCCGCCGCGCCCAGGCGCCACTTCACCGTGGGTATCCACGACGACGTCACGCACCTGAGCCTCGACACCGACCCCGAGTTCCGCGTGCGCCGCGCCGCCGGCGAGGTCCAGGCACTGTTCTTCGGCTTGGGCTCCGACGGCACCGTGGGCGCCAACAAGGGCTCGGTCAAGATCATCGGCGAGAACACCGACCTCTACGTGCAGGGCTACTTCGTCTACGACTCCAAGAAGAGCGGTTCGGTGACGGTCTCGCACCTGCGCTTCGGGCCCGAGCAGATCCGCTCCACCTATCTCATCACCCAGGCCGACTTTCTGGCCTGCCATCAGTTCGGCCTGCTCGAGCGCATGAAGGTGCTCGACTTCGCCCGCGAGGGCGCCACATTCCTGCTGAACAGCCCCTATCCGGCCGACGAGGTCTGGGACCACCTGCCGCGTAACGTGCAGCAGCAGCTGATCGACAAGCGCCTCGAGTTCTGGGTCATCGACGCCGACACCATCGCTCACGAATCGGGCCTGGGCAACCGCATCAACACCGTCATGCAGCCCTGTTTCTTCGAGCTCTCCGGCGCGCTGCCGGCCGGCGAGGCTACGGCGCTCATCAAGAAGTCGGTCGAAAAGGCCTACGGACGGCGCGGACCGGCCATCGTCGAGCGCAACTACGCCGCCATCGATCGCTCGCTCGCCGAGCTCGTGCGCGTCGCGGTGCCCGGTCAGGTCACAAGCGACTGGCAGATCCAGAGCACGGTGCCCGACGATGCCCCGCAGTTCGTCAAAGACGTCACCGGGCCGCTCATGGCCGGCGAAGGCGACCTGCTGCCCGTCAGCGCGCTGCCGGCCGACGGTACGTTCCCGACCGGCACCACCAAGTACGAAAAGCGGGCCATCGCCCGCCAGATCCCCATCTGGGACCCCGAGGTCTGCATCCAGTGCGGCAAGTGCTCGATCGTCTGCCCGCACGCCGTGATCCGCATGAAGGTCTACCCCCCACAGGCGCTGACCGGCGCCCCCGACGGTTTCCGCAGCATCGCCTACAAGTCAAAGGCCCTGCTCGACCACAACATCACCATCCAGGTGGCCCCCGACGACTGCACTGGTTGCGGCGTCTGCGTCGAGGTCTGCCCGGCCAAAGCCAAGACCGAGGTGCGTCACAAGGCCATCAACATGGCGCTCGCCGAGGAGCACCGCGACGAAGAGCGCCGCGGCTGGGACTTCTTCGGCACGATCGCGCCGCTCGACCGCGACCTGCTGCCTCACGACACGGTCAAGGGCTCACAGGTGCTCGAGCCGCTCTTCGAGTTCTCCGGCGCCTGCGCCGGCTGCGGCGAGACGCCCTACGTCAAGCTCTTGAGCCAGCTCTTCGGCGACCGCATCGTCATCGCCAACGCCACGGGCTGCTCGTCGATCTACGGCGGCAACCTGCCCACGACTCCCTATACGGTCAATAGCGAAGGTCGCGGCCCCGCCTGGAGCAACTCGCTCTTCGAAGACGCGGCCGAGTTCGGCCTGGGCATGAGGCTCGGTTACGAAGCCGAGCTCACGACGGCGACCACGCTGCTCGAAAAGCTCGCCCCGCGCCTCTCCGGCACCCTGGCGCGCGACATCGTGGACGCGGTGCAAGACTCAGAGCCGCAGATCGCCGAGCAGCGCAAGCGCGTCGCCGCCCTGGTGAGCGCCCTTAAGGCGCTCGAACCGCGCGACTCCGACGTCGACTACCTGCTGGCCCTGGCCGGCAGCCTGGTGCGCAAGGGCGTCTGGATCATCGGCGGCGACGGCTGGGCCTACGACATCGGCTTCGGCGGCCTCGACCACGTGCTCTCGTCGGGCCGCAACGTCAACGTCCTCTGCCTCGACACCGAGGTCTACTCGAACACCGGCGGCCAGGCCTCAAAGTCGACCTCGCGCGGCGCGGTCGCCAAGTTCGCCTCGCGCGGCAAGGGCAGGGCCAAGAAAGACCTGGGGGCGATCGCCCGCTCCTACGGCGACGTCTACGTGGCCCAGATCGCCCTTGGCGCCAACGACGCCCAGTCCATCAGGGCGCTGCTCGAAGCCGAAGCCTGGCCGGGCCCGTCGCTCGTGATCGCCTACAGCACCTGCATCTCGCACGGTATCGACATGTCGAAATCGATGGCTCACATGAAAGACGCGGTGCGCAGCGGCTACTGGAACCTCTACCGCTACCAGCCCACCAAGAGCGCCACGGGCCAGCCCTTCAACCTCGACTCCAAAGAACCGTTGCTGCCAGTGCGCGAGTTCGTCATGAGCGAGGCGCGCTACGCCATTCTGAGCCGCACCGACCCGGCCCGCGCCGAGCTGCTCATGGAGCTCGCCCAGGCCGACATCGACGAGCGCTGGCGGTACTACCGGCAGCTTGCCGCCATCGAGCGCAGCGTCGCGGTCGAAGCCGGCGCCGGAGCCGACGTCGACGACCAGACCGCCGACAAGGAGGACCAGTCATGAGTCGCCTGGCTACCACGTATCTCGGACTTGAGCTGCGTTCGCCCCTCGTGGCTTCCTCCAGCCCGCTGACGGGCAAGCTCGCCACGGCGCGCCGCCTCGAAGCGGCCGGCGCGGCGGCCATCGTGCTGCCGTCGCTCTTCGAAGAGGAGATCAACCAGGAAGACTCCGACCTGGTCTCCGCCCTCGAACAAGGCTCCGAGGGTTTCGCCGAAGCGCTCAACTACTTCCCGAACGTCGACAGCTACCCGAACACCGCCGAGGACTACCTCACCTACGTGCGTTCGGCCAAGAAGACTCTGAAGGTGCCGGTCATCGCCAGCCTGAACGCCTCGTCGAGCGGCGGCTGGGTCCGCTATGCCAAGCTCATCGAAGAGGCCGGCGCCGACGCCCTCGAGCTCAACCTCTACTGGCTGGCGGCCGACCCCAAGCGGTCGGCGGCCGACATCGAGACGGGTCAGCTCGAGATCGTCGCTCGCGTGGCCGAGAACCTCGCTATTCCGCTCTCGGTCAAACTGGCGCCGTACTACTCGTCGCTCGCCAACTTCGCCGGCAAGATCGCCGCATCGGGCGTCGCCGGTCTCGTGCTGTTCAACCGCTTCTACCAGCCCGACCTCGACCCCGATTCGCGCGAGGTCATGCCCACGATCACGCTGAGCCAGCCGTGGGAGCTGCGTCTGCCCCTGCGCTGGGCCGCCATCCTGCGCGCCCAGCTCGACCCCGCGATCTCGCTCGCCATCACCAGTGGCGTGCACAGCGGCTCCGATGCGGCCAAGGCGCTGCTCGTCGGCGCCGACGTCGCCATGATGACCTCGGCCGTGTTGCACCAGGGCCCCGAGCACATCGCCACCGTCGAGCGCGACCTGCTCGCCTGGATGGACGCCAACGACTACGAGTCGGTGTCCGAGCTGCGCGGCAGCGTGAGCTACGCGGCCAGCGACGACCCCGCCGCGTTCGAGCGGGCCAACTACCTGCGCACGCTGCACTCCTGGACGACGCCGGCGGCCATGACGTCCGGCTCGCCCTCGGCGGGCTGAAGCGCCTGAAAGCTGCGCGCCGACCGACGCCTGCGGCGCCTCGCACGCAAAAGCGGCGGGCCGCTCACTTTCGTGAGCGGCCCGCCGCTTTCTTTGCGTGCTCCAGTCGGCGCGCCGGGTGGCGCGACGACTCAAGGAGTCAGGGGGCCTAGAACCGCGGAGAACGTGCCCAGCGGCTGCGCCGGGCGTCTTCGAGCACCCTCATGTAGCTGCTCAGAGGATCGTGGTCTTCGAGAGGCGCCGAGTGCATCATGTCGGACCGTGGCGAACTGCCCCGGGTGCGACCCAATGTCTCGCTGACGAACTGCAACAGTCTGCCCATCGTGGTCGTGGTCTCCTTGCTCCCGGACGAAAGGTTCCGGTGCGTCTCTGTACGTTAAGAATAGCTTCTCCTCCATTGTATCCAGTCCGCCGGGAATTCAGGACTATTGGGCACGTCTTTCTGTGCCAAGAGCCGCGCGCCGTTTGGACAGCGCGGACGAAGGGGCCTGCGACCTGGCGGGCGGTGTCCTTCTAAGACCGGTCGGGCCGCGGTGCGCTCACGCTCCGACTGCTCGGTGCGCCCCGACGGCAGGGTCTCCAGGTGCACGACGGCGTCCAGATCGGCGAAGGTCGCCCGGCAGGGGTCGGTCATGCGCCCCTCGTTCGCGTCGGGCGACCCGCGCCGCCTGGCGCGCGCGGGCCGCCGTTGTCTCTTTTCAGTCGTGCGCGCGCGCCGCTCGGACGTTTGCCGCAACTGCACCCCGTCCGGCGCCGCTCAGTCGTCGTTGCCGCCTTCGCCGCCGCCGGCCGGGGTGACGACCGTCGCCTTGGCGCCACTGGCCAGGGCCGCGTTTGTGCCGCCGCTCTTGGCCATCTTGTCGAGCGCGGCCTGCAGCGATTTGGCGTAGGCCTGACTCGTGTAGGTCGCCCCGGAGATCGCGTGGATCGGTCCGCCGTTGCTGGCCATCGTCTGGGCGATGAGCTGCGGCACGACGCTGCCGGTGACCTGCGACGACTGCGGCCCGTGCACCGTCAGGCGGGCCAGCCCGACGCTCGTGATCTTGCCGTTCCGGGCGCTGACGCGGACCTGGATGTCTCCCAGACCGCCCCCCAGCGACTGATCGGTGCCGACCGCGCTCGTGCCGGCTCCCACGCCGGCGGTCGCGCCCACCTTCAGATTTGCGGGCAGGGTCGCGGCGTTGCTGCCGGTGGGGCGATAGCCCAGCACCGCGCCAAGGCTGACTGCGGTGGCGACGATGGTCACCGCCGGGAGCATTGCCGACTTCCTCATGGTCTTCATGCTTCGTCCCTCCGTAAAGCCGGGGCGCTCTCGCCCTGCGCGTCTGGTGGACCACACTGACTGCGGTCTAGATAGCCGGCGAAGATGAAGGACGCATGAGGCCGTGACAAGAGAGTGCGCGCGGTTGCGCCGGGTGGGCGGCGGCGCGCCTGCGTCTCGCCTGAAACGGCGAAGCCGCCGTGCCGATGACCGACACCAGGGTGAGGTGCCCGAGGCCCTCGCACGGAGCGCTCGTGCTGGTCAGGCGGCGGGGCCGCTGGCCAGGGTCACGGTGGCGTCGTGGCCGTGGCCGGTCGGGTCGAGCCAGTGCAGGCGCACGGTGTCGCCGGGGTGGTGGGCCGACAACAGGTCGGTGAGCGCGGCGGCCGACTTGACGATGCGGCCGTCGACCGCGGTGATCACGTCGCCTGCCGTCAGTCCCACGCGGGCCGCCGGGTAGCCGGAGAGCACGCCGGCGACCGTCGCCCCGGCGTGCGACACGCCCAGACCGCCGGCGCTCGCCTGCGCGGGTGGCACGACTTCGACTCCAAGGAACCCGGTCGCCCCGATGTGCACCGTGGCCGAGGCCGTGCCCTGGGCGATCTGACGCGCGACCGACAGCGCGGCGGCGAGCGGGATCGCGTAGCCCTGGACCGACGCCCGTCGCGAGAGGCCGGTCGAGGCCGCGGCGTTCATGCCGACCACCTGACCGGCCGCGTTGACCAGCGGCCCGCCCGAATCGCCGGGGCGGATGGAGGCGTTGGTCTCGATCAGGCCGCGCAGTCGCTGGGCGTTGCCGCCGCCGGCGTCGCTCGCGGTGATCGTCTGGCTCAGCGCGGTGACCACGCCGCGGGCGACCTGCGGCGGGCCGCCGATGCCGCCGGCGTTGCCGAGCGCCGTCACAGTGGCGCCGCGCGCCACTGTGCTCGAGTCGCCCAGGGCGACCGTGTGCAGCCCGGTGGCGTTGCGCAGCTGGACCAGGGCGACGTCGCGCGTGCGGTCGTAGCCGAGCACGCTGGCCGCGTAGGTCTTGCCGTTGCCGATGTCTCTGACGCTGACGCGCGTGGCGCCGCGGATGACGTGGTTGTTGGTCAGGACCACGCCTGAGGACGTGAGCACCATGCCTGTGGCTGCACCCTGCGCGCCCTGGGCGCCGTCGACGACGTTGATGTCGACCAGACCGGGATCGATCTTGGCGGCCACGGCCGCCGCGCTCAGCGGCCGCGTCGCGCTCGCGGGCGGGGCGGCCACCGGGAAGCTGGTGGAGGTGGGCAGCACACGCGGCGTCAGTCCCGAGGCCCGCGTGCCCGAAAGCCGGCCCACGCCCAGCACGGCGAGCAGAACGGCCGCCAGCACGACGATCCCCGCCAGCACGCCGATCAGGCGCCCGTGCCGCGTTCGGCGCGGCTGCGGCGCCGGCGCCCCGTGCGCCGGCACGACGGGCGCCGCGCGCACGTGTTCGGGGGGCGGGAAGATCTCCGTCATGACGTCTCGCCTGTCGTCGCTGCCTCGGCCCTGACGCGCCGTCCGGCGCGCGTTTGCCCTTGAGTGGCGTTCGCCGGCGAGCCCGCTTCGTGGGCCCGCCGGGTGTGTTCATTCCCGCAATCAGGGCGAGGCAGTGCGTCGCAAGCGACGAACGCGCGAGCGAAGGGCGTTAGAGCAGGGCGTGTCCGACGAGTACGCCGACGATCACGAGGGGCGTGGAGATGGCCACCACCAGGCGCAACATGGCGGCGTCGAGGTCGAAGACCCGCGCCAGGATGATGGAGTTGAAGGCCACGGGCGTGGCGGCCAGCAGCAGGCAGACCCCCGGCATGTGCACCCCGGCGAGGTGCGCCAGGGCGAGCAGCAGCAGCGGCGCCACGGCGCAGCGCAGTGCCAGGATGGCGACCGCCGCGGGCAGGTCGGCAAGGCGGTGCGCCAGGGGCTCGAGCGGCGTGGCCAGCCCGAGCTGGAAGAACCCGAACATGCCGGTCGCCAGCCCCGCCGGCGTGCCGAGCGGGGCGACCGCGTGGCGCAGGTCGACACCGCTGAAGTGCAAGGCGAGCGCCAAGGCCCCAGCAGCGACCAGCGGGTTGGCTACCCAGCCGCGCATCAGCGCCCACGCCCCCGGTTCTGATTGGGCGAGCGAGGCAGGTCCCGCATAGTGGCGCGCCACGGCGCGCGACACGGCGAGGTTCGGTATCAGGAACTGGAACTCGGAGTACAGGACGGCGAGCGCCAGGCCGGTCGGCCCGAACACCGCGATCGCCAGCGGGTAGCCGACATAGCCGGTGTTGCCGAAAGCACTGGCCAGCGCGACGGCGCCGCGCTCGCGGCCGTCAGGGCTGGTGAGCCCGCCGCAGCCGACGCTCAGCCCGAGCACGAGCCACGAGCTCGTCACGACGACGGCGCCGACCACGAGCAAGCGAGTGTCGAAGCGCACCGTGCTGTAGGCAAAGAAGACGAGCACCGGCTCGGTCACCCAGAACATCACGGCGAACAGCACGTGCGATAGCCGGCCGGGGTCGGGCAGCCGCCCTTGCAGATACAGGCCGAGCGCCAGGCAGACGGTCCAGCCGATGATGGTGGGGATCAGTGGCACAAGCTACCGTGCAGTCGGCGTGGCGGCGTGGCGGCCGAAGGGAACAGCAAGCCTACCAGAGACCGCGCGCCGGGCGAGCCCGGCAGGCCAGGCCGTCGATCGACTTCGTCGCCGCCGCTCAGGCATGCGCGACTTCGTTGCGCGCCTAGGCCGTCGATCGGCGTCGTCGCCGCCGCTCAGGCATGCGCGACTTCGTTGCGCGCCTAGTGGACGGTGAGCGTGCTCGAGCCCACGCTCGCCTGCGCGTTGCCGGCCGCGTCGACCGCGTAGATCACGATGCGATACTGCCCGGCCGCCAGGTGACAGACAAACGTGGCCGCGAGCCGCGTGTTCACCGGCACGGCCTTCGCTTTGAGCTTGCGCACGAGGTGACCGGTGCCGTCGAGCACGCGGATGGTCACGTCGGCGGTCGGCGAGCCGGGGCGCGCGTCACGTATGCGGTAGAGCAGCTTGGCCGTGCGGCCGCTCGTCACCGTGGCCGCCGCCGCAAAGGGCTGCGGGCGGCGCGTGTCGATGCGCACGGTGCAGCTTCGCGACGGCGCCACGTTGCCGGCCATGTCGATGGCGCGGTAGGCGACCGAGTGCACGCCGTCGTCGCTGTGGTCGGCGGGGGCCGGTATGGTGAGTGTAGAGGCCTTGATCCAGGCGCCGGTGTCGAGGGCGTACTGAGTGCAGGCCACGCCGCTGCCGCCGATGTCGAGCGCGGCGAAGGTCAGCGTCTGAGCCTTGTTGTGCCAGCCGGCGTCGGCGCCGGCCACCGTCGTGGTCGGGGCGGTGGTGTCGATCTTCACGGTGCAGGTGCGGGCCTTCTCCTGGTTGCCCGCGTCGTCGACCGAGCGGTAGGAGACCACGTGGACGCCGTCGCCACTGTGGTTGGCGGGGGCGGGGAAGGTGAGCTTGGTGGCCGTGGTCCAGGCGCCGGCACCGAGCTTGTACTGCGTGGCGGCCACGCCCGTGCCGCCGGCGTTGTCGACGGCCTTGAAGGTGAGAGTCACGGCGTTCGGGTGCCACGCCGCGTCGGCGCCCGTGACCGTCGTGACGGGGGCCGTCGTGTCGACCGCCAGCGGGTCGCCGAAATACTCGTGGTAGAGCGTCCAGAACAGCTTGTTGCCGCCGCCGGCCACGCCGATCCAGGGCGTGTAGGTGTAGAGTGCGTAGCTTGCTTTGTCGGCCGGCTTGACGGTGCCGTCGCCGCAGGTCTTGGCGATGCCGGCATACCAGGCCTGGCCGTCGCTGCGCAGCGACTCGGCGCCGTACCAGATCTGGTTGCCGAAGCCTTCGTAGACGGTGGCGCGCGAGCCCGAATCGGGACAGCCGCAGCCCATCGCCCAGGCAAGGGCGCTCGCGCTCGGATTGGTCGCGCTCAGCAGGCCTTGCTCTTTTTGCAGGGTGGCGAGGATCACCTTAGGACTGACCCCCCACGCGTGCGCCGCCTGCACCACGATGGCCGCGGCGCTGCGTTTGACGCCGAGGTGGTCGGCCGCCTGGTAGGTGTCGAGCACGCCCGTCTGTGCGGCCAGGAACTTCTGCACGGCCGCCTGGTCGAGCGAATCGACCGCCCCGAAGTTGACGTCTGAGATGAGGTCGTCGGCCGTGAAGGCGGCGCCGCTCAGGGCGCCCCACGAGACGGCAGCCGCGCGTTGCGCGGCGGGGCTGAACGAGGGGTCGCGCGGCGTTGCGGCGGCGGCCGGGCCGGCAGCCAGCGACAGGCCGACGGTGAGGAGCGCGGCGGCGCAGAGCGCGACACATGCGGAGCGCAGGCGGGTCGTTTCGTGGCTGATCGTGGCGTGGGGTCGTAGCGGATTCGTGGAGGCTCCTCTGCCGTGGCCGACTATGGGGTCATCGGCAGGGAGGGCCACTCGGTTGAGCGACCCGTGGTCGGGCGTCGCCCGCCTAGGAGGAACCGCCCGAGATGAAGTGCAGCTCGATGCCCTTGACCACGGCTTCGGAGCGGCTACGCACGGAGAGCTTGCGGTAGATCGACGAGACGTGGTTCTGCACCGTCTTGGTCGACAGGAACAGGTGCGACGCGATCTGCGCGGCGGTCATGGGCGTGGCCAGCAGGCGCAGCACCTGCAGCTCGCGCTCGGACAGGTCGAGACGCCGCCGTTCGTAC
The DNA here is from genome assembly GCA_964519555.1 of uncultured Thermoleophilia bacterium. Taxonomy (GTDB): domain Bacteria; phylum Actinomycetota; class Thermoleophilia; order UBA2241; family UBA2241; genus Bog-752. The sequence goes on from CAZFJE010000002.1 coordinate 21,332, forward strand.
TCGCCGGGCGCGTAGTCGAGGCCGGTGACGCCCCCCGCGAGGCCCTCGGTGACCGAGCCGCCGAAGGCGCTGCCGCCGCCGGCGACGAGGTGGATGGCGCCGATCAGCTGCGCCGGGTCGGCGTCTTTGGCGATGTAGCCGCGCGCCCCCGCGGTGATCGAGCTGAACAGCGCGTCGCGGTCGTCGCGGCCGCTCACGATGATGACCTTGACGTCGTCGCCGCGCTCCTTGAGGCGGGCGGTGGTGGCCAGCCCGTCGAGCCGTCCAGGCATGGAGATGTCGAGTAGCAGCACGGCGCCCGGGTTGTCGCGCACCGCGTCGAGGGCTTCGTCGCCGGTGGCCGCCTGGGCGGCCACCTCGAGTCCCTCAGCTTCGAGAAGCTGCGCCAGACCGGCGCGCCACAGGGCGTGATCGTCGGCGATGACCACGCGGATGGTCATGAGCGTCGCTCCGCGACCAGGGCCAGCGCATCGAGTAGATCGTCCATGACAAACGGCTTCGCCATGAACCAGGCGTTCTCCTTGCCGCCGGCGGCAAGTGCCGCCGCCGCAGTCTCGTCGCTGCTGACCACGAGAGCCGGCAGTCCGGGCAGGCGGCCGACCGCCTCGACGCCGTCGAGGCCGGGCAGATGGTAGTCGAAGACGGCGCAATCGAAGCGCCGGGCGGCGGCGAGCGCCAAGGCGTCTTCGGCGCTGGTCGCGCTTTCGACCGCGCAGCCGGTGTCGCGTAGCGCGTCGACCACGGCGCTCGCCAGGCGCACGTCGTCGTCGACGACGAGCACCTGGCGAGTCGCCAGGCGCACGCGGTCGGCGATCGGCAGCCGCACGGTGAAGACGGCGCCACCGCCCGCGCGGTCGACCGCCGACAGGTCGCCGCCCGCCCCCAGGGCGAGCCGCCGCACGAGCCACAGCCCCAGGCCCGTGCCCTGCGCCTTGGTCGAGAAGAACGGGGCGAAGACGTCGCCGTCGGGCAGGCCGGGACCGCGGTCGGCGACCGACACGAGGGCGCTGCCGTCGGCGATGGTCAGCGTGATCTCGACGGCGTCGCCGTCGCCGTCGGCCTCGATCGCGTTGCTCACGAGGTTGCCGACGATCGACGAAAGCTCGGCGTGCCCGACGGCCACGCGGGCGTCGCCCACGGCGCTGACCAGCAGCTCGGTGTCGGGCGCGCGCAGACGCTGTTCGGTGACGATGGCGTCGATCGCGGCGGCCAGCGAGCTGAGTCGCAGTCCGGCGCCGTCGCGGGCCGCGCCGGCCATCGAGTGCAGGATGGTCGACAGGCGGGACTGGCAATCGGCAAGCTCGGCGGCGATGACGTCTAAGTTGGTGAGCGCGGGACCGTCGGGCGGGAGCTGGCGGCGCAGCAGGCCGACGTACAGTCCTATGGTGGCCAGCGGCGACTTGAGCTCGTGCGCCATGGCGCTGGCCAGCCGGCCGGCGTCGGAGACCTGGCGCTCGGCGTGGGCGCGGCGTTCGCGGTCGAGGGTCGCGGTGAGGTCGGTGAAGATCATGGCGACGATGGCCGGGTCGCCCAGTACGTGAAGGCCGTAGCCGAGCATGCGCCGTCCGCCGGCGGTGTCGACCTCGAGCTGGACGCGCGCCTTGCTGTGTCCGCCGGCGAGGCCGGCGGCCAGGGCGCGGGCGATGGCTCCCATGGGCTCGCCGCCGTCGGCGAGGCTCGCGCAGGTGCGGCCCAGCACGCTGTCGGCCGGCACGCCCAGGATCTCCTGGGCGGCGTGGTTGTAGAGCGAGACGATGCCGGCATCGTCGACGGCGATCGCCCCCGTGGCCATCTGCTCGAGGACGATGTTCGCGAGTGCCAAGAGAACTACCCCCTACGTCGGATCGGCGCGGCTGTCGCCGACTCTTCAATCGGCAGGTTTGGGTCGACCCTGCAGGGGTTGAGCTCAGCGCACGCCGGAGCCGTGTCGCGTCGGTGACGCTATCTGACGGTGAGGATGTTCGAGGCGACGCTCGACTGCACGTTGCCGGCGGCGTCGGTGGCGTAGATGGAGAAACGGTAGCGCCCCGCTGCCAGGCGGCAGGCGAAGCGCGCGACGAGCGGGGTGTTGAGCGCCGCGGCGTTGCGCGCGAGGGTGGCCACCAGGCGGCCGGCGGGCGTCTTGACTTTGATCGTCACGTCGGCCGTCGTCAGACCGGAGTGCGGGTCGGCTATCGAATAGGCGAGGGTGGCGCTACGGCCCCGTTTGACGGTCACGGCGCCGTGCGCCACGGGCCGGGGCGGCCGGGTGTCGATGTTGACCGTGCAGATCTTGGGCGTCTCTGGGTTACCGGCGCCGTCGACCGAGCGGTAGAGCACCACGTGCGAGCCGTCGTTCGAGTGGTCGGCCGGGGCTGCCACCGTCAGGCTCGTCGGCAGGCTCGTCGCGGCAGTCCAGTACCCCCCGTCGATCTTGTACTCGGTGCAGGCCACGCCACTGCCGCCCGGACCGTCAGTGGCGCTCAGGGTGACGGTCACCGGCCGGTTGTGCCAGAGGTCGTCGGCGCCCGAGGCGGTGGTGATGGGGGCCGTGACGTCGCCCGTGGTCTGGCACACCGTGAAGCTCGTGCCGCCGCTTGAGAGCAGCGAGGCCGCGGCCACGGTGACGCCGTCGCGGCCGACCATGGCGATCTGGTTGCGGCCGAAGGCGCCGACGGGCCGGCCGTCGATGGCGCACTGGGTGAAGTCCACCGCGCCGAAGCCGGCGAGCGGCAGCAGACCGCCGATCGAGGCGTCGGTCGGCGCTTCGGCGACGATCTCGGCCGACGCGGGGGGCGTCGCCGGTCCACTTTGCGTGGTGGTGAAGGAGCGCTGCGTCGTATGGTCGGCGACCGCAAGGGTGAACTGGCCGCTGCCGTCGCTCGTCACGGTCGCGGTCATCAGGTCGCCGGCGCTCACCGTAAGACTCGTGATGGGGACCTCGACGGCCGGATACATCTCATACCAGGCGTAGTAGGCGACGCGGCCGTCGCGCGAGCTGACGGCGACACCGGCCTGTTCCGCCGTGCCGCTGCCGTCGCCGTCGAGGCCCACCCAGAAGCTGGCGTACGACAGCGCCGTGCTCGGCGTGGCGATGGCCGGCGTGGTCCAGCTGGCGGTGACACTGGTCGGGCCGCCGCTGGTGACGTCGTAGCCGGCCCAGTTCAGCGAAGAGACCAGCGAAGAGACGCTGGTCTGTGGGCCGGCGCCCTGCGAGCTCAGGTGCGCGCTCGCGCGCCCGACGCGCAGCAGCGGGGCGTCGGCGGTGGCTGAGGCGAAGGGGCCCGCATGGTCTGCCGCGCCGGCGCGTGCCACCGTAGAGCGAGTGAGGGGGCAGCTCGCTGCGGTGCGCGCGCCGGCGAAGGCCGGCAGACTCGCGAAGAAAAGCAGGAGGGCGCATACGAGTGACCCCATGATGCAGATCAGGCGAGACATCCGCTGGTTCTGTTCCCGTCGATTCAAGGTCTCCCCCGACGCCGCACCGATAAGGGTCACTCCTCCTACGCAGAAAGGGTTCGGGCGGCGGGACTCCCAGGGACGATAGGCACGATGCCCGATTCGCACGGGGAAGGAGCGGCGACGGCGAGCCCGAACTCATCGCAAGAGCGGCGTTTGGGGCGCCGCTGCCCTCGACGGGCGCGCGGTTTCGAGCGTGAGCGGGGGCGGACCAGGCCGTAGGCAGTCCTTACATATTGCTTAGTACGGTCAGGTATCTAAACGTACGTTCTATGAATAAACGGATGTCCCATGAGCTCGCGATAGCGCGTCGCCGATAGGTACTGCTGGACGAACTACTGAGGTGGCAGGCGCCTGCCACCTTTGCACTACGCGGAGGTAGAGATGACACAGGCCCAAAAACTGACGAGACGCATGACTCTCCCGATCGTCACGGCAGTGGTGGTGGCTGTGTTTGCCGTCTGGGCGAGCGTCGCGCTCGCGGCCACCCCTGGGTCGGTCACGATCAACTCGACGACCCACCCCTCGCAGTCGACCTGGTATCCCTCGCTGAATCCTGCGTTCACCTGGACGGCGGCGACCGAGGGCGGCGGCACCATCGCGGGCTACTCCTTCGTGCTCGACCAGAACCCGAACACCGTGCCGGTGGCGTCGACCAGCACGGCGGCGCTGTCGTACCTGCCCAAGGTCGACTACACGATCGGCTCAAACCCGGCCGAAGACTGCGTCGCCGACTTGAACGGCGACGGCAAGCCCGACCTCGTCGTCGAGAATTCGGCCTCAAACACCGTGAGCGTGCTGATCGGCAACGGCGACGGCACCTTCAAGCCTGCCGTCAACTACGCCACCGGCACCGATCCCTGGTCGCTGGCGATCGGCGACGTGAACGGCGACGGCAAGCCCGACATCGTCGTCTGCGACGAGTCGGCCAACACGATCAGCGTGCTGCTGGGCAACGGCGACGGTACCTTTCAACCGCACGTCGACTACACGACCGGCGCGGGCACTTCGCCCGAGAGCATGCGCCTCGGCGACTTCAACGGCGACGGCAAGCTCGACGTCGTCACGGCCAACGCCGGCACGAGCAACCTCAGCGTGCTGCTCAACCAGGGCAACGGCACCTTCGGAGCGCCGACCATGTTCGGTACCGACTCGCACCCCACGTCGATCGCCGTCGGCGACCTGAACGGCGACGGCAAGCAGGACGTGGTCACGGCGAACATCGACACGAACACGGTGAGCGTACTGATGGGCAACGGCAACGGCACGTTCCAGTCGGCGACCAGTTACGCCTGCGGCTCGACCCCGGAGACCGTCGTGCTGGCCGACCTGAACGGCGACGGCCATCCCGACATCGCCACGGCCAACTACGTCAGCACCGTGAGCGTGCTGCTGAACAACGGCAACGGCACCTTCGCCCCTCACGTCGATTATGCGACCGGTTCCGGCCCGTACTCGCTCGCCGCGGCCGACATGAACCACGACGGCGCGATCGACCTGGTGACGGTGAACCACGCGGCCAACAGCGTCAGCGTGCTCTACGGTAACGGCGACGGCACGCTGCAGCCGAAAGTCGATCTGCCGGTGGGCAACGGCCCGTTCTGGGTGGCGCTGGGCGACTTCAACCACGACGGCTATGGCGACATCGCAGTCTCCAACTACAGTGACGGCACCGTCAGCGTGCTGCTTGGCAGTTCCTACTTCACGACCAAGCTCGCCGCCAAGTTCAGCGGACTGGCCGACGGCACCTGGTACATGCACGTGCGCGCCGTCGACGCTCTCGGCGCGGGCGGCCCGACCGCCACCTACGCCGTGCGCATCGACGCCACGCCACCGGCTACCACTGCATCGGGACTGGTTGCCGGCGCGGGCAGCAACTGGACGAACGCCCCGCTCGTGACCCTCACCGCCACCGACGCGCTGTCCGGCGTCTCCGCCACTTACTACACCGTCGACGGTGGGGCGCGTCAGACCTATACGACCCCCTTTACTGTCGCGACGACCGGCAGCCACAGGATCAGCTACTGGTCGGTCGACAACGCCGGCAACGTCGAGACGGCCCATAGTGGTTTCGTCAACGTCGACCTGACCGCGCCTGTCACCACGGCGACCGGCGTAGCGACGAGCGCGACCACCGGCTGGAACAAGACGGCCACGACGGTTAGCCTGTCGGCGACCGACACCCCGTCCGGCGTCGCCGCCACTTACTACACCGTCGACAGTGGGGCGCGTCAGACCTATACGACTCCCTTCAGCATCTCGACGCCCGGCAGCCACGCGATCAGCTACTGGTCGGTCGACAACGCCGGCAACGTCGAGGCGGCTCACAACGGCTTCGTCAACGTCGACCTCGCGGCGCCCGCCACCACGGCGACCGGTCTGGCGACCAGCGCCTCGACCGGTTGGATCAACGCGGCCACGACGGTCACCCTGTCGGCGACCGACACCCCGTCTGGCGTCGCCGCCACTTACTACACCGTCGACAGTGGGGCGCCCCAGACCTATACGACTCCCTTCAGCATCTCGACGCCCGGCAGCCACGCGATCAGCTACTGGTCGGTCGACAACGCCGGCAACGTCGAGGCGGCTCACAACGGCTTCGTCAACATCGACGTCATCAAGCCCGTCACGGTCGCGACCGGCCTGGCCGACACGAGCACGTCTGCCTGGCACACCGCGGCCACGAGCTTCACGCTCGCAGCGAGCGACACCGGCGGGTCGGGTCTCGCCACGACGAACTACACGATCGACGGCGGGGCGAGCGCGCAGTACACGGGCGCGCCCGTACCGGTCAGCGGCGACGCGAGCCACGTGATCACGTACTGGTCGACCGACGCCGCCGGCAACGCCGAAGACTTCCACACCGGCCACATCAACATCGACAGCAAGCCGCCGGTCACCACTGCCGCCACCGACCCGAGCGGCTGGACGAACGGCACGGTCCAGGTGACGTTGCACGCGACCGATTCGACTTCGGGCCTCGACACCACCTGGTACCAGATCGGCAACGGTCCGGCGACCCCCTACAGTGGCCCCATCACCGCCACCGACGCCACCCCGATCACCTACTGGTCGACCGACAAGGCCGGCAACAAAGAGGCGCCAAACACCCTGACGCCGCAGATCGACACCACCGCGC
>CAZFJE010000002.1:28005-53699 GCA_964519555.1 uncultured Thermoleophilia bacterium
AAGAGGCGCCAAACACCCTCACGCCGCAGATCGACACCACCGCGCCGGTCACGACCACGGCCGACCTCGCCGTCGGGCCTGCCGACGACTGGCAGCCCAGCCCTGCGACCGTCACCCTCGACGCGAACGACGACCAGTCCGGCGTCGGCACTACCACCTATCAGATAGGCAGCCAGGCGCCCCAGACCTACACGGGCCCCATCACCATCACCGACGAAGGCCCGCACAAGGTCACGTTCTACTCGACCGACAAGGTCGGCAACCAGGAAGCGCGGCAGAGCGGCTACGTCAACGTCGATTCCGTGGCCCCGACCAGCAGCGCTACGGGCCTGCAGGTCGACGGCACGACGGGCTGGCAGCAGGGCGCCCAGAGCGTCACGCTGACGGCGTCAGACGCCGATCCCGGTTCGGGCATGACGGGCGGCCAGGCCGGCATCTTCTACTCGCTCGACGGCAGCACCTACTCCGCCTACACCGGCCCCTTCACCGTGAAGGCCGAGGGCCCGAACCAGGTGCGGTACTACGCGGTCGACGCCGCGGGCAACCTGGAGACCGCTCACTCCGGCTTCGTCAACATCGACACCACGCCGCCGGTCACGACCGCCACCGGCCTGGTCAACGTGAGCGACGGCGGCTACATCCACGACTCCCAGAAGGTCACCCTGACGGCGGCCGACCCCGGTCTCGGTTCGGGCATGACCGGCGGCCAGGCGGGGACCTGGTACACCGACTCCGTCGACGGCGCCGCGGCGACCGCGGTCGCCTACACCGGGCCCTTCACGGTCACGGGGGTGGGTTCGCACGCGATCACCTACTACTCGGTCGACGCCCTGGGCAACGCCGAGACTCCCAGGGTCGGCTACGTCAACATCGTGCCCGACCAGGCTCTTGTGACGCTGGCGAGCGGTCTCGCGGCCGACAGTCATTCCGGCTGGCTAGACACGGGGTCGGCTCGCGTCACTCTCTCCACGAGCGGCGGCGGCGGCACGATCACCACCCAGTACCGTGTCGACGGCGGCCAGTGGCTCGCCTACACGGGCCCGTTCAGCGTCACCGGTGACGGCTCGCACCGCGTCGACTATCGCTCGAGCGACAACGTCGGCGACTCGTGGAGCCAGAGCACCGGCTACGTGAACATCGACACCGTCGGTCCCGCGACCGTCGTCGCCGGTCCGACCACGCCGCAACGCGCCACCACCACCGTGCGCTTCAGCGCCCCCGACACGCTGTCGGGCTACGCGACGACCTTCTTCAAGATCGACGCCGGTAGCTGGAAGTCCGGCACCACGGCGGTCGTCCCTGCACTCGCCAACCACAAGGCCGACGGCGTGCACACCATCACCTACTACTCGATGGACGTCGCCGGTAACGCCGGCCCCACAGGGCAGTTCAAGGTGACGATCGACACGGTGCGGCCCGTCTTCACCCTGCGCGGCGCGGCGACCGTCGCGGTACGCAGGGGCCGTTACCTGGCGCTGCGGTATCGTTCCCGCGACGCGGGCGGAGCCTGCAAACTGGTCCTCACCTTCTCGCATAAGGTCCACAGCAGGGTCGTCAAGACCACCTTCACGATTTCCGCGAAGCGCGTCAGCTCGTGGCAGTCCTCGAAGCTGCGCCTCAAGCTGGCCAAGGGCGCCTATACCGTGAAGCTGCAGCTGCGCGACCTCGCCGGCAACCTGTCGGCGGCCAAGGCCATGCACGTCACGGTGAAGTAGACGACCGCGGCCCGGGTGATCCCGGCTTTCGCAAGCACAGCAGGCCTCACGACACCGGGCCCCGACCGCTACCGCGGTCGGGGCCCGGTCCACAGAAGGGGCCGCGGTGAAGGCGCGCGCCAAGTCTGGGTCGGGTCGTCAGGACAAGACGGTCAGGGCGAAGCGGTAGGGCGGGCGGCAAGGACGGGTTCGTCAGGGCGAAGCGGTAGGGCGGGCTGCAAGGGCGGGTTCGTCAGGACAAGGCGGTCAGGACGGGCGGTTAGTGCGACGGGCAGGGGCAGGGGGAAGTGGGCGGCGGGGAAGAGGCCCGCCGGGCCAGCGCGTTTCTGCCTACCGGCGCGCCGCTAGCCGTAGATCTGAAAGTCGAACAGTCTGCGGTAGGCGCCTTCGGCATCGAGCAGCTCGTCGTGGGTGCCGCGTTCTTCGATCACGCCGTGGTTGAGCACCACGATCTGGTCGGAGTGCTGCACGGTCGACAGCCGGTGCGCGATCACGATGAGCGTCTTGCGGTGGCGCACGCTGTCGAGGGCCTGCTGGATGAACTGCTCCGACTCGGAGTCGAGGGCGCTGGTGGGCTCGTCGAGAATGAGGATCTCGGGGTCCTGCAAGAAGACGCGGGCGAGCGCCAGTCGCTGGCGCTCGCCGCCCGAGAGGCGCACGCCGCGGTCGCCGACGTTGGTCTCGAGGCCGTTGGGCAGCTTCTCGACGAAGTTCGCGCAGAAGCTCGCCTGCAGCGCCCCGGCGATCTCGTCGGCGTCGGGCTCGCGTTCGAGGCCGTAGACCAGGTTGTTGAAGATGGTGTCGTTGAACAGCAACGCGTCCTGGGTCATGAAACCGATGGAACGGCGCAGCGTGCGCAGGTCGAAGTCCTGCACGGGTCGGCCGTCGAACAGAACGCGGCCCGCCTTCGCGTCGCGCAGGCGCGGGATGAGGTCGACGAGCGTCGACTTGCCCGAGCCCGACCTGCCGACGATGGCCGTCTGCGAGCGACAGGGGATCTCGAGATCGACGCCCTTGAGCACGAGCTCCTCGGTCTCGTCGCCGTAGGCGAAGCTCACGCCCTCGAGACGGATGCCGTCGACCAACGCCTCGAACGGCGTCTCGCCCCCGATGATGTGCCGCGAGGCGCTGGCGCGCTTGAAGGTCATGCGCACGAGGTGGAGGCTGTCGATGTTGGCCGACAAGGTCTGGCGACCGTTGTTGAAGCCCTTCACGTTGACGTTGAGCTGCAGCAGGATGAAGAGGAAGAGGCCGACCGTGGCGAGGCTGGCGTGGAAGTACTGGACGCCTACGAAGATCACGGCGAACAGCATGAGCATCTGCAGGGGGTCGATCGTGATCTCGACGACGCCGCTCAGGACGGAGATGCGCCGCTGCGCGTCGCCGAAGCGCTCCACGACATCGGTGACGATCTCGGTCTCTTTGTCTTCCTGGCCGAGCATCTTGATGAGCCGCAGGGCGTTGATGCGCTCGGAGATCACCGAGTAGCTCTCGTTGTTCAGCTCGGCCGTCTCGCGGCCCAGCGCGCGCGAGCGCTTGATGGCGTTGTTGACCAGCAGCGAGATAAGGGCGAGCGCCACCATGGTGATCAGGGTCAGCTTGAGCTCGAGCACGCCCAGCACGAGGACGTACATGACGATCAGCAGGCCGATCGAGATCAGGTTCAGGAACTGCGTGATGGCACCGCCGCCGCGCTGGACCTGGGCGGTGAGGGTGCTGACCAGCTGGTTGTTGCCTTCGCTGACGGCGAAGGCAAGGTCGCCCTGGACGATCGCGGCAAAGCCGGTGGAGCGCAGACGCACCAGCGCTCGCTGCTGCACGCGCGATGAGTAGGCGATGTACGCCAGGTAGATGAACTCGCGCAGCAGGATGGGCACAAAGGCAAGCACAAGGAGCGTCAGCAGCGTCACCTGCAGCCCGAGAACGCTGAGGCCCCGGTAGAGCATGGTGCCGAAGATACCGCTGCCGCTCTTTGACTTGCCGAACTCGATGTACTGCAGCACGGGCGACAACATGCCGGCCGCCAGGGCCTGCAACACCGCCAGAAGGACAGAGAGCACCACAAGCAGGACGATCTCACGGGTGCGTACCGAGAGGCTGGCGAACAGCTCGCGGCCGGACAGCAGCAAATGGCGTTTCTTTGGTTCGGTCACCGATCTCCTCGGCCGGAAACGAAAGAGAGAGCTCCCACCACGCCTTGCGACGCGCGCCGCGGTGGGTGGTCGCTTTCGCGACGGTGTCGCGCCGACGCTGCCGCCTAGTCTAGACGGTCGCGGGCCGCGCTCTCAACTTGTCGGCGTGGCGCGGCGCGGCGGAACGCCGCGCCGCGCCTAGTTTCGAGGAAGCGGGGAATCCATTGTTGCGTCGCACTTCGAGCTGGTAGAAACTGTCGTCTCGCGCCGTCTACGCGGTGGCGCCCGCGGCGCTGCGCGCTCGGCGGTCGGCTCTGGGAACCGGCGAAAAGGCAGGACGCGAGATGAGCGAGATCACGACACCACCACAGCTGGCCCGCAACCAGGTCGGGCTCATGGCGGCGCTCTTCCAGTCGATCACGTCGATGGCCCCCGGCGCGGCCATCGCCGCCTCGATCCCGCTGGGAGCGGCCTTCGCCGGCGGCGCCTTGCCGCTCTCGGTCCTCATCGCCTTCGTCGGCATCCTCTTCACCGCGGCTAGCATAGGGCAGCTCGCCAGGCACATCCCGGCGGCCGGCTCGGTGGCCACCTACAGCGCGGTCGGCTTGAGCCCCTCGATCGGCTTTCTGGTGGGCTGGGCCTACGCTGCCGTCGAGGTCTTGATCGTGCCCCTCGTCATGCTGCAGCTCGGCTATACCGTGGCCGGTGAATGGCACTCCGAGAGCGCTGGCTTCCCCCTCGGCGCCTGGTGGGTCTTCATGCTGCTCGGCACGTTCCTGGTCTGCGGCCTCGTCTATCGCGGCGTGCATACATCGACCAGCACCGGCGTGTGGCTGGGCCTCATCGAGATCCTCGTGTTCCTCACCCTGGCGGTCGTGCTGGTCGTCAAGGCCGGCGACCACAACACGCTGGCGGTCTTCGGCACGAAGTACGCCAACGCGAAGGGGTTCATCGGCTTTTCGGGGGTGACGGCGGGGGCGGTCGGCGCACTGCTTGCCTTCTCCGGATTCGAAGCCGCGGCGCCGCTTGCCGAGGAGACCAGGAACCCGCGGCGCAACGTCCCGCTGGCGGTCGTGCTGGCCACCGTGGCGATCGGCGCGCTCTACATCTTCACCACCTACGCCGCCGACGTCTCGTTTGGGCCGCGCGTCTTCAGCGGCTTTGCGAGCTCCGCCAACGGCGTGCCCTGGGACGGCCTCGCGCGCAGCGTCTCGGGCGTGTTCTGGCTGCTCGTGCTGATCGCCATCATCAACTCCACGCTGGCCAACGCCAACTCGGGCACCAACGTGTTCACCCGCACGGCCTACGCCTTCGGCCGCGTCGGCGCGTTTCCGCGGGCCTGCGCCGACCTGCACCCCCGGTTCAAGTCGCCGCGGGTCGGCATTCTGATCGAGCTCGTCGTGAGCTGTGCCCTGGGCCTGGGACTGGGCTTCAGATACACGCCGCAGATCGCCTTCGGCATCATCGGCACCGGCCTGGTCGTGCTCGTCGTGCCGGTGTACATGATCGCCAACCTGGCCTGCATCGGGCTGTTCGCCCGCCATCACCGCGAGGAGCGGCGCGTCGTCTACCACATCGTGGTGCCGATCATCGGCTTCCTGTTCCTGCTGCCCGGCTTCATGAGCGCCGCCGGCATCACCGGCGTGCCCGGCCTGTCGTTCATCGTGTCACTGTCGGCGCCATACTCGTATGCGGCCTACGCCATGGCCGCATGGGTGGTGATCGGCATCGTCGTGCTGCTCGTTCTGCGTTCGCGCAACCCGCGCGCCGTGGCTGCCGTCGCGCAGATCCATTACGAAGACGACACCACGGTCGCCGTCGCCACACCGGGGGGAGATGCCTGATGGCTGCCGCGACCGTCACCAAAGACCACAGCGTGCTGACCATGTCGCACGCCGCAGCGCCCGTCGCGCGCGTGGCCGCGGGCGACACCATTCGCCTGGAGACGGCCGACTGCTTCTCCGATCAGGTGGCTGGCGCCGACGACGTGGGGCGCGGCATCGACTGGGACACGGTCAACCCGGCGACCGGGCCGGTCTACGTCGAAGGCGCCGAGCCCGGCGACGTGCTCGCCGTGCGCATCGAACGCCTCGAGATCGCCGACCACGGCGTCATGTGCACGGGCGGCGGCTGGGGAGTGCTGGGCGATCGCATCGACGAGCTCGACTGGCGGTTTCTCGCCATCGCCGGCGGTCGCGCGCAGTGGCAGGGCGGACCGAGCTTTCCCACCCGGCCCATGATCGGCGTCATCGGCGTGGCGCCGGCCGGCGCCGACGTGCCCTGCGGCACGCCAGGTCCCCACGGCGGCAACATGGACACCCGCCTGATCGGCGAGGGCGCCACCATCTACCTGCCGGTGCAGGTACCCGGCGCCCTGCTCGCCGCCGGCGACCTGCACGCCGCCATGGGCGACGGCGAGGTCGCCGTCACCGGTGTCGAGGTGGCCGGCGCGGTCACGCTGCAGCTCGGCGTGCGCCGCGATCTGAAGCTCACCGACCCCCTGCTCGAAAACGCAGACCTGGTGGCGACCATCGCCTCGGCCTCCACGCTCGACGAGGCGGCGACCATGGCCACGACCGCCATGGCCGACCTGCTGCACGCGCGCCTGGGTATGGGGCTGGCCGACGCCGTCATGCTCATGAGCGCCGTCGGCGAGGTGCGCATCTCGCAGATGGTCGACCCGCTGCGCACCGTGCGCTTCGAGATGCCCAAAGCGGCCTACGAGCCAGCCTTCGGCCCCTTGCTGTAGCCGGGGCAGGCGGCGTGCTCGCCGCCCGCGGTCGGCTGACGCGGGGGCGCCGACGGCGCCGCCCGGACGTCCGGCGCGCAGCCACTCGCGCGCTCGCGCCCGCCGCCGTTGTCTTACTTGGCAACGCGGGCAAACGGGGTACACTGGCAGTCGGGCGCAGGGCGGGCGGCGCAGTGGCGCCGCCCGAGCGGGGACCTCGACGTCCGACACCGCCGACCAGTCAGGGCCGGACCCTTGAGCGCAACGAACGGCGGGGGAGCAGTTGCTCCCACAGGCGCACACTTCTGCACAGGCCGCGGCGCGGCGGGTATTCACGACAAGTCGCCGCCACGTCCAACATCACGCCTGCATTCGTCCGAAAAAAGGCGTTCTGCGCGGTTGCAGCGCCACCCTTGGTCCCGTAGGCTTGTTCGCGTCCGAGCGAAGCTCAGGGTGCGCACACAATCCACCATGGGCCCACAATCGTCATCTAGGGAGAGACATGAAGGAACGGAATCTTCTGGAGGATCTGGTCGCGGTCAGTCCCGGCATGGAGATCTGGTGGGATTCTTCGCCGGTCATCTTCGCGAACTGGCAAAAGAAGATGCTCGCCAAGGCCGAGCCCGGCGATGTCGACAACCTCAAGGCTCAGTTCAAGCGCATGTACAACCTTGACGATCCGATGAGCCAGCTCTTCCGCGGCGTCACCACCAACCCGCCGCTCTCGCTGGCCGCTTTCAAAGACGATCCGCCGTACTGGCAGAAGGTCGCCGACGGCATTCTCGCGGCCCACGACGATCTCGACACCGAGACGCTGTTCTGGCTGCTCTACAAAGAGGTCGTCAAGCAGGGCTCCGACATGTTCCTGCCGCTCTTCGAGGCTTCGGGCCACAAAGAGGGCTTCCTCTCCGGCCAGGTCGACCCGCGCAGCGCGTTCGACGGCGAGGCCATGCTGGCGCAGGCGCTCGAGATCTACAAGATCAACCCGAACGTCATGGTCAAGGTCCCCGGCACGGCCGAGGGCTACGGAGTGATCGAAGAGCTCACCGCGCGCGGCATCGCCACCAACAACACCATGACCTTCGTCCTTTCGCAGCTCATGGACTGCGCCAAGTCGGTGCAGCGCGGCGTCGAGAAGGCCAAGGCCAACGGCGTCGACCTGTCGAAGTGGCGCTCGGTCATCACCCACATGGAAGCCCGCTACGGCGACCTCGGCGGCCTGCGCGAAGCCGGTAAAGAAGTCGGCATCGAGCTCTCCGAAGGCGACGTCCGCATGGCCGAGCTGGCCATCTTCAAGAAGGCCTGCCGCATCATCAAAGAGCGCAACTACCCGAGCAAGATGCTCTCCTGCTCGCTGCGTGTCGGCCCCACGGTCGACGGTCAGCTGCGCCTCTGGCACCTCGAAGAGAAGGCCGGCGCCGACGTGGTCGTCACCTGCCCGCCGTCGTTCATCGACGAGTGCATCAACTTCCCGGGCGCCGAGAACATCAAGTTCAAGCCCAACCAGATCGAAGTCGATCCGCCGAAGGATGTCATGGACAAGCTCCTGCGCATCCCCTACTTCGCTCGCGCTTACGACGAGAACGGCTACACCCGCGAGGAGTACGCCACGCATCCGGCCCTCGTGAAGACCCACGCCGCCTTCTCGAAGGCTACTCAAGAGATGGTCGACTTCGCGGGCAACTGCCTCAAGGGCAGCTGCGCACCTACTCCCGCTTCCTGACGATCCCGGTTGACGAAAGGACGAATGAGCATGACGGAGAAAACGGCGAACGTGACTGATCTGTTCGTACCGTGGCTCGAGACCGCGCCCGAGTACAACACCAGCATCCTCGACAAGGCCTGGGCGCAGCCCGACTACGGCCGCATGATGCTGAACGAGAACCCGGTGCCGCCGTCCGACAAGGTGGTCAACGCCGTCACCGAGATTGTCAAGAAGGGTAACCGCTACCCCGACAGCATGCTGCGTTTGCGCACCAAGATCGGCGCCCTTCACGGCGTCGGCCCCGAGAACATCGCGCTGGCCAACGGCTCGTCCGAGACCATCGACGCCATGATGCGCATCTTCCTGCAGCCTGGCGACGAGTTCCTGCTGTCGAACCCGACGTTCGAGATGTTCCTCTCGCGTGCTGGCCTGTGCGGCGCCAAGAACGTGCAGATCGACCTGCAGAAGGACGGCCTGCAGTACGACGTCGAGGGCATGCTGGCGGCGGTCAACGAAAAGACCAAGCTGATCCTCATCATCAACCCGAACAACCCGACGGGCATCTTCATCGACGACGTCGACCTCATCAAGTTCTGCGAGCTCGGCATTCCGCTCTGCGTCGACGAGGCCTACCTCGACTACCATCCGCAGGTCGCCTCGAAGGTCGACCTCATCAAGACGTATCCGCACGTCTTCCTGTCGCACACCTTCTCCAAGGCCTTCGGCCTGGCCGGCATCCGCTTCGGCTACATGGTCGGCGTCCCCGAGGTCGTGCAGGCCTTCACCAAGATGTACCTGCCCTGGAACATGAGCCTCATGGCCATGGCCGCCGCCGAAGCCATCCTCGACAACCCCGAGGAGATCGCTGGCAAGGTCAAGTACAACAACGACTGGATGGACACGTTCACCAAAGAGCTCAAGGCTCTCGGTCTGAACCCGTATCCGGCCCACGGCAACTACATGCTGATCGACGCCTCGGTCTCCGGTAAGACCACCGGCGAGATCGTCAAGGCCGCCTACGACTCCGACAAGCTCTTCCTCAAGACCATCAAGCCGATCCACGGCAAAGACGGCTACTTCCGCGTCACGCCCGGCACGGTCGAAGAGTGCGAGCGTTTCATGAAGTTCATCAGGAGCTACTTCGCCAAGTAGTGAGGCACCCGGACGCAACTGTCCCGCCCGTCGGCAGCGCCTGCCCTCTCCCGCACGCGGGGGAGGGCAGGCGACGGGCGTCTGTAGCGCCGGTCCCGCTCGCCGGTCCATGCGGTGACGCGTTTCTCAAAGCTTTTGTGACCGGTCCACCAGGGACGCACGCCGCCAGTCGACGTTCGCCCCTTCTTTTTGTTGTCGAGCCGACCACTGCAAGAACGAAAGGACGCCGATGAGCCCTGTGGCGAGCGCATTGACCCTCGAGGAGCGGTGCATCGACACCATCCGCTTTCTCGCCGTCGACGGTGTAGAGAAGGCCAAGTCCGGACACCCGGGTATGCCGATGGGCGCTGCGCCCATGGCTCACACGCTGTTCACGCGGCACCTGCGGTTCGACTCGGCCGACCCGAGCTGGCCCGATCGTGACCGCTTCGTGCTGTCGGCCGGCCACGCCAGCATGCTGCTCTACTCTCTGCTGCACCTGACCGGCTACGACCTGAGCCTCGACGACCTGCGCGCCTTCCGTCAGTGGGGCAGCAAGACCCCGGGTCACCCTGAGTACCGTCACACGCCAGGCGTCGAGACGACCACCGGTCCCCTCGGTCAGGGCTTTGCCAACGCCGTCGGCATGGCGATCGCCGAGCGTTTCCTGGCCGCCACCTTCAACGGCGACGGCGACGTGGTCGACCACTACACCTACGCGCTCGCCGGCGACGGCTGCATGATGGAGGGCATCACCAGCGAGGCCGCCTCGCTGGCCGGCCATCAGAAGCTCGGCAAGCTCGTCGTGCTCTACGACGACAACCACATCACGATCGACGGCCCCACCGACCTGGCCTTCACCGAAGACGTCTGCGCCCGCTACGCCGCCTACGGCTGGCACGTGCAGCGCGTGGCCGACGGCGACGACGTCGAAGCCATCGACGCCGCCATCATCGCCGCCAAGGCCGACACCGAGCGTCCGTCGCTGATCGCCGTGCGCACGCACATCGGTTGCGGTTCGCCCAACAAGCAGGACAAGGCCGCCGCCCATGGCGCTCCGCTCGGTGCCGACGAGGTCAAGCTCACCAAAGAAGCCTGCATGTGGCCGCTCGACCCGACCTTCTTCGTGGCCGACGACGTCAGGGCGTTCTACGCGGCAGCCGCGCAGCGCGGCGCCGCCGCGCACGCCGCCTGGAGCGAGCGTCACGCTGCCTGGAGCGCCGCCGACTCGGCCCGCGCGACCGCCTGGAACGACGCCTGGGCCAACCGGCTGCCCGCCGGCTGGGACGCCGATCTGCCGGTGTTCGCGCCCGACGAGCCCGCCGTCGCCACTCGGGTGGCGTCCGGCAAGGTCATCAACGCGGTGGCCCCCCACGTGCCCAACTTCATCGGCGGTTCGGCCGACCTCGCGCCCTCGAACAACACGCTCATCAAGGGCGAGGCCGATGTGCAGGCGGCGACGCCCGCGGGCCGCAACTTCCACTTCGGCGTGCGCGAGCTCGCCATGGCTGCCATCGCCAACGGCATGGCCGCCCACGGCGCCACGCGTCCGTACGTAGCGACCTTCTTCGTGTTCGTCGACTACATGCGTCCCGCGATGCGCCTGTCGGCCCTCATGGGCCTGCCAGTCACCTACGTGCTCACGCACGACAGCGTGGGCGTGGGCGAAGACGGCCCGACCCATCAGCCCATCGAGCACCTCGCCATGCTGCGCGCCACGCCGAACTTCATCGACCTGCGCCCGGCCGACGCCAACGAGACCGTCGAGGCCTGGAAGATCGCCCTCAAGCAGACCGACGCTCCCGTCGGCCTCATGCTCACGCGGCAGAACCTGCCGACCATCGACCGCAGCGTCTACGGTGCCGCCGACGGCGTCGCCCGCGGCGCCTACGTGCTCGCCGACGCAGCCGGCGACGGCGCGCCCGACGTGATCCTCATGGCGAGCGGCAGCGAGGTGCAGCTCGTCCTTGCCGCCCACGAGCGCCTGGTCGCCGAAGGCGTGCGCTCGCGTGTCGTCAACATGGCGTCGTTCCGCCTGTTCGAGCGTCAGGATGCGGCCTATCGCGAGAGCGTGCTGCCGGCCGCCTGCCGCTGCCGCCTGGCCGTCGAAGCGGCGACCAGCTTCGGCTGGGACCGCTGGGTCGGCACCGACGGCGAGATCATCGGTATCGATCGCTTCGGCACGTCGGCTCCGGCGCCGACCATCTTCGAGCAGTTCGGCTTCACCGCCGACAACGTCTACGAAAAGGCCAGCGCCCTGTTCGCCGGCAAGACCGCTCCGGTCGCTTAACGCACACGCGCGGCGGTCGCGCCGGCCTTGTCCGAGGCCGGCGCGACCGCCTTCTTTTCGTCGCTCCGGCGCAGGGGGGGAGGCAACACATCGCATCGGCACTGCAGGCGATCGCGTTCGACCTCGATGGCACCCTGGCCAACACCCTGTCGCTGAACATCGCGGCCTTTCAACACGCCTTCCTTGCGGCTACCGGCCGGCGCTTCAGCGCCCAGGAGGTCTGCGATTTGTGCGGGGCAAGCCAGGAGGGCGTCGTGCGGAGCGTCGTGGGCGCGGGCTGGCGCGAGTGCCTGGCCGACTTTCACGAGTACTTCGCGGCGCACTACGACGAGCAGGCGGCGCCCTACGACGGCATTCCCGAGCTGCTCGCCTTCGTCGAGGAATGCGGCCTCGCTGCGGCCATCGTGACCGGTGCCGGACGGCGTTGCGTCGATCTCACCCTCGGCAAGCTCGGCCTCACCGGACGGTTCGGTCGCGTCGCGACGGGCTCGCCCGACGGCTCGCGCAAGGCGGAGCAGCTCGCCGGCCTCATCGCCGAGTGGGGCGTGGCCGCATCGCGTGTGGCCTACGTGGGCGATTTCGCCTCTGACGTGACCGCCGCGCGCGTCGCCGGAGCCGTGCCGCTGGGCGCGGCGTGGGACCGCGGCGCCGATGCGGCCGCCCTGCGCGCGGCTGGAGCCCTGGCCGTCTTTCAGACGGCCGCGGAGCTGCGCGACTGGCTGTCGCCGCGCACCTGAGGCTCGCCGGCCCCGCTCTGGCGCGCCGTTGCGCCCTCGCCGCGGGCCTCCTTCGTGGGTGACGCCGGCCGTATACGGGTACTCTCGTGTGCGTGAGTGATCGAGACACACCCAGGACGAGCGACCTTTCCGAGACGATGCACGACGAGGTCGTCAGTCTGGTCGCGCAGGGACGCGAGCAGGAGTACCTCGAGAGCACGCAAGTCGCCGCTGTGGTGCGCGAGGCGCACCTCAGCCGCGGCGAGGCCGAGGACCTGCTTGTCATGCTTGCCGACCTCGGCATCGACGTCATCGAAGCGCCGGGCACGGCCAGCTCTACAGGCGACCCGGTCGACACCGTGGCGGCCGCCGCCGACCTCGACCCGAGCACCCCCGACCACTCGAGCGACCCGGTGCGCTCCTACCTTTCGCAGATCGGCCGTGTCGCGCTCCTGACGGCCCCGCAAGAGGTCGCCCTGGCCAAGCGCATCGAGGCGCGCGACATGCTCGCCAAGCGCGCCATGATCGAGGCCAACCTGCGCCTCGTGGTGAGCATCGCCAAGCGGTACGACGGCCGCGGGCTGCCGCTGCTCGACCTGATCCAGGAGGGCAACCTCGGCCTCATCCGCGCGGTCGAGAAGTTCGACTACCGGCGCGGCTTCAAGTTCTCGACCCTGGCGCACTGGTGGATCCGCCAGGCGATCACCCGGGCACTCTCCGACAAGGCGCGCACGATCCGCCTGCCGGTGCACGTCGTCGAGGCGCAGAACAAGCTGGTCGGCGTGCAGCGCCGCCTCGAGCAGCGCAGCGGCCGCGAGCCCACTCCCGAAGAGATCGCAGCCGAGATGGGCGTGGCGGCCGAGAAGGTGCGCGAGATCATTCGCACGAGTCGCGTGCCGGTGAGCCTGGAGGCGCCGAGCGGCGAGGGCGACGAGTCGCTCCTGGGCGACCTGATCGAAGACCAGGCGGCGATAGAGCCACTGGCCGCGGCCAGCGAGGTCGAACGGCACTCGCAGATCGAACGGCTGCTGGAATCGCTCACCGAGCGCGAGCGCAAGGTGATCGAGCTGCGCTTTGGGATCGGCGACGGGCACCCGCGCACCCTCGAAGAGGTGGGCCGCGAGTTCGGCCTGTCGCGCGAGCGTGTGCGACAGATCGAGGGCAAGTCGCTCAACAAGCTGCGCAGCTTCCGCGACACCGAACACCTGCGCGACGTGAGCGACTGACGCGCCCTCCGTGCCGGCGTGCCCGTCGCTGCCCGACAGCGCGTCGTGCCCGTCGGTGCGCCCAACGTGACGTGGTCAGCGCCGCACCCAGCGGGGAATACTCGAAGAGCTATGGGCTGGCGCAAGGACACCACGGTGGTCGACGAGCAGTTGCTCGAGCAGCTGCGCGGCGTCTACCGCGACCTCGGTCCCGGGTTTCCGACCGCCGCGACGCGCCTGTTCAGCGCCGAGGGCGCCGCCGACGGGGGAGACTGGGCGCTCAGCGTCAACGGTCATCCGTCGCGGCTTCTGAGCGCGTGCGAGCTTGCGAGCAGCGACCTGTTCGTGCTGCCCTCGACCTGGGAGGTCATGCGAGCCGAGGTGCGCAGCGTCAAAGCCAAGCGTGACGTCGTGACCGTGACCGGGTTCATCTACTGCCGGCCCCGGGGCAGCTGGGAGCACGTGCGCCTGCCTCTGTTGCACGTCTGGACGATCTGCCTCGACAAGGCGCTGCGCTTTGAGAGCCTGCTCGACGGCGTCGATCTCAGGCGCGCCGTCGGACCCACTCGCTGCGCGGCCTGAGCTCTGCGGCGTGCGGCTCATGATCCGGGCCGTCGGCCCGGCGCGGCAGATGTAGATCCCGCGCGGCAGATGCCGGCCCAGCGCGGCAGATGTCGGCGCCGCCGCCCGGCCCGGCTGCCTTGTCTGTGCTACCAGTCCTTGCGGAGCCCTCCGTCGCGGGCGAGCTTCTCGCGGCAGATCTGGTCCATGGCGCGGCGCACCGTACGCGCGGTGAGCCAGCCCACGACGGTCGCCGGCCCGGCGTAGCTCTGGGCTTCGCCGCGGCCTGTGCAGGCCACGACGACGGCGTCGGTCGAGGTGCCGCTCGCCGGGGCGCCCTCGGGTGAGAGCACCTGCCACGCGCCGAGCGCCAGCGTCTTGGCCTCGGTGGCCGTGATGACCGTGTTGACCAGGGCCGCCGGCGTGAGGTGCGCGTCGATCAGGACGATCGTGTTGATGGTGCCCGTCGCGTACGCCGACGGCGGGCTGACGCCGGCGCACGCGCGGTTGCTCAGGCCCATCGAGACGACGGCCGCCACGGTCGCGCCGTCGCGCGATTCGGCGGCGAGGCGGGCGTACTGGGTCTTGGCCGCGGTCATGAGGCCCACGAAGGGTTCGTCGATGCCCAGGCTCGCGGCGAAGGCGGCAAGGTCGGCCGCGGGCGACGAATCGGGGGAGACGTCGTCGACGTGCATATTGACGATCTCGCGGGCCGAGCCAAAGCCGCCGGCTACGAGCGCCGAGCTGAGCAGCGTCAGCGGCCGTGCGCTCGTTACTCGTACGACGTTCTCGTCGATGGTAACGGCGATGTCGGCGATCGTGGTGTCCAGGGGGGTCATGTCGGTCATGGGGCGTGCACCTGAGGCGTCGGTGGGGAAGGGGCGCCGGCAATCGTACCGTACGAGCCGCCGCGCGTCGCCGCGGCTCCGCCGGGTCGCCGCGGGCGGCGGCGGGCCGCGCAGGTTGACGACTACGACGGGCCTGCGCTAGCGTCGCCCACGCCGGTCGCTTCAGGCGACGGCAGACCCCCCGGCGCCACGCCGGCAAGCCAAACGCGAAGGTCCCTTCCTTTGAGATCCCCCGCGGTGCCCAGGTGACGGTGAGCCCCGGCACGGTCGCGCTGACCGTGCTGCTGGCCGGCCTGCTCGACGTGAGCTGCGGCGAGCCGCCCAACGCCGTCCACCCCGTCGCCTGGCTGGGCGGACTGATCGCGCTGCTCGACCGTCACGCGCCCCGCGAGCGGCCGCGGGCCGAGCTGGTCTACGGCGTCGGCATCGTGCTGGTCGCCTGCGGCGTGGCTGCCGCGGTGGGGCTTGCGCTGTGCTTCGCGGTGGTGCGCCTGCCCTGGTGGCTTGCCCTGCCGATCGCCGCGGTCGCCCTGAAGGTGAGCTTCTCGCTGCGCGGCCTGGTGGGCGCCGGGCGCCACGTGCAGCGCAACCTGGGCGACGACGCCGCGGCCGCCCGCGAGGGGCTGCGCGCGCTGGTCAGCCGCGACCGCGAGCTGAGCCCACCCGAAGTCGCCTCGGCGGCCATCGAGTCGCTGGCTGAGAACCTCTCCGACAGCGTCGTCGCGCCGCTCCTCTACTTCGCCCTGTTTGGGCTGCCCGGAGCCCTCGTCTACCGGGCCATCAACACGATGGACGCGATGATCGGCTACCACGGCCGCTACGAGTACCTCGGCAAGCCGGCGGCGCGGCTCGACGACCTCGTCAATCTGGTGCCGGCGCGCCTCACCGGCCTGCTGCTCGTGGCTCTCGCCGGCCTGCGCGGCCGCGGCGCGGCCGCCTTTGGCGCGCTACGCCGGCAGCACCGCCTGTCGTCGAGTCCCAACAAGCTCTGGACGATCGCCCCGATGGCCGCCACCCTGGGCGTGCAGCTGGCCAAGACGGGCGAGTATGCGGTCGGCGTCGACGAGACCGCGCCGACAGCGGCGACCATCGGTCGGGCGGCGGCGATCGTCTGGCAGGCCGGCGCGCTCACCCTGCTGGCCGCCGCCGGCCTGGCCGCCCTGGTCGCGGCGCTCTGGCACTGAGGCGCCGCGAGCCGGCCGCCAAAAGGGCCGACCCGGTGCTCCGCGAGTAGCCCGCGGCAGGGGCGGCGGCGGTTGCAGTCTCGCGAGAGACTTGGCACACTCGTACATGAGGCAGGCGTACCCTGCGGCGTGAGATCGCCCAAACTCCCAGCACGAGGTCAGCATGTTCGAAGTCGTCAGCAACGAGGAGATCGCCCCCAAGCTTCATCGCATGGTCATTCTCGCGCCGCGCGTGGCGCGTGCCCGTAAACCCGGCCAGTTCGTCATCGTGCGCGTCGGCAAGGGCGCCGAGCGCATCCCCCTGACGATCGCCGACGACGACCCCGAGGCCGGCACCATCACCTTGATCATCCAGGCTGTCGGGCGCTCCACGCAGGAGATCGTGGCGACGCCCGTCGGCGGCGCCCTGCGCGACGTCGCCGGTCCCCTCGGCCAGCCGACCCACATCGACAACTTCGGCAAGGTCGTCTGCGTGGGCGGCGGCGTGGGCACCGCCGTGCTGTTCCCCTTGGCCAAGGCCTTGGCCAAGGCGGGCAACGACCTGACCACCATCATCGGCGGGCGCAGCGAGAAGTTCGTCGTGCTGCGCGACGAGCTCGGCGCCTTCTCGAACGAGCTGCTGTGCACCACCGAAGACGGCTCGCTGGGCGAGACCGGCTTCGTCACCGCGCCGCTCAAACGTCTGCTCGAAGCCGGCAACGGCGGCCGTCCGCAGGCCGTGTACGCCATCGGTCCGGTACCCATGATGAAGGCCGTCGCCGACCTCACCCGCGACTACGGCGTCAAGACCATCGTCTCGCTCAACCCGCTCATGGTCGACGGCACCGGCATGTGCGGCGGCTGCCGCGTGACGGTGGGCGGCGAGATCAAGTTCGCCTGCGTCGACGGACCCGAGTTCGACGGCCACTTGGTCGACTTCGCCGAGCTCGCCGGCCGTCAGGCCGCCTACCACGAGCTCGACGAACACGGCTGCCGCCTGGTCGACGCAGACGGCAACGTCGTGACGAACCCCGCCCTGGCCGTCGCCCCGGCGCGTGTCGCGCCTGTCGTGGCCGCGGCTCCCGCCGCGCCCGTCCTCACGCCGGCCGCCGCCGTCGCCATCGCCGTCGCCGCCACTGCCGATGCCCCGGCCCCCGCGCTCACCGCCAAGGAGCGCATGGCCATCGAGCGCGTCGCCATGCCCGAGCAAGACGCCGAGCAGCGCAGTCACAACTTCACCGAGGTCAACCTGGGTCTCACCGCCGAGCTCGCCGTGCTCGAAGCGCAGCGCTGCATCCAGTGCAAGAACAAGCCTTGCATGAGCGGCTGCCCCGTCGAGGTGCGCATCCCCGACTTCCTCGAGCGCATCGCGGCGCGCGACTTCGCCGGCGCCGCCCAGGTGCTGCTCACCGACAACGCCCTGCCGGCGACCACCGGCCGCGTCTGCCCGCAGGAGGTGCAGTGCGAAGGCGTCTGCGTGCGCGGCAAGAAGGGCGAACCGGTCGCCATCGGCTGGCTCGAGCGCTTCGTCGCCGACTGGGCCGCCGGCAACCTCGAGTTCGCCGCCCCGCAGATCACCCAGACCGGCAAGTCGGTGGCCGTGGTGGGCGCCGGTCCCGGCGGCCTCACGGTGGCCGGCGAGCTTGCCCGCCTGGGTCACGGCGTGCACATCTTCGAAGCCCTGCACGACACCGGCGGCGTGCTGCGCTACGGCATCCCCGAGTTCCGTCTGCCCAAGGCCATCGTCGACAAAGAGGTCGACAACCTGCGCCGCCTGGGCGTCGAGGTCGAGTGTGACGTGATCATCGGCCGCACGCTCACCGTCCAGGAGCTCATAGCCGACTTCGACGCCGTCTTCGTAGCCAACGGCGCCGGCCTGCCCATGTTCCTGAACATCCCGGGCGAGAACCTGAAGGGCGTCTACTCGGCCAACGAGTACCTCACCCGCGTGAACCTGATGGGCGCCTACATGAACTACGACGGCGTCACGCCGATCGCGCGCGGCAAGCGCGTGCTGGTCTTCGGCGGCGGCAACGTGGCCATGGATGCGGTGCGCACCGCCCGGCGTCTGGGCGCCGAGCAGGCCATCTGCGCCTACCGGCGCACGCGCGCCGAGATGCCGGCCCGCATCGAGGAGATCGTGCACGCCGAGCAGGAGGGCATCGACTTCCAGTTCCTCATGGCGCCGCTCGAGATCCTCTCCGATGCTCAGGGTTGGGTACGTGCCGTGCGCATGCAGCGCATGGAGCTCGGCGAGCCCGACGACTCCGGCCGCCGCCGTCCGGTGCCGGTGGCCGGCAGCGAGTTCGAGGTCGAGTGCGACGTCGCCGTGGTGGCCCTGGGCACGCTCTCCAACCCGCTGCTCACCAACGCCACGCCCGCCATCACGCTCAACAAGTGGGGCAATATCGTGACCGACGAGACACACGCCACCTCGATGCCGGGCGTCTTTGCCGGCGGCGACATCGTGCGCGGCGGCGCCACGGTCATTCTGGCGATGGGCGACGGCAAGGCGGCGGCCCGCTCGATCGACAGCTATCTCAAGGGCTAGCTTGTCGCCGTCCGTACACTGAAGCGCCGCGACGCGCCGGTCACCACCGTGGCGGTGGCCGGCGCGTCGCGAGCCTCAAGTGGGGAGCTGGGGGGCGATTGTGAGCCCGTTCAGGCCACACTTACCCCACCCGCCCGTTTGTCAGGCCGCGTGGGCCTGTGATACGGTGCCGACTCACCGAACGACGCGGCAAGCCCAGCCCGCGTCCCTACTGTCGGTCGACGGACCGGGGAGTCATGCGGTGGTCATGAGCACACGTTTCAGAGTCGTCTTCGTCTGTTCGCTCCTGTCGACCCTTCTCCTTCTCGGCGTGCCGACGGTCGCGCAGGCGAGCGCCCTCAGCGCCAAACGGGCGCAAGCGCGCGAGGCCGCTTCGCGGGTCGCCGCGCTTGACCGCCGTCTCAACCAGGCGGTAGGCGCCTACGCCGTCGCCGCCCTGCACCTGCAGTCGCTGCAGGGGCAGGCCCAGGCCAACCGCGCCGCGCTGCGCCTCGACCAGTACCAGCTGCGCATCTCGCAGCAGCAGCTCGCCGACCACCTCGTGCTCGCCTACAAAGACGGCGACGCCGGAGTGCTGAACGCCGTGTTCCAGACCGGCACCTTCGACGAGCTGCTCACCAAGCTCGACTACGTACAGCACCTCACCAGCAGCGACGCCGGGCTGGTGCAGGCCATCCAACTGCACCACCGCCGGGTGGTGGGCGAACACGCCGCGCTGCAAACGGCGCTGGCGGCCGCCCAGCAGACCGCTGCCCAGCTCGCCACGCAGCGCAGCCGGCTCGACGCCCAGCTCGGCGAGCGGCGTGCGTTGCTGCACGGGCTGAACGCCACGGTCGCCGTGCTCGTCACCAAAGCTAAGGCGGTCACCCCGGTCGCCACCGCGACCACGAGCGCGGGCACGCCGCCGTCGACCGCCGGCGACGGCACCGGCCCCTGGTGGACGCTGATCCAGTCGGCGGCCGCTTCCGACGGCATCTGGCCCGAGGGCCTCTACCGCCTCATGCTGGCCGAATCGGGCGGCGTGGCGACGGCCTCCAACGGCGTCGACCTGGGTCTCTTCCAGTACTCGTCGGCGACCTGGAAGGGGTCGTGGAACCCCTGGCATGCAGCCAGCATCTTCGACGGCGCCGCCCAGATCAAAGCCACCGCCCTTGCCGTCCACCTGGGCTACGGCCCCTCGTGGTGGCCCACCACCTACGCCTGGGCCTTCTCCCGCCAGTAGCCCGCCGCCCTCGCCGCGCCGTCGCGGCCCTTCTTCGCCCACTCGCCGTCCTCGCTCCGTGTTTGCGGCCTTTCGCTCGCTCGTCGCCTCTCCTGCACGGCGTGCGCCCGCGCGGGGCCAGCCCCGCCGTGCCCGTGCAGCAGTTTCGACATCGGGCCGCCCGGACACTGAAGGACCAAACCAGCAGCGGCGATCGCGTGAGCCAGCGGAAGAACAGGCGGGCCTTGGTGGGCCACGAGACGCGACCACGACGCGCGACAAGGGGGCACGATGAGCCTTCAGTCTCGAGACGAGACCAAGACCTTTGAGCAGACCTGTGTCGACACCATCCGTTTTCTGGCGGTCGACGCGGTGCAGAAGGCCAATTCCGGCCATCCGGGCATGCCCATGGGAATGGCGCCCGTGGCGCACGTGCTGTGGACCCGCCACCTCAACTACGACGCCTCTCACCCGGAGTGGCCCGACCGCGACCGCTTCATCCTTTCGGCCGGTCACGGCAGCATGCTCCTCTACAGCATGCTCTACCTCACCGGCTACGGCCTGACCATCGACGACCTCAAGCGCTTCCGGCAGCTCGGCAGCCGCACGCCGGGGCACCCCGAGTACCGCGACGCCCCGGGGATCGAGACCACCACGGGCCCTCTCGGCCAGGGTTTCGGCAACGCGGTCGGCTTTGCCGTGGCCGAGGCCTTCCTGGCCGCCACCTTCAACGACGCGGGTGCGGCCGTGGTCGACCACTACACCTATGCCATCGCCAGCGACGGCGACCTTATGGAAGGCGTCGCCTCCGAGGCGGCCTCGCTGGCCGGCCACCTCGCTCTGGGCAAGCTCATCGTGCTCTACGACGACAACCTGATCTCGCTCGACGGTCCCACCGAGATGGCCTTCACCGAAGATCGCATGGCGCGCTTCGCGGCCTACGGCTGGCACACGCAGTCCGTGCCCGACGCCAACGACCTCGAGGCCGTCGACGCCGCTATCGCGGCCGCCAAAGCCGAGACCGCGCGGCCCTCGATCATCGCCGTGCGCTCGCACATCGGCTACGGTTCGCCGCACCTGCAGGACACCTCGAAGGCGCACGGCGCGGCGCTCGGTCCCGACGAGGTGAAGGCCACCAAAGAGAACCTCGGCTGGCCGCTCGAACCCGACTTCTACGTGCCCGACGACGTGCTCGCCTTCTATCGCGAGGCCGGCGCGCGCGGCGGCGCCGCGCGGCGCGCCTGGGACGAGCGCGTCGCTGAGTGGCGCGCCGCCGCGCCCGACGCGGCGGAGCGCTGGGACCGTGCCTGGCGCCGCGAGCCCGCTCCCGGCTGGGAGGCCGCCCTGCCCGCCTACGGCCCCGGCGACCCCGCCGTGGCCACGAGGGTCGTGTCGGGCGCGGTGATCAACGCCCTGGCGCCGTTCCTGCCCACCATGATCGGCGGCTCGGCCGATCTCGCGTCGTCGAACAACACGCTCATCAAGGGCGCCGAGGTGTTCGGGCCGACGTCGCCTGGCGGGCGCAACGTCTGGTTCGGCGTGCGCGAGCACGCCATGGCGTCGGCGTCGAACGGCATGGCGCTGCACGGCGGCGTGATCCCCTACGCTGCGACCTTCTTCGTGTTCAGCGACTACCAGCGTCCGGCGCTGCGTCTGGGCGCCCTCATGGGGGCGCCGGTGAAATACGTCTTCACTCACGACAGCATCGGCTTGGGCGAAGACGGCCCCACCCACCAGCCGGTCGAGCACCTCGCCATCTTGCGCGCGACCCCCAACTTCACCGTCGTGCGCCCCGCCGACGCCACCGAGACGGTCGAGGCCTGGAAGCTCGCCATCACCTCGAACGGCGGGCCGGTGGCGCTCGTGCTCACGCGGCAGAAGCTGCCGGTCATCGACCGCACCCGCTACGCGCCCGCCGCGGGCCTCGCGCACGGCGCTTACGTGCTGGCCGATGCGGCCGGCGCCGGAGCGGGCGACGGGGCGGCGGCCGAGCCCGAGATCATCCTGATCGCCACCGGCAGCGAGGTGCACCTCGCCCTCGAGGCCCACGAGCGGCTCGTCGCCGAAGGCGTGCGTTCGCGGGTGGTGAGCATGCCCTGCCGCGGGCTGTTCTTCGCCCAGGAGCCGGCGTATCGCGACGCGGTCCTGCCGCCCGAGGTCGGGGCGCGGCTGTCGATCGAGGCGGCCGTCACGTTCGGCTGGCGCGACGTGGTCGGCGACCACGGGCAGTCGATCGGGCTCGACCGGTTCGGCGCCTCGGCGCCGGCCGAAGACCTGTTCGAGACCTTCGGCTTCACCGCCGACAACGTCTACCTGCGCGCCAAGGCCCTGCTCGACGGCTGAGGCACGGCCGGGGTGTGCGGCGCACGCCCCGGCCGTGGCCGCCAGGCAACGTGCGGCGCAGCCGCGGCGGCCGCCGCGCGGTGCCGCCGCAGGCTCGGCGCGCCCGCCGGGCGTGCGTGTAGAGGCCGCCCTGAAAGGGGGATAGTAAGGCCAGTACGGCCAGGGAGTGGACATGGCGCACGACAACAGCAAACTTGCGGCGCTCTCAGATCTTGGGCAGAGCGTCTGGCTCGACTTCGTCAGCCGCGACCTCCTGCGGTCGGGCCGTCTCGACGAGCTCGTCTCGCAAGGCGTCAGCGGCATGACCACCAACCCCACCATCTTCGACAAGGCGATCGGCCAGGGCCACAGCTACGACGAGCAGATCGACGAGGCCGTGGCCCACGGCCGGTCCACGGCAGAGATCGCCGACGCGCTCATCGTGGCCGACGTGCGGACGGCCTGCGACGTCATGCGCCCCGTCTACGAGCAGACCGGTCACCTCGACGGCTACGTCTCGATCGAGGTGCCGCCGGCGCTCGCCTACGACACGGGCAAGACCGTGAACGAGGCGCACCGGCTGCACGGCGCGGTCGGTCGGCCCAACCTTATGGTGAAGATCCCCGGCACGCGGCAGGGTCTGGCGGCCATCCGCCGGACGATCGCCGACGGCCTCAACACCAACGTCACGCTGCTGTTCGCCGTCGAGGTCTACGAGGGCGTGATCGACGCCTATCTCGGCGGGCTCGAAGACCGCGTTGCGCGCGGCGAGGCGATCGACGAGGTGCGCTCCGTGGCGAGCTTCTTCGTATCGCGCGTCGACGTGAAGGCCGACCACCAGATCGACGAGAAGCTCGCCGACCAGGCCGACCGCATCGTGGGCGCCCGTCTCGAGAATCTCAAGGGCACGCTCGCGGTGGCCAACGCCAAGCTCGCCTACCGGCGTTTTCTCGAGATATCCTCAACCGGGCGCTGGCACAGGCTGGCCGAGCGCGGCGCCCAGTCTCAGCGTCTCCTGTGGGCCAGTACCGGCGCCAAGAACCCGGACTACGACGATCTTCTCTACGTCGACAACCTGATCGGACCGCAGACGGTCAACACCATGCCCGAGGAGACGCTGCAGGCGTTTCTCGATCACGGGGTGGTGCGTCGCACCGTCGACCAGGGCTTCGAAGAGGCGCGCGACCGGTTCGCGCAAGCGGCGGTGCTGGCGGTCGACATGCGGGCGATCACCGAGGCGCTGCAGACCGAGGGCGTGGCGCTCTTTCGCGAGTCGTTCAAGGCGCTCCTGGCGAGCGTCGACCGCAAGCGCCGTCACCTGCTGACCGGCAAAGAGGGGAGATTGAGTGCCTAGCGACCCAGTGCTCGAGGCGATCAACCAGCGGCTTCAGGCCTTCGACGACCAGCGCTTCAGCGAGCGCCTGTTCGCCCACGACGCGACGCTCTGGAAAGACGATCCGCAGCACCGCGAGATCATCGGCAACGCGCTCGGCTGGCTGAGCGTGGCCGACGACATGCTGGGCAAGGCGTCCGACCTGAGCGGCTTTGCCGCTCAGGTCGCATCCGAGGGCTACACCGACGCCGTGCTGCTGGGCATGGGCGGCTCCAGCCTGGCGCCCGAGGTGCTGAGCCGCACCTTCGCGGTCGCCGAGGGCGCGCTCCACCTGCGCATCTGCGACTCGACCGACCCCGCCGCGGTGCGCGCCACCGAGGCGGCCGTCGATCTCGAGCGTACCTTGTTCATCGTGTCGAGCAAGTCGGGGGGCACCACCGAGACGGCCTCGTTCCACGCCTACTTCTACGACCGCGTGCGCGAGCGTCTCGGCGGCGCCCAGGCGGGGCGCCACTTCATCGCCATCACCGACCCCGACACCTCGCTGCACCACGAAGCCCTGGCGCAGGACTTTCGCGCCGTCTTTTTGAACCCGCCCGACATCGGTGGGCGCTACTCGGCGCTGTCGTACTTCGGCCTCGTGCCGGCGGCCCTCACGGGGCTCGACGTGCGTCGCCTGCTCGAACGGGCCTCGCACGTGGCGGCGGTCTGCCGCGACGGTGTGCCGGCCCGCGATCATCCCGCCTTCAAGGTGGGCGTCGCCCTGGGCGAGTTCGCCCGCGCCGGGCGCGACAAGGTCACGTTCATGCTGTCGCCGTCGATCGCCTCGCTGGGTGCCTGGCTCGAGCAGCTTCTCGCCGAGAGCACCGGCAAAGAGGGCACGGGCCTCGTGCCCGTCGACGGCGAACCGCCGGGGCCGCCGAGCGTCTACGGCGACGACCGCGTCTTCGTCTATCTGAACGTCGAAGGCGAGGCCGACGACCGCGCGGCCAGCGCCCTGCAAACGCTCGCCGAAGCCGGTCAACCCACCATGACCCTGACGCTGCCCGACGTGTGGGACGTCGCTGCCGAGTTCGTGCGCTGGGAGATCGCCGTCGCCGCCGCCGGCGCCGTGCTGGGCATCGACCCCTTCGACCAGCCCAACGTGCAGGAAAGTAAAGACAACACGCGGCGTCTGCTCGGCGAGCTGGCCGACGCGGGCCGGCTGCCCGACGTCGCCGCCGCGCCCGGCGGCCGCCGCACCATGGTGTCGGTCGACGACCGGGGCCTGTCGGCCGCGTTGCGCGAGCTGCTGAGCACGGTGCGGCCGGGCGACTACGTCGCGCTGCAGGCTTACCTGCCGCCGGCCGAGCCCCATCAGCGCATCCTGCAAGGGGTCCGCGTGCTGCTGCGCGACCGGCTGCGGGTGGCCACCACCCTGGGCTACGGGCCGCGCTTCCTGCACTCGACCGGGCAGCTTCACAAGGGCGGCAAGCCCAGCGGCGTGTTCCTGCAGCTCACCTGTTCGCAACAGCAGGACCTGGCGATCCCCGGGCAGCCCTACACGTTCGGGCAGCTCAAACAGGCCCAGGCGCGGGGCGACCTCGAAGCCCTCGCCTCGCGCGGACTGCGCGTGCTGTCGATCGACCTGGGGCGCGACCCGTTGCCCGGACTCACGACGTTCGGGGGCGTCGCCGCCGAGTTGCTGCGTAGCTGACCGCGAGAGGAGAAAGGCGACGGTGGACATTTCGCCCGCTATCGCTCATGGCTCGAACGCTCGAACGAAAAGGAGACAAGCACATGGAACTGGCGATGGTCGGTCTGGGCCGCATGGGCGGCAACATGGCCCGGCGGCTGCTGCGCGGAGGCCATCGGGTCGTCGTGTGGAACCGCACGTTCGCAAAGGCGCAGGAGCTCGAAAGCGAGGGCGCCGAGGCGGTCGAACGGCTCGAGGACGTACCCGGCAAGCTGAGCGAACCGCGTGCCATCTGGTTCATGCTGCCCTACGGGCCGCCCACCGACGAGGCCATCGACACGCTCGTCCCGTTGCTGGCCACGAACGACATCGTGATCGACGGCGGCAACTCGCCCTACCAGCACGACGTCGAGCGCGG
>CAZFJE010000003.1:0-53111 GCA_964519555.1 uncultured Thermoleophilia bacterium
GCTTCTTGACGTAATCGGTCTTTGGTGCCGTTATCACGCTCATTCAGTGCCCTCCGGAGATGTCGTTTCTGGCGCTGCGTCCAAGACGTCGAGCCGCGCGGCAAGGAGCCGCCACGGTGAATCCTAACGTACTACCTATATGTATAACAACCACCATATCCCCGGGAATGGTCGTGAGCCTCCCCGGGTGGACCCGAAGTACTGCGCTCACTGTAGTCGAGACCGGAGAGCTCAACAGCGCCGCGGCTCCGGGAACGGCAGCGGCTGCGACATCCCTGGCGAGAAGCCGTGTGCGTGGGCGGACTCAGGCGCCGACAACCTTTCGTTGGATGGCGTCATTTCCCCGCACACAGGCTCTGTGCTAGGCTGCCATCGTGTCTACCAGAATGGCCACACCGATCGAGGGCATGAAGTCAAGAGAGCCGACAGCGCGGGGAAAAGCGATGCGGGCTCGTCTTGTCGAGGCGACCATTGCATCAATCGCTCAGGATGGCCTCGCGGGCGCATCCGTCGAGCACATCACGCGTCGCGCGGGGGTGTCCAGGGGCCTCGTACGGCACTACTATGGCGCCAAGCGAAATCTCCTGGCAGAGGCCTTTCGGGAGCTCGCGAACGACTTCCGCACGATGCTGGGCATGGATCCCTGCGAAGAGCCTGGCACCGATGGCTCCGCGGAGAGCCGGCTTCGCAAGGCGATCCTCCCAATGTTCGACAGAATCCAGCCGGCCCCGGACAGACAGTACGCCTGGTTCGGTTTCTGGGCACTCGCCCGCAGCGAACCACAGATCGAGCAGCTCAATCATGCGCTCTACGAGGAGATCGGCATGTACCTCGGCGGCCTCATCGCCGACGTCGCCCGCCGGCGGGGTCGTGAGATAGACACAGCGGCGGCCGGTCGCGGTCTCGCGGCCATGATGGAAGGCGCCTGGGTGCACTCCATCATCGGCGTAGAAGGCATGTCTGTGCGCGAGGCACAGCGGCTCAGCCTCGACTATGCCTCCCGCCTGCTTGGCGGCGACCTGGCCGGCGAGCCGGACTGAGCCCGGAGCAACTGCCGGGACTGACGGCTTGCACGACGGCGAGTCGCGCAGCCTGACTGGGCGCCCGGGTACTCTCCGTCTCGTCAGAAGGAGACCGCGGCTCCGACGGATGCGCAGTCGATGTCGTCCGCTACAGCGGCGGAGCCGCTGACACCTACGCCGCCAGCCACTTCGCCATCGCGCACAAGCGGCACGCCGCCGCCGTAGATCACGAGTCGTCCACCGGCCCCGGCATGCAGCCCGAAGAGCGGCTGTCCCGGCTGTGTGAGCTCGGCCAGTTCATGCGTGGCGCAGCGCACGGCGACCGCCGTGTAGGCCTTGTCCTGCGCGAGGATCGGTCCGGCCATCTCGGCGCCGTCCATGCGCAGGAACGCTTTGAGGTTGCCGCCCTCATCGACCACAGCGACCGAGACATGCACGCCGAGCTCGTCTGCCCTCCGAGTCGCCGCCGCAATGATCGCCTGCGCCACGTCGACCGTGATCGGCCCGGTGTGGGCGAGAGGGTCCATCACGAACCTGCGCCCGCGGGGTCGGCGAGCGCGGTCTTGACCACAGGATCATCGGCTGCCAAGCGCCGCACGAGGCGCCCAGAGGGCTCGCCGACAGGCTCGCGGCGGTCGGCGATCACAGAGCCTCTGAGGATCGTGGTGACGGGCAAGCCGCGAACGACGGTCCCCTCGAGAGGTGTGTGTTTCTGGACACTGTGCAACTCGTCGCCGCGGATGGTCCAGACCGCGGTCGGGTCCACCAAGGTGAGGTCGGCATCTGCTCCCGGTGCGATGACCCCTTTGCGCGGGTACAAGCCGAACAGCCTGGCGGTACCCTCGCTGAGCGCCCAGCAGAGGCGTTCGGGTGTGACGTGGCCGGCGTTCATCTGGTCGAGCAGCAGCGGTACCATGGTCTCGACGGCGACCATGCCTGCCGGCGCAGTCGCGAAGTCCCTGGTCTTTGCGGCGAGGGTATGCGGCGCGTGGTCTGAGCCGAGCGAGGCGATGGTCCCGTCGGCGACGCCGGCCCACAGCGCTTCCCGGTCGGCGACGTCGCGCACAGGCGGATACGCCTTCATCGCGGTGTCACGGCCGGCGCAGTCGGCGGCCACGAACAACAGATAGTGCGGGCACGTCTCCGCGGTGACCGCGAGGCCGTCCTGCTGCGCGAGCCGGACGAGATGGGTCGCCCGCGCGGAGCTGATGTGACACACGTGAAAGCGGCAGCCGGTGGCTCGGGAGAGCTCGATTCCGACGGCCACCGAGCTGGACTCTGCGACATCGGGACGGGCTACCGCGAGATCGGCGTACACCTGTGGGGCGTGCCCGAGCTGGCGCTGCGACACCTCGAGGATGTCGCGGTCCTCACAATGGGCCGCGAGGATCCCGCCGGAAGCCGCGATCGTCTGGAAGATCTCCAGGACCTCGCCGGTACTCGCCGGCGGTATCAGGTCTTCGGGCGCGCAGTCGGCGGCATTGTAGACGAGACGCTTCGACGCCTTGTCCAAGGCGTAGCCCCAGAACAGCTTGACCGCCACCGCACCCTCGGCGAAGAGGCCGGGAAGGTCGTTGATATTGGCCATTCCCAGCGAGAGTCCCCAGAGGCCGAAGTCGACATGGGCGACCGCGCCGTGCTCCTTGGCGCGACGGCGAAACGAATCGACGTCGGTCACGGGCGGCACAGCGTTGGGCATGACGAGAAGCGTGCTCACGCCACCGACGGCGGCGGCACGGCTGGCGTGCGCAAAGTCCTCCTTGTCGGTGTCGCCCGGATCCCTGGGGTGGATGTGGGGGTCGATGAACCCCGGGAAGACAAGCAGGCCGGCCGCGTCGATCATCTCGTCGGCCTGGACCGTTTCGCCGCGATCGAGGACGGCGGCGATCTGCTCTCCCTCGATGAGGACGTCGGCTTCACGTCGTCCGCTTGGGGATACGACGCTGCCCCCTCGCACCAGCAGTCTCATCCGTGCTACCTCCTCAGAGTCACTGCGCTACCGGGCCGACCACGACAACGTCGCGCCTCGCTCGCGCCAAGTCTACGGGGTCACATACTGGCGACAGAACTCCCCCAACTCGCGGGCCCCTCGCCTGACCTGCTCCTGAGACGACGCGAGGCTCAGACGGACCCTGCCCCGGCCCTGGTCCCCGAAGGCCTCTCCGGGGGCCACCGCCACGTGACGCTCGTCCAGCAGACGGTCCGCGAACGCCCAGGAGTCTTCACACCCGACGTCCAGCCAGAGGTAGAAGCTGCCTGCGGACCGGGTGCAGCTGATGCCCTGCCGCTCAAGCTCTTCGACGGCGATGTCAAAGTTGTCGCGATAGGCCTCGCGGAATGCAGAGACACACGACTGATCGCCGCTGAGCGCTGCTTCGACAGCCTTCTGAGAGATGGTCGGCGCGCAGGAGATGTAGGCTTCCTGCAGTTTGGCGATCAAGGCGGCGACCTCCGGCTTCGCCAGCGCCCAGCCGAGGCGCCACCCGGTCATGGAGTACGTCTTGGACACGCTGTTGGCCACGATCACGCGATCGTCCTCGCCGTGGCCCCACGCCGACACGAATGGTCGATCGTAGACGATCTTGGCGTAGACCTCGTCTGAGATCACGTAGAGGTCGTGTTCACGGGCGAACTCGAGGACGTCCTCGACCGCATCACGGGAAAAGACAGCGCCCGTCGGGTTCCCGGGGGTATTGATGAGAACGGCGCGTGTGCGCGGCGTGCAGGCGGCTTCGAGCTCGCGACGGGTCGGCACGAAGCCGGATGCGGCATCGAGAGCGTACCGACATGGTTCGGCGCCCGACACACGGGCGAGCGACATGTAGTTCGGCCATCCGGGATCGGGGACCAGAAGTTCGTCGCCGTGGTCGAGCACTGCGCGGACCGCACTGACCAGCGCCCCGACGGCGCCGACGGTGACGACGACGTTCTCCCAGGTGACCGGAGTCCCCGTGTCGGCGGCGATCGCGGCGGCGATCGCTTCGCGAGTCGACTGGAGACCGCCACTGGGCGTGTACTTGGTCGCGCCGTGGGTTGCGGCCGAGCACGCCGCTTCGACGATGTGCGCGGGCGTCGCGAACTGAGGCTCGCCGACGTCGAGTCTTGCCACATCGGTCATGGCGCTCGCCTTGGCCATCATGCGGCGGATGCCCGACGCGGGAAGCGCGGTGACGACACTGGACGGTGTGGGCATGCCTCTTCAGCTCCCTTCTCTGAGCGCGCGCAGCATCGGACGGCCTCGCTCGCGCCCTGTCATGCCGGCACCGGCTCGGCCACGGGACCCGCGGCCGTGACCTCCCGCGGCATTCTCGCTTCATACTGCGCGAAATTGGCGCGAAACTGAGCCGCGAGCTTGAGCGACGCCTCGTCGTAGGCGGACGGGTCTTTCCACGTCCCCCGCTGGTCGAGCTTGCCGGACGGTATGCCCTTGCATGAGACAGGTACGAGGACCCGGAAGACCGGATGCGAGGTGAACTGCACGTCGTCCAGGTGCCCGTCCAGGGCGGCCTGCAGCAGACGCCGTGTGAACGAGATGCTCATGCGCTGCCCAACGCCGTAGGGGCCTCCGGTCCAACCGGTGTTGACCAGCCAGCAGCGCACGCCCCGTTCCCCGAGCCGCTGCCGCAGCATCGAGGAGTAGACCACCGGGTCGCGCGGCATGAACGGCGCGCCGAAGCAGGCCGAGAACGTGGGGCTTGGCTCTTTCACGTCGGTCTCTGTGCCCGCCACCTTGGCGGTGAAACCCGAGAGGAAGTGGTAGCTGGCCATCTCGGGGGTAAGCCTCGAGATCGGCGGCATGACGCCCATGGCGTCGCACGTGAGGAAGAAGATGTCACGCGGCGGTCCCGCCTCGCCCTCTGGGACGGCGTCTGGAATGTGATCGATGGGATAGGTCGCCCGCGTGTTCTCGGTGATGGAGGCGTCGCTCCAGTGCACCGCCCTGGTCTGGGGGTCGACCACCACGTTCTCGAGCACCGAGCCGAACCGGATGGCTCGATAGATCTGCGGTTCGTCCTTCTCGGAGAGCCGGATGACCTTGGCGTAGCAGCCACCCTCGAAGTTGAAGATCCCGTACTCGGCCCACCCGTGCTCATCGTCGCCGACGAGGCGGCGGTGAGGATCGGCGGACAAGGTGGTCTTGCCCGTGCCGGAAAGGCCGAAGTACAGCGCGACGTCGCCCTTGTGGCCGACGTTGGCGGAGCAGTGCAGCGGCAAGACGCCGCGCTCGGGCAGCAGGTAGTTCATGGCGGTGAACAGGGCCTTCTTGATCTCTCCGGCGTACATGGTGCCGAGGATCAGCACGATCCGGCGACGGAACGAGATGCCCACGAACACGGCGGAACGCGTCCCGTCCACGTCGGGATCCGCGTGGCAGGCCCCGCAGTTCACGACCGTGAACTGCGGCAGGAAGTCCTCGAGGTCGACGGGATCGGGCCTCAAGAACAGCGTTTGCGCGAAGAGCGCATGCCAGGCGCTGTCGGCCACGACGCGAATGGGGAGCCGATGCTCCCGATCCGCCCCCACGAAGCCCTCGAAGGTGAAAACGTCGCGGTCGTGAAGGTACGCCCCCGCCTTCTTGAGCAGCCGGTCGAACAGCTCCGGGCTGCACTTCTGGTTGACGTCGCTCCAGGCGACCGCCGCGGCCTCCGGCTCATCGACGATAAAGCGATCGGCAGGCGAGCGGCCGGTGCGCGCTCCCGTCCTGGCGACCAGTGCGCCGTTGGCCGCGAGGATCCCCTCTCCCCGGGCCAGCGACCGGGCAGTCAGTTCTGCGGCCGGCAGATTAACGTGTACGTCCCTGGCCAGAATGCCAAGCTCGCCCAGCTGTGCCCGCACACCCGTGCTGTCCTTCACATCTCCTCCTGGTTTTGCCCGCCACCCATCGGCCACTGACCGGCCTAGGCCCTGCCGAGCACCAGCGCCAGCAGTGCCATGCGCACATACATGCCGTATTCCATCTGACGGAAGTACGCGGCGCGCGGGTCGGCGTCGACCTCCACGCTGATCTCGTTGACGCGGGGCAGCGGGTGCATGACGATCATGTCGTCCTTGGCGTGCTCCAGCGTCTGGGGCGTGATCACGAAGACGCCTTTGACCTTCTCGTAGTCCTCGGGATCCTCGAAGCGCTCCCGCTGGATGCGGGTGACGTACAGTACGTCCGTCTCAGGCAGGACCTCGTCGAGTTCCTCATACATGTTCTGAGTGACGCCGGCCGCTGCCACTTCATCCACCACATCCTGGGGCATGCGGAGGCTCGGCGGCGCCACGTAGTTGAGCTTGATGTCGTCGAAGCGGGTGAGCAAACGAGAGAGCGAATGCACAGTGCGGCCGTTCTTCAGGTCGCCGAGCAGCGTGACGTTCAAGTGGTCCAGCCGCCCGAGCTCCTGGCGCATCGTGAAGGTGTCGAGAAGCGCCTGCGTCGGATGCTCTCCGGTGCCGTCGCCAGCGTTGATCACCGGGATGCCGGCATGCGCAGCCGCCTCAGCGGCCGACCCGACTTCGGGGTTACGGATGACCAGGACGTCCGCGTAGCAACCGAGGGTGACGGCCGTGTCGCCGATGCTCTCACCCTTGGCAACGGAGGAGCTCTTGGCCTCGTTTATCGGGATGACCTGTCCGCCCAGCCGCTGCATTGCGGCCATGAACGAGCACGACGTGCGCGTCGACGGCTCGTAGAACATGTTGGCGAGGAGCTTTCCCTTGAGGAGGTCGGTCCCCCCCACACACTGGACGACGCTCTGCATCTCGCTGGCGACGCCGAAGATGTAGTCGAGATCCCCTCGCGTGAACTGCTTGACGGCAAGTACGTGGCGGCCACGCCAAGCCGATGACTTCTGGTCACCAAACGGCAGGTGGTCGCTCTCACTCGCGATGCGCATCTGCTCATCCTCCCTCGCCGATTCCGTCAGATCTCATGCCGCGCCCCGACCCGGGACGGTCTTGGCTCCACACAGAGGATGACCGCACGCCGGTCGCGCTCAAGGGCGCTGCCCCGCTGATTCTACTTCGTTGGCTATATGTATAACAACGACCCTTGGCAGCATCATCGCACACGACTAGTCTTCTCCGGAGTCGATGGAGCGGTCAAGGCTCTCGATCACTTTACAGCCACCCGATCACTTGTCAGAGGAGAGGTGCAGACCGACATGGCCGACAAGCTCGTCGTTGGCATAGCGCAATGGCTTCCTGCTCCGGGCAGGCCCGAAGTCAATCTCGACGTTGCGCTCAGGAACATCGCCCAGCTGGCGGGCAGGGGAGCCGGACTGATCGTTCTGCCGGAGCTCTGGCCGGTGGGCCTCTACCCTGTGACTTTCCACGAGGACCTCGCGGCTGGGCTGGAGCCGCTTGACGGTCCACGCACGCGCCGGTTGAGCCAGGCCGCGCGGGAATACGGCGTTTGGCTTGCCGCGGGCAGCGTGCCCGAATCGGCTGCCGACGGCGTTTACAACACGGCGCAACTGTTCGACCCTGACGGCCGCATGATCGCCGCGCACCGGAAGTGCCATCTCTATGCAGGGCTGGGCGAGGACCGCGCCTTTCTCCCCGGAACGTCACTCACGGTCTGCGATGCCGGCGAGCTCGGGACTGTGGGCATCTCGATCTGCTTCGACGGTGACTTCCCCGAGGTCGCACGCACGATGCGACGACGTGGCGCCAGGATCGTCCTCCACCCGAGCGCCTATGAATGCGCCACCGAGAAGTGGTGGGACACCTTGTATCCCGCGAATGCCCTTGTGAACGGCCAGTGGTGGATCCTTGCGAACCAGTGCGGGTGCGCCGGCCCGGTCACCTACCTTGGTGGCAGCTGCCTCATCTCACCCGACGGTGCAATCGTCGCCTCCGCACGCCGCGCCGGCGAAGGCGAGACCCCGCCTCCGGCGTTGCTCGTTGCCGAGATCGACATCGCTGCGGGCCTGCGGCACGCCGACAGCGAGAACTCGGCGCTCTGGGAAGGGCTTCGCCCGGAGCTCCACTCGCCCTGAAGCGGAGGTGGCCGCAGGCGCTCGGCCTACGCCTGGCCCCACTCCGCGCGTCGCTGGACGAGCCGGCGACGCGATCGCATGCCGGCGCCGGCCACGGCACTGGTGGCCCTCGGCGCGGAGCCGGTGGTAACGTAGGGGTTTCGCCGGTGGTACATGCGAGGCCAACGCGTCGTGCACCGAAGGTGCGGCGCACCACGGAGGGGAGAAGCGTGATGAGAGATGTCCACGACATCTACACGACCTTCAAGGCCGAGTTCCCAGAGCTGAGTGGGCGGATCAACGACACGAACCACGCCATCCACGCCGACGGCGGGCCGCTCGACGGGCGGATCCGGGCACTGATCAAGATCGCAGTGTCCGGGGCGGCAGGCCACCTCACGGCCCTGGAGACCCACGTGGTAGCGGCGCGAGAGGCCGACATCGGCGACGAAGAGATCGTTCACGCTCTGCTGCTGCTCGTCAGCACGTGCGGATTCCCGACGTTCATGGAGGCGTACTCCACGTTCAAGCGAATGGACAGTTGACCGCGCGTCGCCCCGCAGGCGGGCCGCGACGCACGAAGAGAGGAGAACCGTGACTACCGAGGAGATCTGGCAGATTCTGCGCAACGGGGGCCTGGGCGTGGAGCGCTCCACAGACGAAGCCGACGCCGGCCTCCGGTTGGTCGGCCGTTTCAATGGACAGTCAGACCCCCCCGGTGTGGACGCCTTGGGCATCATGCTCGCGGAACGCGCGAAGGAGCTTGACCCCGACGTCGTCATCGTGGGCGAGGGATCGAAGGACCTCCTCATTGGGTTCGTGGTGGCCCGCGAGCTGCAGCGCCCGCTGGTGCGCTGCCTCAACCTCGAGGGCCTGGTGGGCACGGTCGGCGAGATCGCTGAAGGTGCGCGAGCCGTCTTCGTAGCCGACAAGATCCGCAAGAGCGGATTCGTCTATGCCATACGAAACCTCGTCGACCGAGAGGGCGGCGAGCTGCTGGCGGTCGTCTCGTTCGTCACCGCGGCGGCGCCTGAACTACCTGTCCCGTGGATCGGCCTCGTGACGGCGGAAGAGGGCCTGCAGAAGGGCTGACGCGTCTGCCGTGTCGGCCGCAGAAGCGGGGGGATCTGGGCGTGAAAGCGGCCCGATCGGGGTGCCGATCGGGCCGCTTTCACGACGACTTACCTGATAGCTTCCTCCCGCTCCCGAAGCGCGGTGAGGATGCGCTCGGGGGTCACCGGGAGCTCCTTCAGACGGACACCGATCGCATCGGCGACGGCGTTGGTGACCGCAGGCGCACCCGAGGTCGACGCCGGCTCGCCGATGCCCTTGGCGCCGAACGGCCCTTTTCCGCCACGCGATTCGAGCATGATCGGCAGCACGTCGGGCATATCCGCGGCAGTCGGCACAAGGTACGTGTCCAGCGCGGACGTCACCGTGCGGCCGTGGTCCATCTTGACGTCCTCGAGCAGCCCATACCCGACGCCGAATACGGTACCGCCCTCGAGCTGGCCCTCGGCGCTGAGCTTGTTGATCGACTGGCCCACGTCGAATGCGGCTACCAGCTTGAGGACGGTGACCTTGCCGGTCTTGGTATCGACCGCCACTTCGGCGGCGTGCGTGCCGAAGGTGTAGTCGGGGTGGATCTGGCCGATCAC
The DNA here is from genome assembly GCA_964519555.1 of uncultured Thermoleophilia bacterium. Taxonomy (GTDB): domain Bacteria; phylum Actinomycetota; class Thermoleophilia; order UBA2241; family UBA2241; genus Bog-752. The sequence goes on from CAZFJE010000003.1 coordinate 9,643, forward strand.
GTAGTCCGATTCCTCAAGGTCCCGCGACGGCGCGTTGAACTGGGCCAGGTTCGAGATCGAGACGCCCAGAGAGGCGCAGGCCTGGACGACGTCGACGATCGGGAGCGACTTCTGCTCGTCACCCGCCACACACACCATCCTGTCGACCAGGTCGATCCGCTCGGCGTCCACCTCGAGCATCTCGCTCGCCTGAGCGACGATCGCCTCGCGAACGGCGCGGGCGGCCTTGAGCGTCGCGTTGCCCGACATGTAGAGCATTCGGGTCGCGGTCGTTGTCCCAGCCAACGGCGTAAGCGCGGTATCGCCAAAATAAACGGTGATATCGTCCATCGGCACTCCAAGGATCTCGGCCGTGATCTGGGCGATCGATGAGGTCTGACCGCCGCCGATGTCCTGCACACCCGAGCGCACCACCACGCTGCCGTCGAGCTCGAAGCCGACGTAGGCACGCGAAGAGTCGTGGAGATAGACCAGGCGTCCGTAGCTCTGCATGCCGGAGGCGATGCCCCGACCGACCACCTCGTCGGGCGAGCGCGGCTTGGTCGGTTCGCCCAGAGCATCCCAGGCGCGCTGGGCCGTCTCGTCGGTGAGGACAGCGGACTCGAGCGCGTAGCCCGTGCCGAGCTCGTCGCCGGTGTGCAGGTAGTTCCGCATGCGGAGCTCCAGCGGGCTGAGGCCGAGCTTCTTGGCCAGCTCATCCATCTGGCTCTCGTAGGCGAAGCACACCTGCGGCGCCCCGAAGCCCCGGTAGGCGCTCGTGAATGTGTTGTTGGTGAGCGCCGAGATGCCGTCGACCCTGACGTTCGGGACGTTATACGGACCGGTGGCCATGACCACTGAGTAGAGCAGGACCCACGGACTGAGGAACGGATAGCCGCCGGCGTCCGAGACAAGGTCGACGTCGAGCGCCACGAGCTTGCCGTCCTTGGTCGCGCCCGTCTTGTAGCGCATCACGTAGGGGTGTCGCTTGGAGTGCGCAAGAATCGACTCCTCGCGCGTGTACGTGAGACGCACCGGCCGTTTGGTCTTGTACGCCAGCAGCGCCAGGTAGGCCTCGACGGTGATGTCCTCTTTGCCGCCGAACCCGCCGCCGAGCATGGGGGCGATCACCCGCACACGGTTGTGCGGCAGCCCCATGATGTCGGCGACGTCGCGGAAGTGCTCGATGACCTGGGTGGAGGCGCGAATGGTGAGCACGCCGTCCTCGTCTATCCAAGCCATGCCGGACTCGGGCTCGAGGTACGTGTGGTCGCCGAAGGGCACCCGGTACTCGCCCTCCACGATCACGTCCGCCTGCGCGAAGCCGGCTTCGACGTCGCCCTTGCGGACCTTGTAGGCGCAGACGACGTTGCTGTCCTCCTCGCCCACCCGGTACGCGTCGGGCTTTAGCGCCTCGACCGGGTCGAACACGCCGGGCTGCGGGTCGTAGACGACCTCGACGGCGCGAGCGGCCTCCTCGGCCTGGGCGAGTGTCTCGGCGGCGACGAGCGCCACCGCCTCGCCCATGTAGCGCACCTTCCCGTCGGCCACCACCCGGTACAGGCCCTCGAACCCACCGCCGGCCGAGTGCGTCTGGCCGAACTTGCTCGTCGTTTCGTTGTGGGGCACGTCCTTGGCGGTCAGCACCGCGTGGACGCCGGGCATGGCCTCTGCCCTGCTCGTGTCGATGGAGACGATCAGGGCGGCGGCGTACTTGCTCCTCAGCACCTTCGCGCAGAGGGTGCCGGGCGGCGCCACGAAGTCATCGGCGTACTTGGTCTGGCCGAACACCTTGTCGCGCGCGTCGTGCCGCGGGACGCCACGACCGATGACTTTGTACTCGGGAGTCTCGCCGGCGCCCATCACGCGCTCCGCTCCTCGGGAAGTCTCGCCTGGGCCGCTTCCTCGATCGCGTCGACGATCTTCGTGTAGCCAGTGCACCGGCAGAGGTTGCCCGAGATGCCCTCGCGGATCTCTTCACGCGTCGGCGCCGCGTTCTGCTGCAACAGCGACGCGGCCGCGAGGATCATGCCCGAGCTGCAAAAGCCGCACTGAACGGCGCCGTGCTCGATGAAGGCGGTCTGCAGCGGGTGCGGGTCCTCGGCCGTGCCGAGCCCCTTGGTAGTGGTGACCCGATGCCCGTCGGCCTGCACGGCCAGTGTGAGGCACGAGTTCACCGCCTCGCCATCGAGCAGCACCGTACAGGCGCCGCAGTCCCCCTGCCCGCAACCGTTCTTGACCTCGATGATCCCCAGCTTGTAGCGGAGGACGTCGACCAGCGTCTCGTCCACCGCCACCGTTGTGCTCATCGGGCGTCCATTCACCTGGATCTCGATCTCCTGCATGTCCATCACGCCCCTGCTTCTCGTGCCGTGTCAGTGATCATCCGCGCGACGACCGCCTCCGCCACCCATCCACGGTACTGGGCCGAGGCGCGTACGTCATCGATCGGGGAGATGTGCTGGTGGACAAGTCGAGCGCACTCGGCGGCGACGTCCTCTGTGATCTCGCGGCCCCGCAGGGCCGCCTCGACCGCGACGGCGCGGATCGGGACCGCCGCAACCGCTCCGAGCCCGATGCGCGCCGCCCGACACGTCAAGCCGTCCAGCTCGATCTCGCACGCGACGCACACCACGCTGATGGCGTCAGCGTTCCGCAGGCCGACCTTCTCGAACCGCCCCGCGATCGGGCGGCCGGCGAGCGGGACCAGCACGTGCGTGACGATCTCGCCCGGCTGAAGTGCGGTCTTGCGGTACTCGACGAAGAACTCGGTGAGCGGCAGCTCCCGCGGGCCGCCTTCGGCGCCGGCGAGCCGCAGGACGGCGTCGGCGGCGAGCAAGGGCGGAGCCGTGTCCGCCGACGGCGACGCGGTGACGAGGTTGCCTCCGACCGTCGCGCGATTGCGGACCAGCGGGCTGCCGACCGAAACGGCGGCGGCGGCGAGCACCGGCACATACTTCTTTACAGAAGGATGCGCAGCGATGACGCTCATGGTCGTCGCCGCTCCGATCTCGAGCATGCCGTCGGCCTCACGGATGCCGCACAGGTCGTCGAGTCTGCTGAGGTCGAGCACGACGTGCGGGCCGTCACCATTCGACAGCGTCCCGTTCGTGCGCATCTTGCGCATCATCGGGATGAGGTCGGTGCCGCCGGCGACGACGAGCGGTTTCACCCCGGGCTCGGCCAACACCGCGAGAGCTTCCTCAAGGCCGGCCGGCCGCACGTAGGACTCGAGCTTCATCTTGCCTCCTTGACGAGCTCCGGCTCGTCTACTTCGGGCGGCTCCGTCATGCGGGCGGCTGCATGCTGGATGGCGCGGACGATGCCGTTATAGCCGGTACAGCGGCAGATGTTGCCCTTGATGTGGTGCCGGATTTCGTCTTCCGTCGGGTGTGGATTGCGCTTCAGCAAGTCACCTGCCATGAGGATCATGCCCGGCGTGCAGAAGCCGCACTGCACCGCGTTCTCGTTCAGGAACTCGTCCTGGATGGGGTGCAGGCCGCCGTCCGCTCCGGCGATCCCCTCGATGGTCACGATCGCCTTGCCGTCGCAGGCGACGGCTAGCGTGACACAGGCAAGCGCCGGCTCGCCATCGATGAGGACCGTGCACGCGCCACACTGCCCGGTACCGCAGCCGTACTTGGACCCGGTGAGGCCCAGTTCGTTGCGGAGTACGTTGATCAACAGTTCGTTCGGCTCGACGACAAGCATGTGTTCGTCGCCGTTCACCGTGAGGATGATGGCGTTGGTACAGCTGGTCAGCATGTCGCACGCTCCCATGCAGTCTCGAAGGCGTCCTTGAAGAGCACGCCGGCCGCCTCCCTGCGGTACATCTCGGAGCACCTGATGTCGTCGATCGGGGAGATGCTCTCGACGACGAGGCGCGCGCACTCGTCCACGGCGTGCGCGTCGACCGTTTGCCCCTCGAGAACGGCCTCGGCGGCACGCGCCCTCAGCGGCGTCGGACCGACGGCGCCGAGCGCGATACGGCACTGTGTGCAGGTCTCGCCGTCGCGCTCCACGGTGACGGCGCAGGTGACCTTGGAGATGTCACTGGCGACGCGCGTGAGCTTCTGGAAGGCGCTCGCCCGGCCATCGGGGAACGCGTCGAACTCGACGTCGACGATGATCTCGTTGGGCGCCAGCACGGTCACTCCCGGCCCGGTGTGAAACTCGTGCAGCGGGATGACCCGCTCCATGTGGGCGCTCATCACGCGGACGCGTGCGCCGTAGGTGATAAGCGGCGGCGGCGTGTCCGCGGCGGGCGATCCGTTACCGAGGTTGCCGCCGACGGTCGCCACGGAGAGCACCTGCAGCTTGCCGATGCTGTCGATGGCCTCGGCGAGGCCGTGATAGCGGCCGAGGCCCCGAAGGTACGGCAGCACGTCCATGTAGCGGCGACCGGCGCCGATGAGGATCTTCTCGCCGGCCTCGAGGCGCTTGAGCTCCTCGAGCTTGGAGATGTCGATCAGGATCTTCGGCGACCGCCGCCCGAGCTTCATCTGGATGATGAGGTCTGTCCCCCCCGCCAGCACCTCCGCGTCTTCGCGGTACCGGTCGAGGGACCTGAGAGCCTCGTCGAGCGACGCAGGCACGAGGTACTGGAAGTCGTTGATCAGGACTCGCGTGTTGACGGTCATGCCGGGAGCACCCCCTCACAGGCCCAGCCGTGGATCGCGGCCAGGATCATGTCCGGGGTGATCGGGATGAACTGGAAGCGTATGCCGAGCGCGTTCTCAAGGGCATTCATCACGGCGGCTGCTACGGCGTTGTTGGCCGCCTCGCCGATCCCCTTGGCGCCGAACGGTCCCGAAGGCTCGTAGGTGTCGGCGAAGAAGACCTTGACGTCGTCCACGGACGCCATGTCCTCGGCCGTGTACAGCTTGTAGTCGATATACATGCCGCCGCAGGTCAGCTCACCGGTTCGCGGATCGTACTCGGTGTCTTCGAGCAGCGCCTGGCCGATGCCTCGACACAGGCCGCCCTCGAGCTGGCCGGCTGCCAGGTCGGGATTGACCACCGTGCCGGCGTCGACGGCACATACGGCGCGAGGTACGCGAACCTCGCCGGTACAGGTGTCCACTTCGACTTCGACGAAGTTGGTGACGAAGCAAGGCGGACAGTTGACCATGCGATGGCTCTCCACGGCGATCGCGGTGCCCCAGCCCTTGAGCTGCGCGGCCTTGGCGACCTCGCGGACGGTGATGCGCTTGTCCGCCGCGCCCTCGAGAAAGATCACGCCTTCGCCGGTCTCAGGGTCGGGCGCGATCTGCAGCGCCTCGGGGTTGACCTCGATGAGCCGCGAAGCGAAGTCCAGCAGCACGGCCTTGGCGGACTTGGCAGCCTCGACAGCCGAGCCGCCGCCGCAGTACACGCCCCGCGTCGCGTGCGTGCACACGTCGTAGCCGGTGTCGGTCGTGCTGGCCGGCGAGACGCCGACCAGGTCGAACGGCACGCCCATCTCTTCGGCCACGAGCTTGGCGCACGCGTCGAGCGTGCCGCCGCCGTGGCACATGAGGGCGGTCGACATGTCGACGGAGCCGTCCTCGTTCACCTTGACCATCGCCGTGGAGTAGTCGATCACCTCGCCGGGCATCGCCGCGCCGGTACCCGAGGTGTGGAACGTGCGGCCCACGCCGATGCCGCGGCGGTAGCGGCCGGTCTTGTCCTCGGGCCGGCCGCGCTGGTCCCAACCGATCATGGTCGCGCCCTTGCGCAACATCTCCTCGACCCCGCAGCTGCGGATGATGGACCGCACCGTGGGCCCCTGACCCCAGAACTCCTCGCCCAGACCGACGTAGTTCTTGATGCGCAGCTCGATGGGGTCCATCTCCAGTTTCTCGGCGATGATGTCCATGTGTGACTCGACCGCGAAGGAGACATCCGGGTTGCCGTAGCCCTGCATGGCGCAGGCCGGCGTCTTGTTGGTGTAGACGGCCGTGCCCTCGAAGTTCATGTGCGGCATGCGGTAGAGCGAAACGAACCAGCCCGACATGCAGCCGAGCAGCGGGTACGCCTGGATGTTGTGCGCGCCGATGTCGACCAAAGTCTTGAGCTCGCCGGCGACGATGGTCCCGTCGTGCTTGACCCCGTACTTGAGGCGGATCTCGGCGGGGTACTTGCAGTGGTCGTACATATCTTCTTCGCGCGTGAGGACGATCTTGACCGGCTTGCGGGCCTTGAGGGCGAGCGCCACGCAGATAGCGACGGGGGTGTTCATCTGGATGCTGGAGCCAAACGCCCCGCCAATGCTGCTGCGGTGCACCCGGATCTTGCTCAGCGGCAAGGCGAAGATGCGCCCGAGCAGCTGGCGCGTGTTGTGGATCGACTGCAGCGTGGCCCAGAGTTCGATGCCGCCGTCCGCCAGCGGACGGCACATCGCCGCTTTGGGCTCCATCTGTGCGTGGTACACCCGCCCCGTCTGATACTCGCGCTCGACGATGAGGTCGGCCTCATCGAACCCTACGGCTACGTCGCCGACGCTCACCTGCCGGAAGCAGGCGATGTTGTGCTCGACCGGGAGCTCGGCGTCGCCGAGCAGGACGTTCTCATAGATCTGCGGCGCATCCTCGGCCATGGCCTTGTGGACGTCGAAGACGGCGGGCAGTTCCTCCCACTCGACTTTGATCGCGCGCATGGCGCGCTCGGCAAGCGCCTCGGTGCGCGCGGCGACCGCCGCCACTCCCTCGCCCACCTGGCGCACGACCCACGGCAGCACGGTCCTGTCTCGGTACGTCTTGACCGGAACGCTCACCTGGCGCTCGTTGTAGCGGATGTCCGGCACGTCGTCGGGGGTGATGCAGATGGCCCCCATCCGCTCGGCCTCGCTCGTGTCGATGGAGACGACGCGCGCGTGAGGATAAGGGCTTCGCAGCACCCGGGCGTGGAGCATGTAGGGAAGTTCCATGTCCGACGCGTAGGTCTCAGTGCCCGTGACCTTGGCCAGCCCGTCCTTGCGACGGGTCACCGTGCCCACGGTCGTGAACTCTCTTGCTGTCATCTGGCGGGCCTCGTTTCCCATGTCTCCAACCTCACCGACTACGAAGGTCTGCTGCCTGATTCTCGCATGTTCGCTATACGTCTAGCAAGCACTCCCGTTATGCGTTAGACTGGCCGCCCTCGGCGCAGCGGTAGGTCGGAGCAAGCACCCGTACACCACCGCAGTTGGAGCCACTAGCGACCGAACAGGTCCGAGGAGGGTCACGAAGTGTCGAGTCAAGCAGTGCATAGTACCCTGTCTGACGCCCTCGGCTCCAACGGGTCCCACCTGGTCTCATTCGTCGGTGCCGGCGGCAAGACGACGGCGCTTCAACGACTGAGCGTGGAGCTCGTCACTGCAGGTGGCAGGATCGCGGTGACGACGACTACGGCGATGTTTGCTCATCAGCTGACAGCGCTCGGCCCCATGATCCTGCGGGACTGCGAAGACACTTCGCTGAGCAGCCGGTGCGGTAGCGCACTGCGCCGCCCCGGCATAGTCGCGCTCGCGGGATCTCGCCGCGACGGCGGAAAAGTGAAAGGCCTGGCGCCGACGGAAGTAGACGCACTTTGGCTTGCGCGGGTCGCCGACTCTATCGTGGTCGAAGCCGACGGTAGTCGCGGCCTGCCGCTCAAGGCTTTCGGCGAGGCCGAACCCCAACTGCCCGCCGGCTCGACACTGGTCGTTGTAGTTGCAGGTCTGGACGTCCTCGACCGGCCCCTCGACGAAGCCCACGTGCACCGATCGGAGGTGCTACAGTCGGTCCTGCGTGTGTCGAGAGGGTGCACCGTGACCCCCAGGCTCGTCGGTGCGGCTGTCGCGCTCCAGGTGGCTCGCGTGCGCGAGTCGACACCGGAGGCTCAAGTCGTCGTCCTGCTCAACAAGGCCGATACAGACGATCTGGAGGGCCGGGGCGTCGAAGCGAGCGATCACCTTCTGGCGGCCGCAGAGGATGGCGAGAGCGTGCAGGGCACCGCCGGGCGTCCCGACCGGATCGTGGTCGGAAGCCTGTGGCGAGGAGTCTACCGTACCGTTCATGGATGAATGACACGACACCCGAAATGCGAGTGACCGCCCGGCAGACTCAACGCGATGCCCGAGTCATCGGCATCGTACTCGCCGCGGGCAGGGCGACGCGGATGGCCGGAAGCAAGGTCGTCCGACCGGTACGTGGACAGCCGATGGTCGAACGAGTCGTTGACGCGGCTCTCGAGTCGCGGCTCGCCGATACGGTCGTCGTCGTCGGACACGAAGCCGACAGGGTGCGAGAGGTCCTGCGTGGACGTCCCATACGAATCGTCGCTAACCCGTCGTTCGCGGATGGCTTGAGCACCTCTGTACGCGCCGCGCTCGAAGGTGTCGGCCCCAACTATGCCGCTGCCCTGTTCCTTTTGGCCGATCAGCCCTTCATGACCAGCGCCCTCATCGATCGGCTGCTCGAGGCCTTTGCCGCCACCGGAAAGCCGATCGTATGCCCCGACCTGGGCGGCCGTCCCGGCAATCCAGTGCTGTTCTCCGCCACCCTGTTCCCCGAATTGCTGCGGGAGACAGGCGACCGCGGTGGTCGCCGCGTCATCAGGCGCCACCAGCGCGAGGTGTGTCTTGTAGCCATCGACGACCCGCTTGTCTGTCTCGACATAGACTCCGTCGAGGAATACGAAAGGATGAGGCGCGCATGAAGCCACAAGAGGGCCTGCGGTCGATGGTCGACGAAGGTGAACGTGACGCGGCCTAGCGCGGTCATCAAGGGCGCCGGAGACCTCGCGACCGGCGTGGCCCTCTGTCTGCACCGCGCGGGCTTCGCCGTGGCCATGACAGAGCTGGCCCGACCCACCGCCGTGCGGCGGACCGTAGCGTTCGCTCAGGCCGTGTACGACGGCAACACAAGCGTCGAAGGCACGGACGCCGTGCGCGTTGACCTCGTGGACATCGACGATGCGCTTGCGCGGGCCGCCATCCCAGTGGTCGTCGCTGAGGACGCGTCGGAGGTCGTTGAGATCGTGAACCCTGTGCTTCTCGTCGATGCGATCGTCGCCAAGCGCAACCTCGGTACGCGCATGAGTGACGCGCGCGCCGTCGTGGCTCTCGGTCCCGGCTTCATGGCCGGTCGCGATGCCCACGCCGTGATCGAGACAAAGCGAGGACACGATCTCGGCCGAGTCCTGTTCAAAGGGTCAGCGCAGGCGAACACGAGCGTTCCCGGAGAGGTCGGCGGATTCAGCTGGCAACGCGTCGTGAGATCGCCCACTTCCGGCACGTTCCGCGCCGCCGCGCGCATCGGCGACATCGTCACGACCGCTGATACCGTCGGGTACGTCGACGAGGAGCCTGTGCGCGTCGAGCTCGACGGCGTGCTCCGCGGCCTGCTGTGTTCCGGGCTGCACGTGACGCCGGGCTACAAGCTCGGAGATGTAGACCCGCGCGGCAACCAGTCGCGCTGTTTCACCGTGTCGGACAAGGCGAGAGCGATCGGTGGAGGAGTCCTGGAAGCGGCGTGCGCACTTCTCGGAGGAGTCCGCTTCGACGCCGACACGTCGTGTGGACCGTTGTCGAGCGATGCAGGAAGGCAGAGAGGCGGGTGAGCGAGCAACCGATCCTTCTTGCCGCTTGAGCTCGTTGATAGTATTTTAAACATACGTATAGCAATATGCAGCCTGCGCTCCCGCTTGGCGTGCAGGCTGCTTGTGTTACTGAGGGAGAGCGCATGCCTACATCCGTACCCAGGAACGGTAAGACCGTCGTCGTCGCCCTTGGCGGCAACGCCATTCTCCAACCCGGCCAGATCGGTTCCTTCGAAGAGCAGCTGTTCAACGTCGACGGGGCGATGCGCCGCATCGTCGCCCTCGTCGAGGACGGCTGGCGAGTTGTCCTCACGCATGGCAACGGACCTCAGGTCGGCAACCTGCTCATCCAGAACGCGCTGGCGGCGAAGACGGTGGCGGCGATGCCGATGGATGTCTGCGGCGCCGAGAGCCAGGGTCAGATCGGCTACATGGCCGCGCAGACCCTGACCAACCACCTGCGCAAGCGTAAGCTGGCGACGCCCGTGGTCACGGTCGTCACCCAAGTAGCGGTCGACCCCCGCGACAAAGCGTTCGCCAACCCGAGCAAGCCCGTCGGGCCGTTCTACTCCGAGGCTGAGGCGAAGCGCATGATGCTCGAGGGGAGCCTCGCCATGCGCGAGGACGCCGGCCGCGGCTGGCGCCGCGTCGTGCCGAGCCCTGAGCCGCGCGAGATCATCGAGCTCGAGGCCATCCGCGACCTCGTCAACGGCGGCTGCCTCGTCGTTTGCAGCGGCGGCGGCGGCGTGCCTGTGGTACGCAGCCGCGGCGCGCTGTCCGGCGTCGACGCGGTGATCGACAAAGACCTCGCCGCCGCCCTGCTTGCCAGAGAACTCAAGGCCGACACGCTGCTCATCCTCACCGACGTACCCAACACCTTCGTGCACTACGGCACGCCCGAGCAGACCGCCCTCGAAACCGTCACTGCCTCGCAGATGAGGGCCTACGCCGCCGAGGGCCACTTCAAGGCCGGCTCCATGGGCCCCAAGGTCGAGGCTTGCCTGCGGTTCGTCGACGCCGGCGGCGAGGCCGTGATCGCCTCGCTCACCAAGGTCGGCCAGGCGCTCGCCGGCGAGTCCGGGACGCACATCGTTCCAGACGCGGAGGCCGATGGCGCGAGCCGTAAGACGGCCGCCACGACCCGCTCGAGTCAGGGCGGCACAGGGGGCGCAAAGCAGGCGACGCCGGCTCAGTCGGCAGACGTCGATGCCAACGTGGTCGACATCGCGACGGCAAGAAAGTAGGTCGTGACACTCGAGAGGGACGGCGGCGGCGTCGTCCCTCTCGAGTGCGTGGGGGTCGACGGCCGCCCCCTTGCGATCACCCCGAGGCGGTTGTGCCTCTACCCCACCGCCTGCAACACGCTGTCCAGCGCCTCGATCAAGCGCGCGTTCTGGCCCGCATTGCCGACCGTGATGCGCAGGAACTCCGGCAGGTCGTAGCCGTGGCACGGCCGCACGATGATCCCCTTGGCAAGCAAGGCCTGTACGACCGCGGGCGCCTCGGATCCGACTCTGACCAACACGAAGTTCGTGTGACTCTTCACGTAGAACAGTCCCATGCGGTCGAACTCCCCGTACAGATACCGCAGACCCGCGACGTTAGAGGCGACGGAGTGCTGCAGGTACTCCTCATCCTGGAGCGCGGCCACCCCGGCCGCCTGCGCCAGAAGGTTGACGGCGAAGGGCTCTCTTATCTTGGCCAAAGGCGCCAGCACGTCGGGGTCCGCGATCGCGTAGCCCAACCGGATGCCGGCCAATCCGTAGACCTTCGAATAGGTGCGCAGGATCATCACGTTCTTACGCCCGGCCAGCACGTACTGCACGGTCTGCGGATAACCGGGCGAGTCGACAAACTCGTAGTACGCTTCGTCGAAGACCACGAGCACACTCTGGGGCACGGCCTTGACGAACGCGTCGACTTCGGCCGCCGTCACCATCGTGCCGGTGGGATTGTTCGGGTTGCAGACGAAGATCAGCTTCGTCTTCGGCGTGATCGCCGCACGCATCGCGTCGAGATCGAGTCCGTACTCCTTGAGCGGAGTCTTGATCAGTCGACCCCGCATCGCTGTCGCGTAGACGTCGTACATCGGAAACGACGAGCGGCTGACGATCACTTCGTCGTCCTGGTCGACGTAGGCCATGCAGGTCTGCATGATCAGTCCGTCCGCACCGTTGCCCGCCGCGATCTGCTCCGGGTCTGCGCCGACGTGCGCCGCCAGGGCCTGGCGCAGGTGGTAGCACTCGCCGTCGGGATAGAGGTTCAGCTGGGGCAGGGCCGCCTGCATCGCGGCCACCGCCTTGGGCGCGGGCGCCGCCGGGTTTTCGTTCGAGGCCAGTTTGATGACCTCCAGAAGACCGAACTCGCGCTGCACCTCCTCGATCGGCCTACCGGGAACGTACGTCGAGATATGGTCCAACCCCGCTTGAGGCCTCAACCGATCTGTCATTGCGTCTCTCGCCCCTTTCGAATCACCCGCGCATCGCCGATCACCAGTCCCTCCGGCCACACGAACACCGGGTTCAAGTCCACTGCGCCGATCTCGGGATAGCGAAACGGCAGCAAGGACAGTGTGACGAGCATCTCGGCTAGCGCGTCCAGGTCGCACCCCGTCTGGCCCCGAACGCCTTCCAAAATGGGAAACGCACGGATCTCACGTATCATCGCGGCCGCTTCGGCGTGATCCAGCGGAGCGACCCGAAGCGCGATATCGCGCCACACCTCCGTATAGATGCCGCCCATCCCGAACACGACGACCGGGCCGAACTGTGGGTCGTGCGAAAGTCCCAGCAGCACCTCCTGCGCGCCCTTCACCTGCGGGTAGACGACGACGCCCCGGAAGTCTTTGTCGCGAGCGCCCGCTCGGATCGCCTTGAATGCCGCGCGCGCGGCTGCATCGTCGCGCAGATCAAGCTTGACTCCGCCCGACTCGGACTTGTGCAAGATGTCGGGCGACACGACCTTCATCACCACCGGATAACCGACGGCGTTGCAGGCCTGCACGACCTCTTCGACCTCAGCGGCGCAGCGAAACTCAGGCACGGGCAGGCCGTTCTCGCCGAGCCAGTCCATGGCCTCAGGCTCGAGCATCTGCCCCTTGCCGGGTAAGGACAACTCCGCGCACGGGACATAGGGTCGCGGCGCCGCGACGGATCGCGCCGCGTACTCATTCATGCGAGCCAGCACCGTGACGGCGCGCTCGCCGGTGGCGAAATTCGGCAGGCCGTGCTGCTCGACGAACGCTATGGCATCCGCGACATCTCGACCGGCCATGAAGTTCGCCGCGACCGGCTTGCTCGTCTGCTGCGCAGCCGCGTACACCCCGCGCGCCAGCGCCAGCGAGTCGAGATAGGGGGTCGACACGTCGATCGCCAGCGCCGCATCGTATTCCTCCAGGACCGCACACAGCGTCTCGCGGTAGCTTGTCTCTGTCGCTTCCACCGTCAGGTCGATCGGGTTGCCCGGCGAGCAGTAGGGCGGCAGACGCTCGGCCAGTCTGTTACGCAGCGCCGGACTCGGCTCGGGCATGGCAAGGCCGGCCGCTTCGGCCCGATCCGCGGCAAGCACGCCGGGTCCGCCGGAATTGGTCACGATGGCGATGCGCCGGCCTCTGACCGGCGGCAAGCTGACGAAGCCCTTGCACAGGTCGAACATCTCCTCGATCGTCTCAACGCGCAGCGCGCCGCACGACCGTAACGCAGCGTCGTACACGGCGTCGGCGCCTGCCAGGGAGCCGGTGTGCGACAGCGCGGCGCGCTGGCCCGCCTGGCTGCGGCCACACTTTATGACCACGAGCGGCTTCACTGCCGTGAAGGCGCGCACCGCGTCTAAGAATCGCCGTCCGTCTGACACGCTCTCGATGTAGAGCGCGCCGGCACGCGTCTCCGGATCTTCGGCCAGATACGGCAGCAAGTCGATCTCGTCGAGGTCGGCGCGATTGCCGTAGCTCAGGAACTTCGCGAAGCCCAGACCCTGTTCTTCCGCCCACGACAGAACGGCACCTCCGACCGCGCCGCTTTGCGAGATGAAGGACACCGCGCCCGTCGGCGGGCGCGTCTCGAGCGATGCAAACAACCTGTGATGTGTGTTGACGATACCCGCACAGTTGGGGCCGACCATGCGGATGCCGTGGCGGCGGGCGATGCGCTTGATCTCGACCTCGCCCGCCTGGTTGCCCACTTCCGAGAACCCGGAGGTGATAACGACGGCGGCGTGGACGCCGGCGGCCCCGCACTCTTCGAGGACGCCCGGCACCACCGCCGCCGGCGCGGCCACGACGACTAAGTCGATGGGCTCGCCGATCGCGCCAATGGTCGCGCAGCCAGGGGCGCCGCAGGCGCCCTGGGCCTTGGGGTTGACGGCATAGACATGCTCGAACCCGCCGTCGACGATCTGCTTGACCAGCTGGTAGCCGATCTTGCCCGGCGTCGCCGACCCGACCACCGCGACGGCGCGCGGCGAGAAGAGGCCGTCGAGCGTCGCGCGCGTCTCGTCTAAGGAAGTGCTGCTCGCGCGCTTCTCGCTCATCAGCGCCCGAGGCCGGCGTTCAGGGCGACCAGGTTGCGCTCGACGCCCTTCTTCCAGCGGGTGCGCACGAATGCCTCCACGTTGGCGACATCGAGGATCTCGCCCAAGCGGGTGTTGGCGACGGCTACACCCAGCGTGTAGATGTTGTCAGGCACCGGGACGCCCTCGAAGCTGGGCAGCGTCTCGGGGACGATCACAGTGAGGCTGGCCTGCGCCTTCTCCACCTGCTCGGCGACCGCATCGAGGGCCGGGTAGGGCGCCTTGCCGACTATGACGGCCGCCGGCTTCCAGACATAGGCGAAGAGCACCACCTCGCCGCCCGGCTTGATGAAACGGATGGCCTTCAGTGTTTCCGAGACCTCGGTAGAGATCACCAGGTCGGCGCCTGCTTCGGGGATGCTCGGCCCCATCGACTCGCGGCCGATGCGCAGCTGAGCCTTCACGAAACCGCCGCGTTGAGCCATCCCCTTGGTCGGAAAGAAGTTGACCGGGCGCCCCCCTTGAAAGGCCGCTGCTGTAATGACTTCGCCGATGGTAAGGACGCCCTGTCCGCCGACGCCCACCAGGTAGATGTCGTAGCTGCTCATTTGGCGATCACCTCGGCTGCGTCGACCAGGATGGCCTTGCGTTTGCAGGCGGCCGCGCACACGCCGCAGCCGTAGCAGAGATCGCTGTCGATCTCGATCGCCTCGTCGCCCAGCGTGATGGCTTGGCAACCAGTCACGGTGAGACAGAGCTTGCACAGGTTGCAGTTCTCGTCGACCACGGTGACCTGGCCTGCCCGGTCGCCGCGCCGCATGGCGGGCATGACGCACTCCTGCCGCGCCAGCAGGACCTTGACCCCCGGCAGACTGAGCGCCGCCTCCAGGGTGTGGGCCATGTCGTCGACCTGGAATGGATCCACTACCCAGAACTGCTCCACCCCGAGCGCCGGCACGATCTTGGCGATGTCCAGTCGATAGTCGCCACGCTGCTGGCAATCCTCTCGGCTGCCCGGGTTGACCTGCATGCCCGTCATGCTCGTCCAGCCGTTGTCCATGATGATCAGCGTGAGCGACACCTGGTGCTGCACCGCGTTGATCAAACCGGCGATGCCGGCGTGGTAGAAGGTCGAGTCGCCGATGGTGGCGATCACGGGGGTCTTGACGCCGGCGTGCACGTAGCCCGCCGCAATGCCTACGCTGGCGCCCATCGAAACTTCAGTCCACAACGTGTTGAACGGCGGGTTCATGCCGAGAATCGTGCAGCCGATATCGCCAGTCACCATGACGTCGTCCTTGGCGAAGCCTGCCTTGCGTATGGCGGTGTTGATCGCCATGAACGTGCCGCGGTGAGGACAGCCCGCGCACACTGTAATGGGCCGGGCAGCCGCAAGAGTCTCGGCATCGGTCTGCCCCAGGAGAAGGTCCGGCGGGAGCGGCAGGTCTAAAGCGGCACCGAGGCCCTGCACCACGTGGCGCACGCCGTAGTCGCCGATGCGCTCGAACGGTCCGTCCAACTTACCGACGATCTTGGGGGAAAGCCCCAGCCGCTGCGCCTGGACCCAGAAGCCGGTCTCGAGATACGGCTCGAGCTCTTCGAGCACCAGGATCGTCCCGCAATGGCGCAGCAGCGCCTGCGCCTGAGCGGTCGGGAACGGGTGCACACCGTTGATCAGCAAGACGGAGGCCGCTTCGGCTTTGAAACCGTAGCGCGCGGCGATCTCGAAACCCTCGGCCAGGTATGCCCCGGTGATACCCCCCGCCACGACACCAAGGCCGCCCTTCTCGCCAAGAGTCAACGGGTTCAGCCCCGCCTCGACCATCCACTGCCCGGCGGACTCGAGCCGTGCGATCAGGTCGCGGTGTTGTGCCTTGCAGATCGCCGCACCAGCTTTGGTGAACTTGTTGATGTCACGGATCAACACGGGTTCGCGCTCCGGGCACGACGGCGGATCGTCGCTCAGGTGGACGACCGAGAACGATTCCGAGTTGGCCGTCACAAGGCGAATGAAGACGGGCGAGCCGACCTTTTCGGAGAGGTCGAAGGCCTTCTGCGTCATACGGTAGATCTCGTCGGCCGACGTCGGCTCGAGCATAGGCAGATCGGCCATGATGGCGAATCCGCGCGAATCTTGTTCCGCCATGCCCGCACTCACGCCCGGATCGTCGGCCACGTAGATCACGAGTCCGCCCACGACACCCGAGTAGGCGATCGAGATCAGCGAGTCGTAGCACACGTTGAGGCCTGACATCTTCATCGTGCACAACGCGCGCTGCCCCGCTAGCGCCGCACCGCCCGCCACCTCGAAGGCTACTTTTTCGTTGACGCTCCACTCCACGTAGACACCCGGCGGGTTCATCTGAAGCAGTCTGGTAAGCGCCCCGGTCGACGGCGTCCCGGGGTAGCCCGTAACCACTTTGACCCCAGCCTGGAGCGCGCCATATGCCAAGGCTTCGCTGCCGGCCATGAGTTTTGTCGTCAAACCACACCTCCTGGCTTGGCGGGGGCAGGCTGCCCCCGGCGTGCCACTAACCAATAAAGTCCGATCGCACGTGCGGTATGCACGCCATCACCCATGGAGAACAGCTCCACCCACTCCCCGCCCACCTTTGCATGGGCGAGCCGTGGCGCGTTCTGCGATCCCTCGGTCCCCTACGGGGAAGAATTGACGATAGCGTCCGGCTTTTCCAGAAGCGGTTCTTGACTCGGCCCGCACCGCATCACGGATCGCACTCGGCCATTCCCAGAGAAGACCTATGCGCATCCTATGTCAACCTGCGCTACACGTGCTCGCCGACATGCAGGCCGCAAGGAACGAGACCTGGCCGCGTCGAGCGACAAACCTGAGCATGACATCGGCTGCATGTCTTCGAGAACCGCCCTAGAGGCGATCTAGATCGTGTCGCGCGCCCCGTGCAGGGCCGCACCGAGCGCCCCGACGATCTGAGGCTCAGGCGTCGTCAGCAGCTCGCCGTCGAGGCCGGCGGCGATGAGCGCGACCAGGGCGGAGTTGCGCGCCCCGCCGCCGGCAAACAGCAGCGGCGGCGCGGCCGTCACCCGGCGCAGGGTCGACAGCATGCGCCGCGCGATCGCCTCGTGCAGGCCACGGGCGATCCGCGCTCGCGACTCGCCGCGATGGATGAGACCGACGACCTCGCTCTCGGCAAAGACGGTGCACATCGAGCTCACGGTCACGGCCGAGTCGGCCGCCAGGGCAGCGGCGGCCAGCTCGTCGGGCTCGACGCCGAGCGCCCGCGCCATCACTTCAAGGAACCGCCCGGTGCCGGCCGCGCACTTGTCGTTCATCTCGAAGTCGAGCACGCGCCCCCGCGTCCCAAGCAGGATTACCTTGGTGTCCTGACCGCCGATGTCAAGGATCGAGCGCGCCTGCGGGAACAGGTGAGCGGCGCCCAGCGCGTAGGCGCCGATCTCGGTGATCACACCGGCGCCAAAGCGCGCGGCTGCGGCGTGGCGCCCGTAGCCCGTGGCCACCAGCCGGTCGCAGGGTCGCCGCCCGATGAGAAGGGCGGCGACCTCCTGCGGCTCGAAGCCGGCATCGAGGACGGCGCGGTCTGCGACCGCGCCGTCTGCCAGCCACACGGCATCGACGGTGCGTGAGCCTACGTCGAGGCCGAGAGTAAGCATCAGCCCTGCAGCATCTCGAGGAAGGCCTCGACGCGCGTGCCGAGCTGGCCTGCGTCTTCCATCGAGTAGTCGGTGTCGACGCGCAGCAGGGGAATGCCGGCCTCGCGCGCGGCGCGCTCGACCGTGGTCGCCTCGATCTGGTAGGGCGCGCAGAACTGCAACGCGTAGTGCAGGATGCCGTCGGCCTTGTACTCGCGGGCCAGACGCAGCACGTCGTCGATGCGTCCCGGGTTCGGAGTGAAGCAGGCACAGTTGATGTCGAGGTACTTGGCGGCGATGTCGTCGAGCAGGCCCTCTGTCGTGGTCGCCTCCTCGGCGACCAGCTTCTCGTAGTAGCGCGCTCCGGTGCAGAGCTCCTCAGCGACCACCACGCCGCCCGCCTTTTCGACCAGGTCGTGGACCTTCCAGTTGGGCACGCTCATCGGGCTGCCCGTGACCAGCACGCGGGGCGCGTCGGCGGGCGCCACCCCGCTGCCGGCCGCCACCCGCGCTTCGAGCTCGTCGGCGATCTTGTCGACCATCTGCGTGAAGCGCGGCACGTCGTCGTAAAAGGCGACCTGCACGGCGAGCAGGGCGTCTTTGCCGCTGATCGGCGCCGGTGCGGCGGCGCGCGCGGCGTTCAGGCGCTGCAGCGCGCGGCGCTTGGCGTTGACCTCTCTCGTGGCCTGCTGGAGGGCCTCGAAGGTGAGCGTACGACCGCTGACCCGCTCGAGCTCGATCACCAGACGGTCGAGCTCGCCGCGCCACAGCGCCGCGTCCTGCGGGCGCTTCATCTGGGGCAGCTCCATGACGTGCAGCGGGGCGAGCTCGCCGAAGAGCTCGTAGGCCTTCTTCTTGCCGTCGCAGGTGGTCTCGCCGATGATCAGGTCGGCCGACTCGACGTAGGGGCAGACCTTACCCATCTTGAAGCCCATGAACGACTTGATGAGGGCACAGGTGTTGCGCGGCAGCACCTGCTCGACCTGGTCGTAGGCCCACTCGGCACCCGCGCACAGCCCGACGGCGACACCGCCCAGCGCGCGGATGATCTCCTCGGGTACGTACAGGCAGAACGTGCCGATCACGGTGCCGCCGGCGGCCTTATGGTCCTGGAGTTCCTTGATACGCAGGCCGTGGATCTCGCTCATCACGAAATCGAGGTACGCCATGCCTTCGGGCCTGTTCTGCTGGCTCAGGTAGGCGTCGGCGTACAGCTGCGGGATGGCGGTCAGCAACAGGTCGTGGGCCTCGAGGTCGAGACCGAGGCTCTGCCACATGGGGCGGTAGTCGACGACGTCGCTCATGCGATGTCCTTTCGGGTCGCGGCCGTCGGACGTGCGCCGACGGGCCGGCAGATGCCGGCGCCGAAAGGCAGGCGGTGAGCTACGCAGGTCGCGCCGCCGCGCCCGTGGGCGTGGCGGCGGCTACGCCGGGTCTTCGGCGCCGATGACGACGGAGCCCTGACCGGGCTCCCGCCATGGACGCCTCGAGGCGCCCATGGCGACACGGGCGATTCAGACCCGGCCTTGCGCCGGGATCGTCACGTCACAGCTCGTCATGGCCACCTCCTCTCATAGGCGTGCGTCCGCAGGTGGCTCAAGCCTAGCACGCCTCGGCTGCGTCACATCAGTGTCTCGAAGATGAGATTCGCGCAGGCCACGGCTGCGCCCGGATCCCACCATCACTCCCATCGGAACGACCTCCAGGCGAGCAGGGCGAAGACGACCGCGTAGGCTGCCATGACAAGCAGCGGCTCAGCCGGGGGGAAATGGCCTTGTGTCGCGCTCTGCAGCGCCTGTACCGACGCGCCGAGCGGCGTCAGCTGACCGACGTCGCGCAGAGCCGCCGGCATGAACTGCTGCGGGTACCACAGGCCGGCGAAGAAGACCAGGGGAAAGAACAGTGCGCCTGCCATTGCGTTCGCGGCGGTGGCGCTGCGGGCCACCGCCGCGACCCACAGGCCCATGGCAAAGAGCGCGGCGACCGACAGCAGGAAGGCCAGGGCGAATCCTGCTGGGCTCTTGGGAGCGGGGACTCCGAAGGCAGCGACGCCCGCCACGACCAGGACGACGAGCGTCCACACGGCGAGCACGAAGTTGATGACCACCTGCGCGGCGAGCACCCAGCTCGGCGGCAGCGGCGTCGTCGAGAGACGCCGCAGGATGCCCAACTCGCGATAGGTGACCAGGGCGCGCGGCAGGCTGAAAAGCCCGAGCATCCCAAGGCAGAACGCGATCAGGATCGGGATATAGACCGCGATGATGGTAAGGCCGCCGAGCTGCGGCTCGGCTTTGTGCTGAGCCATCGATATGGCGCCGAAGACCACGAGCAGCAGCACCGGAATAGCCAAGCCGACCACCAACCCGATCGGCTCCCTCCACGTCAGCCTGGCTTCACAGGCAAGGAGCTTGCCGAACGCGGCCCGCGGCGGTCTGGAGACTGGCACGTCTTCGGTAGCACTCACCTCGGAGACCCTTCATTGTCGTCGTGGAGGTGACGACCGGTGAGCTTGACGAAGGCGTCCTCCAGCGTCGCGGACTGCACCTCGACTTCATTTGCCGCAACTCCTGCGCCCGCCAGTGTGAGGATCACGGTGTTGACCAGATCGTCCTTGCCGTTCACGAGCACGTGGTGACCCGACCGTTTGAGACTGGTCACCTCGGGAAGCTCGGTCAGCAGACGATCGTCAAAAGGCTGCGATGGCACAAAGCGCACACGCTTGCCGCCGCCGGCCTGTTCGGCCAGCGCCGCCGGAGTGTCCAAGGCGACGATACGTCCCTCGTCGACCAGCGCCACGCGATCGCAGAGCCGCTCGGCCTCGTCCATGTAGTGGGTCACAAGAACGACGGTGATGCCGCGGTCGCGCACGCTCTCGATCAACTTCCAGGTGTCGCGCCGTGCCTGCGGATCGAGGCCCGTCGTCATCTCGTCGAGGATCGCGATCTTGGGCCGGCCGACCAGCGCCAGGGCCAGTGAGACCCGCTGCTTCTGGCCGCCGGAGAGCGACTTGTAATAGGCACTGCGCTTCTCACGAAGTCCGAGTGCCTCGAGCAGCTCGCCCGGGTCGGCCGGGTCTCGGTAGAAGGAGCGGTAGAGATCGAGGATCTCGGAGCTTGGGCTGGAGTGCGCTCGTCTGCAGCTGCGCGCCCACGATCGCGTGCACCTGGGCGCTGTCGACGAGTGGATCGAAACCCATGACGCGGATGGTGCCGGAGTCTGGCGTCCGCAGTCCGATGACACACTCGACCGCTGTGGTCTTGCCGGCGCCGTTGGGACCGAGGATGCCGAAGATCTCACCCTTTTCGACCGTCAGCGAGACGTCATCGACCGCGACGGTTCCCGGGTAGGTCTTGCGAAGGTGCTCGACGGCGACAGCCGGGGCAGCCTCGCCGCCGGCCTGCGCATGGGTCGCTGTTTGTGACTCGTTCGTCGATGCTCGTCGATCCACTGACTCTTCCTCGAGGCTGCTCGACTCGGCACCTGCTTGTGTTTATAATATGATATCAGTTTATTGCGGCTGCGCCTTGTAGACAAACAAGTCGAGGGTGCCTATCTGGGCGAGTCAGCCCTGGCCTTCGCGTGAGGATCCGATCAATGCCTGAGAGAAAGAGCCTACTCATTCGCGTGGACCCGGCGGTCCACGACGCCCTGGCTCGCTGGGCTTCGGACGAACTGCGCAGCACCAACGCACACATCGAGCTGCTTCTGCGAAGCGCGCTGTCCCGCGCCGGCCGCTTACCGGCAACCGTGGGCGATCTGCCGCGACGAGGGCGACCGCCGAAGGCAGAATCCCCAGGCAGCTCGCGCTCAACGAAAAGAGCCCGCCATCCATAGAGGTGACGGGCTCGATGCTAACGGCCGGAACGGCCTCCTATCATGCCGGGGGCTGGTGGACCTAACCAGACAGCTCTCGAGCTTCCGGTGCGAGGTGCAACGCCTGCTTGATGCCGAGAACTCGGCGTGACGTGGTCCTCGTGCGGGAGGCCTCGACAGGCGGCTCCGCCGGCAGGTTCACGGGGCGCTGCCCTCTTCGAGAATCGCGTTCAGCCGCTCGATAAGCCCGGGCAGATCCTCGCGCACCGTCTTCCAGACGAGCGACAGATCGACGTCGGCGTAGTCATGCACGACGACGTTGCGCACGCTGATCATCTCGCGCCAGGGAATCTCCGCGTGGGCCGCTTGCAGCTCCGCCGAGACACTGCGTGCCGCTTGGCCAATGAGCTGGATGGCGCGCACCACGGCGTAGCCGACGAGGCGATCGCTGGCGAAGCTCTCGGCCGTATGCCCATCGCTGAACTCGAGCGCAGCCTCGGCGGCTTCCACCATCTGCGCGACGAAGACGCTGTCGCGCCTATGCGGCATAGGCGACCTCGGCGGAATCGACGACATCCTCACGGAAGAAGTGGCTGAGGCTGGCCGGCGTATGCAGGTCCACTTCGCGTCCGAGGAGCTCGGCGAGCTCGCGCTGCAGATCGACGAATTCGAAGAGGCCGATCCCAGAATCGGGGGAGAACTCGACCAGCACGTCGACGTCGCTCTCGGGGCCGAAGTCCTCACGAAGGACGGAGCCGAAGAAGGAGAGGCGACGAATGCCGGCGCGCCGGCAGAAGGCAGCCAGTCCCTCCGCGTCGACATCGATCTGCAGGCTCACTGTTCCTCCTCTTCGCCCGAGGGCCGTGCTTCCCGACGACCGCATTGTACGTCAGCTCGGGCGACGAGGCCTTCGATTCACGCGACTGGCTGAGACGATGCGGGCGTGAGCGACGTCGATGGCAAGAGCGCCGAGGTCGCGGCGCTGCGCGCCGAGTGCGACCCCGGGTAGGCGACCGGGTACCCGGGAAGTGACTTTTTGCACGGAGAATCGTTGTCGAAATGACAACGTGGTGGGCCCAGCAGGACTCGAACCTGCGACCGGCCGATTATGAGTCGGCAGCTCTAACCAGCTGAGCTATAGGCCCACGAGGCCACGATACGCGCGCCCACACAGGACGCGCCGCCGCTCGGGGCACGCTCACCCGAGCGGTCGCGGCGACAGGGGGATTCTACGACGCCGGCCGACGACTCCGATAGCGCCGGCTCGACCGGCGGCGCGTCAGCGCCGCTCCCTGTCCCCCGTCGGCGCCCCGGCGAGCTCGGCAAACGACGCGGCGGCGCGGTACGAGGAACGCACGAACGGCCCCGCCACGACGCCCACGCCCAAGCGCTCGCCCAGGGGCACCAGCGCGTCGAACTCGTCGGGGGGCACGTAGCGCACCACCTCGAGGCAGCCGGCGGCCGGGCGCAGGTACTGCCCGATGGTGACCAGATCGGCGCCGGCCGCGGCGCAGTCGGCCAGCACGCCGGCGATCTCGTCGGCGGTCTCGCCCAGACCGAGCATGAGCCCCGTCTTGACGAGCGCCGGCGCGCCGGCGCCCTTGTGGCGCGCCGCCTCGCGAAGCAGGGCGAGCGAACGCTCATACGAAGCCCCCGGCCGCACCTCGGCGTAGAGGCGCGGCACGGTCTCGAGGTTGTGGTTGAGCACCTGGGGCCGTGCCGCGAGCACGGTCGCCAGGGCGGCGGGCCGCCCGCGAAAGTCGGGTACCAGCACCTCGACACTCGCCTGCGGCAGCGCCTCGTGGATCGCCGTCACCGTGGCCGCGTAGTGCGCTGCCCCGCCGTCGGGCAGGTCGTCGCGCGTGACGCTCGTCACCACCACGTGCTGCAACTTCAGCAGTCCGGCGGCGGCGGCCACACGGCGGGGCTCGTCGGGGTCGGGCGCCGCGGCCCCGCCGGGCGCGCGGGCGATCGCGCAAAAGCCGCAGCTGCGGCTGCAGACGTCGCCGAGGATGAGGAAAGTCGCCGTACCGGCCGCGAAGCACTCGCCCCGATTGGGACAGCGCGCCGCGTCGCAGACGGTGTGCAGGGCGAGCCCGTCGAGCACGGCCGCCGTGGCCCGGAAAGGAGCGGCGGCCGGTACCTGCACGCGCAGCCAGGAGGGCTTGCTCACAGGGTGTGCATGCCGCGGCCGACGGCGCCCAGGGCGGCTTCGCCGACCCCTTCGGCCAGGGTGGGGTGGGCGTGGATCGTGTCGGCTATGTCGTCGAGGCTGAGCCCGGCTTGGGCGGCGAGCACGAGTTCGTGCACGAGCTCGGTCACGTGCAGGCCCACCAGGCTGGCACCGATCACACGGCGGTCGTCGGCGCGCGCGATGATACGGATGTAGCCGTCGTTCTCTCCCTCGACTACAGCTTTAGAGTTACCGTTGAAACGTACCTGCGCCACGACGATGGACAGGTTTTCCGCCTTGGCCTGCTCTTCGCTGACGCCGAAGCTCGCCACCTCGGGGTGGCTGAAGATGGCGTTGGGCACCAGGCGCGGGTCGACGGCCAGCCGGCTGCCGAGCACCGCGTTCTCGGCGGCGGCGGCGCCCTGCCGGTAGGCCCAGTGGGCCAGCAGCGGCGGCCTGGCGACGTCGCCGGCGGCGAAGACGCCGTCGAGCGTGGTGCGCTGCGTCTTGTCGGTGACGATGAAGCCGCCGGCGTCGAGCTCGACGCCGGCCTCTTCGAGCCCCAAGCCGCGGCTCATCGGCGAACGCCCGACGCAGACCAGCACGAGCGCCGCCTCGACGGTGGCGCCGTCGCCGACGACGAGCCCGACGCGCTGGGGGTCGGCCAGCTCTAGGCGCTCGACGCGCGTCTTGACCAGACTCACGATGCCGGCTTTGCGGAACGCCTGCGTGAGCGCCGCCGACGCCCGCCGGTCTTCGCCGGCGATCAGCCGGTCGAGCATCTCGACGATCGTCACGGACACGCCCAGCTCGGCGAAGATCGAGGCGAACTCGCAGCCGATCACCCCGCCGCCGACGATCGCCAGACTCTCGGGCAGGCGGTCGAGCTCGAGCAGCTCGTCGCTCGTCACGACCCGCGGGTCGGCGACGTCGAACAGGGGCAGCATGGTAGGCCGCGAGCCGGTGGCCACGATGACGGCGTCGGCGGTGAGGTCGCGCTCGGCGCCGCCGCCTTCGACGCGCACGGTGTGGGCGTCGAGCAGCCGCCCGTGACCGGCGACGACCTCGACCTTACGTCCCTTGAGCAGGTGCTCGACGCCGCCGCGCTGCTGCGCGACGACCGCGGTCTTGCGCGCCATGAGGGCGCCGAAGTCGACCCGCGGCTCGCCGAGCCCGATGCCGAACTCGCCGGCGCCACGCGCCAGGCGCAGCCGCTCGACGGCCGCCACCAGAGCCTTGGTCGGGATGCAGCCGCGGTTGAGGCAGGTACCGCCGACCTCGCGCGACTCGACAAGCGTGACGTGGGCGCCGAGTTGCGCGGCGCGCAGCGCGGCCACGTAGCCCGCCGGTCCGCCGCCCAGAACGACGATCTCTTTGCTCATGGCGGTGTCTCCCCGGTCGGTGGATGGATGTGGTGGCGCCTCACGAAAGGTTCACGATCCGGCGTGCGAGCTGCCACCGCAGGCGGCCGCGAGCTCCGTGAGGAAGCCGCGCCACAGCGTCTCTGCGTCGGGAACAGACTGGAAACCGTCGCCGACCGTCGTCTGCCCGGCACGGCAGGCGGCGAGCCCGTCGCCGTGCCAAGGCTCGCCGGTCGCCGCCTCGACGGCGGCCACGAGCTCGGCCGGGGGGCGCCGCTCGAGCACGCTGCCGTGCACGAGCTGACGGTCGCCGCGACGCACCTGGGCGACGGCGACGGCCTTACCGCCGGCCACCAGCAGATCGTGACGCAACGCCGAGGCAAAGCAGAGCGCCGAGCGCGTGTAGGGCTCCTCGCGGGCCGCGTCGCAGGTCAGGCCGGCGTCGGCCAGGGCCGCCGCCATGGCGGCGCGCACGAGCCGGTAGGCGGCGTGGGTGCCCCAGGGCAGCGCGCCGGCGGGAAAGGCGACCGCGAACGACCACTCGAAGCCTTCGCCGTGAAGGACCAGGCGGCCGCCGCTCGGCCGGCGCACCACGTCGACCCCGGCGGCCGCGAGGATCGCTTGCGCGCCGGGGGCCAGCTCCTGGAACTTGCCCAGCGACACCGCGGGCGGGTTCCACAGGTAGCGGCGCGCCGTGAGCTCGCAGGCGCCGTCGAACAGGCGCTCGTCGGCCGCCATCTGGGCCTCGCCCGTGGCGCGTAGCAGGGGCAGTTCGACGAGCGTGGCGGCGCCCGCTATCGGAGCCTGGTTCACCTCGCACGCCCCGCGAGGCGCGCCCGCCCGACTGTCTGTCTCGCCGGTCTCAACTGCTTCGGTACTGTACGCCGAAGCCGCCCCGCGGGTAGCTCCAGGAGAGTGCGCCCTTGTCGCAGCAGATCATGCAGGTGCCGCACTCAAGGCAGCCTTCCCAGTTGACGATGATCTGCCCTTGCTCGTTTGCTTCGTACAGATCGGCCGGACAGGCGTAGAGACAAGCGCGCCTCCTACAGGTCGCACAGACCGCCTGATCGATGACGATGTGCGGCTCTTTGTCGAGCTTGAACACATCCTGGCCCAGTTTGGCGTCGATGTTCACAGGCACTCCCTACACGTTCCGCAAAGACCAGAGGTCTTTGAGTGTCCGGGCCGTGGCGAACCGGCGACGAGAGCCGCGCAGCAACTTGCTCGACAGTTTCGTGGCCGGCTCCGGGCCGACGGCGTAGAAGTCGCTCAACAGGCTGGCGATCGCCTCGGGATAGTGAGCGAAGAACCGGGGGTTCTCCATGACCGTGGGAATGGCCCGGGCGGTCTCTAGATCGCGCAGGACGAAGGTCCGTCGCAGGCGCTCGTCGTACTGCGCAAGCGTGGCGGCGGACGTGTCTCCGGCCTTCTTGGCCGCTATCGCCGTCGCCGCCGCGTGGTAACCGCTGGCGATGGCAAAATCCATGCCGCGGACCGTGAACATGGCGTTCAACGACAGGCCCGCCGTGTCGCCGGCCAGCAGATACCCGTCGCCGAACAGCCGCGGCACCTGCGCGATGCCGCCTTCGGCGATCGCGTGGGCGGCATACTCGACGACGGTCCCTCCGGCCACGAGCGGCCGGACGGTCGGCAGCTCCTTGAGCGCGTCGAGGAGCTGCCAGCTCTTCAGCTCGTCGTCGCGCGAGCGCATCTGCTCCATGCCGACGACCACGCCGAGTGAGATGGACTCCTTGTTCGTGTAGAGAAAGCCGCCGCCCATCATGCCCTGCGTGACGGCGCCGACGAACAGCTGGGCCGCGCCCTCGCCGGGATTGAGGTGCCAGCGGTCCTCGATCACCTGCGAAGGCAGCTCGATGACTTCCTTGTAGCCGAGGGCGCAGGCGCCCGGATCGGGTTCGGCCCTCAGTCCGGCCTCGCTGCTCAACAGGCCGAGCACGCCTTCGGCGACGATCACGAGATCGGCGCCGATCTCGTCGTCGCCCGCGCGGATGCCCACGACCCTGCCGGGCGCCGGCCCCGTGCCTGCTGTGTGCAGCAAGGCGTCGACCTTCATGTTGGGCACCACCATCGCGCCCTTGTCGGTCACGCGCTCTGCGAGCCACTGGTCGAGCTTCGCGCGCACGACGGTGCGGGAGTCCGATCCCCGTCGGTCGGCGCCGTTGCCGGCGATCTCGATCGTCGTGTGCGCACTGTCGCCCATCATCGTCACCAGCTCGCGCGTGACCGTACGCTCGAAGGGGGCCTCGGACCACAGCTCGGGGTAGACGTCATGCAGTGGGCCGAGATAGAGGCGGCCACCGGTCACGTTCTTCGCACCCGAGTAGTCGCCCCGTTCGACGACCATCACTTCGAGTCCCGCGTCGGCAAGTCCGTAGGCGGCTGAAAGCCCCGCGAGACCGCCGCCCACGACGATGCACTCGACCTTTTCCATTCAGACCGTCCGATCGTCGGGCGCGACTGCTCCCGCGCTCAGTCTCAACTGCCGAACAACTCTCGCCACTGTTCTCCCGTTCGTTCCATGTCCGAGCTCGCTCCGGTGCGCCTCATGCGATGAAGCTGCGGCATGCCGAGCTGCCACTCCTGCATCCACTGGGCGGCAAAGCTGCCCCTGGCGGTCTCGTCGTAAATAGCCTCGATCTGCTCGCGGTCGACCACACGAGGGCCGCTCGTGCGCACGGCGAACTCGCAGGTGCGGCTGCTCTTGGTCGAGATGTACGCCTCGATCCCGACCTCGTCCATCACATCGACGACCGAACGCAGCGAACGGATCGCCTTCGCGTAGGCGAAGTGTGGGGCACACCCGTGAGCGACGAGCGTCTCGTAGGTCGCGCGCATGAGCGCGATCGTGCCGCCATACAGCACCTGCTCCTCGAAGTTGTCGCCTTCGGTCTCCCACTCGAAGTCCACCGCGACGACCCCGACGCGGGTGCTGCCGCACGACTTGGCCAGGGCAAGGACGATCTCCCACGCCTGGCCGGTGACATCCTGATCGACGGCGACGGCGCCGTACACCCCCGAGCCCGCCAGGAACTTCTCGCGCACGAGATGTCCGGGCGAGTTGGGCACGTAGAGCACGACGTTCACGTCGGAAGGCGGCTTGATCGCCCCATAGAGCACGTTGAAGCCGCTGGCAAAGCTCAGCGTCTTGCCGGGCGCGAGATTGCCGTGGATGGCTTCCCAATAGACGGCCGGCTGAGCGGGGTCGGGCAGAAGGACGTGCACCACGTCGGCTGCCGCCGTGGCTGCGGCGATGTCGACCACCTGGAAGCCGTCGGCCACGGCCCGATCCCAGTCCGAGAAGCGATGCCGATCGCCGGCGCCGACGATCACGTTGAGCCCGCTGTCGCGCATGCACTGGGCCTGGGGGCCGCCTTGGACCCCGTAGCCCACCACGGCCACGACTCGGTCTTTGAGCGCGTCGAGGCTCGCGTCGTCGTCGCGAAACACCTGATTGAGCGAAGCTTCCATATGTCCTCCGGTCCGGCGCCGTCACACGACGCGGTCGAGCCTGTGCCCGGCCCCGACAGCGCTCGGACGAGCGGTCGGGGCCGGGCGAGGTAGCGCTCTCGCTTTACCCGGATAGCCCGGGTTGCTGTCGGCCGATGGCCTTTAGCGCTGCAGCTTCGCCGCCTGAGCCTCTGCCTTGATCTTCTCCGCATCGGTAAAGCGAGACGCGGGAAGGCGGTCGAGGTACCACGACTTCTCGCCGGTCATCACGAACCGAGCCATGTCGCGGCCGATCGTGGGAGCCTCGATGACGCCGTTGCCCCCGGCGCCCGCGGCCAGCAGATAGCCGTCGACCGACGTGTCGCCGAGGATCGGCAGAAAGTCCGGTGGCTCGGCCCGATAGCCGACCCACTCGTTCGTGATCGACGACTCCAGCAGGCGCGGATACACCTCGAGCAGCTCGCCGGTGAGGAACTCCCAGAAATACGCGTCGGTCCCGCCGCTCATGGGCAGCTCGTCGGGGTCCCAGATGCCGGCGTGGGTGGTGTCACTCAGGTCCATGGTCATGTGCGCCTTGCAGATGAAGATGCTGTCCTTGTCCTTGCGCGCATAGAAGCGCGGGTACTTCAGGATCGGGAAGGGGTAGCTGAGGCCCTCCGCCGGCGTCAGGATGAAGACCTCGGCCTTGGTGTGCCAGAGCGGCAGCTCGATGCCGACGTACCCGGCGGTGATGCGCGCCCACGGGCCGGTCGCGTCGATGACCACGTCGAGATCGATGTGGCCCTTGTCGGTGGTCACCCCGGCGACCTTGCCGTCGCGCATGGTGATGCCCTCGACCTTGGTCCCGATCATGATCTTGGCGCCTGCTTCGCGAGCGCGGCGCGCCAGGGTGTTGGCGATCATCGTGGCGTCGAAGAAGCCGTCATCGGGGCACCAGCCGGCGCCCAGGACCCCGTCGAGGTTGAGGTCGGGGATCACGTTGCCGATCTTCTCGTGGTCCTGCCAGTACTCGGCGCGGTATCCGGAGGCCACGGTGAGGTCGACGGCCTGCTTGACGTAGTTCTCGTAGTCCTTGTAGGGCGCCACCGTGAGCGTGCCCGTCTGCTCGAAGCCCGTCGAGCCCGGCTCCTGCTCCTCCAACCCGGTGTAGAACTTGAACCCGAACAGGCGCACCGACCAGAACTCGTGGGCGACGGAGTCGTCGATCAGGCAGAAGGTCGCCGCCGACTTCGCGGTCGTGCCCGAGCCGATCGTGCTCTTCTCGAAGAGTGTCACATCGGCATCGGGGTACTTGCTCAGAAAATAGGCTATCGACGTGCCGACGATCCCGCCGCCTATGATTCCGACTTTCTTGCTCATCTCTCCTCCTCGTCAGGGTTCGTCCACGCACTTCTCGTCGCCCGCGGCGACGAGGCGCTACACCCAGTCAGGGCGTGCGCCTCGAGCCTTGAGACGCTCGATCAGCACCGGCACGAACTCGGTCAGATCGGCGACGACGCCAATGTCCGCTTGTGTGAAGATCGCCGCGTCTTCGTCGTTGTTCACGGCAACGACCACGCGTGAGTCGCGGATGCCCACGATGTGCTGGATGGCGCCCGAGATGCCCAGCGTCAGGCAGAGCTCGGGTTTGATCTTCGCGCCCGACAGCCCAAGCCACTCGGGCAGCCAGTCGCGGTCCGACGATACCGGCCTCGAGCAGCCGAGCTGCCCTTCGAGAAGGCCGGCCAGCACGCGGCTCTGTGCCAGGTCGTCGGCCTCTTTGACCCCGCGGCCGATGTCGACGACCGCCTTGGCCTCTTCGAGTCGGGCGCCGTCGCTCGCCTTGGCCCGCATGCTGAGGACCTCGACCACGCTGCTCTTTTCGCCCGGCGTCAGGGTCTCGAGGCGAGCCACCCGTCCCGGTCGCTGGTCTGCCTCGAAGGCTCCCGGCGCCGCCGTCAGTACCGTCATCTCACGCTGGAACCGATACGTGGCCAGCCCGGTGCCGGCATACAGCATGCAGCTGGCCGTGACGCCGCCGCTGGTCTCGTCGTACCCGACGTC
This sequence comes from uncultured Thermoleophilia bacterium, assembly GCA_964519555.1. Classification (GTDB taxonomy): domain Bacteria; phylum Actinomycetota; class Thermoleophilia; order UBA2241; family UBA2241; genus Bog-752. The sequence goes on from CAZFJE010000003.1 coordinate 40,153, forward strand.
GACCGCCCAGGCGGCATACGCCGCACCGTTGCGTTCCGCGACCCGCGGCGCCACGTCCATGCCCAGCTTGCTGGCGCCGATCAGCACGAGACCCGGCTGCGCCTGCGAGATCGACGCCCCGAGGGCGGCGGCGCAACGAGCCGTGTCGGCGCTGCACTCAGCCGATGTCGCGACGACGTCGGCGCCGTGCGCCGCGAATGCCTCGAGCTCGGCGGGGGCGACCTCGCCGCAGGTGCAGAGAGTCACCTCGGCGCCTCGGGCGTCGGCCAGTCGTCGCGCCTGCCCGAGGAGCTCAAGGGCCAACGCCGGCTGCTCACTCCAGACCAGGATACCGGTAGCCATCAGGCACTCCCTTTCAGAGCGAGGACATTCTCGTCGACCAGGGCGTCGATCAGAAGATCGGCCATCTCGGCAAGCTCCAGCCCCTTGAGCACGCGCTGCTTGCGATCGACGACGATGCCGCTCTCGGCGACCACCGAGTAGCCGGCGACCGCGTCGAGCGTCTCGCGGGACAGCCCGAGGTCTCCCTCGATGTCCCAGGCGTTGTTGGGCATCTTCTGGGCCTTCATCGCCTGGAGCAGCGTGACACGCCGCGGCAGGAACGCTTCTTCAGCGACGCTGACGATCGCGGGCAGCGGCACGCGTACCGACTGCACGCCATCCTCGAGGTCGCGATCGGCCGTCAGGACGCCGTCGTCGATGGTGGCCGCGCTCACGTAGGAGACGAGGGGCAGGTGCAGCCGTTCGGCCAGCCGCGGCCCCGTCTGGTATGAGTAGCCGTCGTCGCTGGCAAAGCCGCAGATGATCAGGTCGAAGGGGCCGCGCTTGTCGATCGCGGCCGCGAGCACGCGGGCGGCGATGGCCGCGTCGGCGCTGCCGCTGTAGGGGTCGTCGACGACGGTCGCCTCGTCGGCGCCCATGGCCAGCAGGTCCTTGGTGGCCTTGCTCGCAGCGGGGGGGCCGAAACACAGGACCTCGACCACGGCGTCGGACGCCTCTTTAAGGCGGACGGCGAGCTCGACGGCGCCTTTGTCGAGGTCGCCGAACCGCTCCGGCACGCCGGCCATGCGCAGCGCTCCGGTCGTCGGATTCACCTTGATCTCAGCCGCATCCAGCGAGTACTTCACCAGGGCCAGTATCTTCACTCGCGCTCCTTTGCCACGCACGCTCTCGCGTCGTGATGATCCACATCGATCTGTTCAAGGTAACCGATTTCACACGCGCGGCGTCGATGGACGACTGCACACTCCTGCGCGTGACCATGAAGCGGCTGCACAACAGCCCTTGCGGGCGAGGCTCTGCTAGCGCCGGCCGCTCGGCGGCGGCGTGACGAGCACCGCGCGAAAATCGTTCACGTTGGTCCTTGTGGGACCCGTCACAAGCAGGTCGCCTAGCCGCGAAAAGAAGGTATACGAATCATTGTCGTCGAGAAGCTCTCGGGGATCGAGACCCGCGGCCACGGCCCGCGCCAGCGAGTCGGGAGCGATCCAGGCTCCCGCGTTGTCCTCGCTGCCGTCGATGCCGTCGGTGTCGGCGGCAAGCGCGTGCACGCACGGCGTCGCCTCGAGGGCCAGCGCCAGCGCCAGCAGGTACTCGGCGTTTCGGCCGCCGCGTCCGGCGCCGCGCATGGTGACAGTCGTCTCGCCCGACGAGAGCAGGACGCATGGCAGGTCCCAACCGGTCGCGACGCCCGCGAACGCTCGCGCCAGTGCGCCGTGAGCGCCCCCGACCGTCCGTGCCTCTCCTTCGATATCGTCGCCCAGCACCAGGGGGTTCACGCCCGCGCGTCGCGCGGCGGCGCAGGCTGCCTGAAGGGCGTCGGCCGGGCGCGCCAGCATGACGAACTCGCTGTCTCGCAGACGGGCAGCGCCCGGCTTGGGAGTCTCCGCGGGAGCCCCGGGTCCCCCCGCCGCTCCGCTGCGCAGTCGTGCATCGACGGCCGGCGGTGCGTCGATCCCGTACGCCTCGAGCACGTCGAGCGCGCTCTGGAAGGTGGTAGGGTCGGCCACCGTCGGGCCCGAGGCGATCGTGGCTGGGTCGTCGCCCGGCACGTCGGACAGCGCGTAGGTCACGAGGCGCGCCGGGTAGCAGGCGGCCCCGAGCTGCCCGCCCTTGATCGCCGAAAGGTGTTTGCGCACGCAATTCATCTCGGCGATCCCCGCCCCGCTGCGCAGTAACGCCGCGTTGACCGTCTGCTTGTCGGCCAGCGTCACGCCGTCGGCCGGCAGGCAGAGCAACGACGACCCGCCGCCCGACACGAGGCCGATCACGAGGTCGTCGGCCGTGAGCCCGGCCACCAGGTCGAGCATGCGCGCCGCGGCGTCGCGGCCCGCCTCGTCGGGCAGCGGGTGACCCGCCTCGACGACCTCGATGCGCTCACACGCCGCGCCGTGCCCGTAGCGGGTCACGACGAGACCCGACAACGGGCCTTGCCACTCGCGTTCGACCGCAGCCGCCATGCGGGCGGCCGCCTTGCCGGCGCCCACTACGACGGTGCGCCCTCGCGGCGGGTCGGGCAGCCGCCCAGGCAGCAGCAGAGCGGGATCGGCCGCGGCTACAGCGGCCTCGAACAAACCTCGCAGAAAGGCGACCGGCGAGCCGATCTCCGCGGATGCCGGCGCACCGGCGCGTCTCTGTGCCTCTAGAGCAGCGACCGCAACTCCTCGAGGCGCGGCCCGAGCTGCTCGCGGGTGAAGCAGTATTGCAGCTCGACAAACCGGGAACGCAGAGCCATGACGTCGCGCCGCACATCCTTTGAGCGCAGCACGACCTCCGCCATGAGCTGGGCCACCGCCGCGAAATCCACCTGGCGCATGCCGAAACGCGTCATCTCAGACACGCCCAGCCTCAGGCCGCCGGCCGCGGTGAAGGCCTCTTCGTCGGGAAGGCCCTGATAGTTGCAGATGAGGTTGTTGTCCTGCAGCCGGGTGGCCACCTCGTACCCGCGCCCGTAGCCGACCTTCACGATCACCTGATGCGTCTCGGTGAAATCGATGGACGGGTCGCCCTGCACGTCGAGGCCGGCCTCGCTGAGCGCCCGGGCGAACGCCTTCGCGTTGGCCAGCACCTGAGTCTGATAGTCGTCTTTGAAGGCGTTCATCTCGTAGGTCGCAAAGAGCAGACCGAGGAGTGTCCCGAGGTGATGGTTCGACACGGAGCCGGGGAACACCCGACGGCGCAGGGCGTCCCAGAGATCGTATCGCTCCTCGCCCTCCATGAAGCGCGTGCCGATGACGCCACGCTGGCTGCCAAAGAAGGTCTTGTGCGTAGAGCCGGTCACCAGGTCGGCGCCTTCGACGAACGGATCCTGGAAATGCGGCCCCACGAGACCGAGCACGTGGGCCATGTCGTACATGATGACCGAGTCGAGCCCGTTCGCGTCGATGAACGAGCGGATCTCGGCGACCGGTTCGCGATGCAGCACCATGCTGCGCCCGAAGATGATGAGCTCGGGCCGGTGCCGCTCTATGAGCAGCTTCGTCGCTTCGACGTCGACGAGATAGGGGTTGTCGTCACGCATGGGAAAGTTGACGACCGCCGGCGCGTCTGTCCGCGGGTCGCGAGCGACGTAGTCGCGCAAGGCGCCCATCGGCTGAGCGCTCAAGTGGCCACCCTTGCCGATGTGGTTGTTCATCACCATGCGGATGCGCCGCGGCTCGGCCTTGGGCTCGGCGCGGTTGAGGTAGTCGACCATGGCGCTGAACACCGCGGTGTTCGCCATCTGCCCACTCACCACGCGAGTCTCGCTCTCGAGGGCGCCGAGATAGGCGTTCATCTCGGCCTCGAGGCTCGCCTCGACGGCCCCGATGAAGTCGGTGCCCTCGTAGTAGAAGATCTCCTCGTCGTAGAACGCTTCTGCCTTGCGGTGCTCGGCGTAGCGGAACGCCGGGTCCATGGCCGACGCGAGACGGACCAGCGGCGACGTGGTCATCTCCGAAGGGATGAGGTTGATGCACTGCTGCTGGCGCCAGACCGTGTTGTCGATCGTCTCGCCGATCAGCTGGTGCGCCTTGTCGACCGCCGCCCCCAGAGAACGCGCGCTCTTCGCGGGAGCCGAGCGGTCGCAGAGGATCGGACGAGCCAGCGGCGGCGCATCGGTGCGCAGGTGGTACGGGGTCACGATGGCGCGCACCTTGTTGGCGCGGATCTCGACGGTCAGCTCGTCGTCGTCGAGGATGTCACAGTCGAGGTAGGCCAGAGCGATCGCCCGCAGCCCGCGCTCGTCGGTGTGCCGCGAATGCAGACCTTCGCCCTCCATGACCCAATAGGGCACGGAGGTGCCGCTGGTGACCACTCCCACGCGCTTGCCGCTCTTGAACACCGGCGCCCCGGTGCGCGCTATGCCGCGTTCCTGCATGGCGATGGGCCTCATGAGGCGCGGAAGGTCGCCGGCCAGCGAGTAGTCGCGTCGGGCGATGCGCACTGCCGCGGCCTGCTGGCGAGTCAGTGCGGCTCGGCCGATGAAGTCGCCCTTGAGCGGTGAGAGGCTCACCGCGAAGCGGGCCAGCGAAATCGCGAAGATGGGGATCTCGCCGCCGTCTGCGTCGAGCCCCAGTTCGAACCCGTAGAGGGGCAGGCCGGCCTCGAGGCGCAGCGTGTCACGAGCGCCCAGACCGACCGGCGAGGCTCCCGCGGCGAGCAGAGCATCCCACAGCGAAGCGGCGGCCGCGGCGGGCATGAAGAGCTCAAAGCACAGAGGTTCGCCTGTATAACCCGTGCGGCCCACGAAGACCCGACCGCCATCGGCCGTGACGATGCCGAGCTCGTTACGCATGGGCTGCGGCAGGCGTCCTTTTTCGACCACCGCGGTCAGGATGCCGCGAGAGGCGGGACCCTGCAGGGCGATCATGGCAAGCTCCGTCGTGGCGTCGCGCAGGGTGAGGCCGGCGTACGCGAGCGCTTCGCGCTCGAAGTGCTCCCAGTCTTTGGCGCGGTTCGAAGCGTTGACGACCAGCAGGTAGTCGTCTTCGACGAAACGGTAGAGGTAGGCGTCGTCGATGGCGCCGCCGGTCTCATTGGCGATGATCGTGTACTGAGCCTGGCCGACGTCGAGTGCGGCGGCATTGTTGGTGAGCACGTGCTGAAGGAAGGGCAGCGCGTCGGCGCCGCCGATGATGAAGCGCCCCATGTGCGACACGTCGAACAACCCGGCCCCGCGACGCGTGGCCAGGTGTTCGCTGATGATGCCGTCGGCATACTGGATCGGCATCTGCCACCCGGCAAAGTCGACGATCTTGCCGCCGGCCGCGACGTGCCGTTCGTACAAAGGTGTGCGCAGGGGCTCGCTCATGATTCCTTCCTCGAGTTCGGACAGCCTACCGCGGATCGGCTCACGCGCCGGGGCTCTCCAGGTATGCCTTCAGCCGGACCAGGCCTTCCTCGATCTGTGCGTTGTCGATCCCCGAGTAGGCCAGACGTACGTAGTGCTGCGTCTCGCCGGGCAGCGGCCGACCGAAGTGCGTGCGAGAGCACACCGAGACGCCCGTCTCGTGAAGGACGGCGCGGCGGAACACCTCGACGTCGTGGAATCCCTTGCGCTCCATGGCCTCGGTCACGTTGGGAAAGGCGTAGAAGGTGGCGTTCGGTCGAAAACAGTGTACGCCCTCGATGTCGTTCAGCATGTCGACGGTCGTGTCGCGCCGCTCGCGCAGCGTCGCCAGTATTTGTCGAGCGCCGCTCTGATCGCCGGTCAGTCCTTCGAGCGCGCCGTACTGGATGAAGTGGTTCGCGCAGCTCTCGTCGTTGACGTTGAGCTTGGCGATGACCTCCATGATGGCCTTGGGGCCGATGGTCGCGCCCAGCCGCCAGCCGGTCATGGCGAACTTCTTCGAGAACGTGTAGAGCAGGACGCACCGTTCGGCCATGCCCGGCAGCGAAGCGAGCGATGCGCTGGTGCCGCTGTACCGGATGTCGAAGTAGGCCTCGTCGCAGAGCACGGTGAGGTCGTGCTCGAGGACGATCTCGGCGATCTCCTCGCGCTGCGACGCCGAGAGCTCCGCCCCGAGGGGGTTCTGCAGGTCGTTGAGAATGAGCAGCCGCGTGCGGGGCGTGATACTGGACCGCAGCGCTTCGAGGTCGATCTCGTAATCCTCGGCGCCCTCGAGGTAGCTGTACGGCACGGCCACGCCGCCGTGGAACTCGATCTGTGACTCATAGATCGGGTAGCCCGGATTGGGGTACAGGACCTCGTCGCCGGGGTTCATGAGGGCGAGGATGAACTTGCCGATCGTGGGCTTGCCGCCCGGCTGAACCACGACGTTGTCCGCGCTCAGGGCGAGGTCATGCGACGCGCCCACGTCGACCGCCAGCGCTTCGCGCAGCTGCGGGATTCCGGCGTTGGGGCAGTAGCCGTTCTTGCCCTCGCGCAGCGCCTTGAAGGCGGCCTCGCTGATGTTCTCGGGCGTCGGCAGGTTCATGTCGCCGAGGTGGAAGGCATAGACCTTGTTGCCTTGGGCGGCGAAGGCCGCCGCTTCGGCGCCAACGGCAAAGGCTGTCTCGGTACCGAGACGCGCGATGCGCTCGGCAAGCTTGGGAGTTCTGGTCGACGCGGTCATGAGCTTCCTTCCTGGCCGAACACCGGCAGACCCAGCTCGCCGGCGTTGACGATGCTTGGAGCGGCCTGAGGGGCGGCCGTGGTCAAAAACGACGAGGTGTCCGGGTCGCCCCAGACCGGCCACCCGTTCAACATCGCAGCGACGTTGCGCGCTGCCAGGGTCGCCATGCCCTCGCGAGTCCAGCCGGTAGCCGAGCCCAGATGCGGCACGGCGACGATGTTCGGCTGCTCGAGAAGGTGAGGAGCGGTCTCCGGCTCGTGTTCGAAGACGTCGAGCCCCGCCGAAAACTCAGGGTGCGTGCGGCAATGCGCGACGAGGGCTTCCTCGTCGACCAGCGGGCCGCGGCTCGAGTTGATCAGAATGGCGTCGTCCTTCATCTGCGCCAGCCGGGCGCCGTCGATGATGTGCCGCGTGCCGTCGTTGAGCGACGCATGCACGCTGACGACGTCTGCGACGCCCAGAAGCTCCTCGAGAGACTCGATGCGGCGGCAGGTGACCGGCCGCTGTCCGTGGGCCTGAAGGAACTTCGAGTAGTCGGCGACGTACTCGTCGAGCTCCTCGTTTGCCCGCACGTCGTAGTAGACGAGGTCCATCTTGTGGCCCTCGACGAGGGCGCGTGCGTACGCGGCGCCGATCCGACCGGCCCCGATCAGCCCGAGAGTCCTGCGATGAAGCAGCTTGCCCAGGAACAGCCCGGGCAGCCAGCCGGTGAAGAGGCCGTCGGCCAGATAGCGGCTCGATTCGACCACGCGGCGGGCGGCGGCAAAGGTCAGGGCGACGGCCATCTCGGCGGTCGTGTCGGTGAGCACCCCGGGCGTGTTGCCGACAGGGATCTTCAGCGCCGTGGCCGCGGGCACGTCGACGTTGTCGTAGCCTACGGCGTAGTTGCCGTAGGCCGTGCCGCCGGCTGCGCCGAGCGCGCCGAACAAGTCGGCATCCCAGGCCTCTGTGAGCTGGCCGATCGCGCCGTCACAGTGGCTGCCGAAAGCGGCCTTGATCGTGGCCCGGTCGAGCACCTTCTTGCTCGTACAGACCTCGACCCGGCAATCGGCCGCGGCAAGCGCCTCGAGCCAGAGATCCCCGGGCAGCTCTTTTGTCACGATGACCCTCTTGCTGCCGTTGGGATTGTGGACAGCCCAGTCGTCGGTACCGATGTCGGTCACGCCACACCCCTTTCAAGATCCGTGGCCACTGTGCTCACGCTGTCTCGACCGGCGGCTTGGACGATCCGGGTCCCGGCCTTGCCCGCCAGCGCCGCCTCGAGCTCGAGGAGGTTGGCGATGACGGCCGTGCCTCCGCTGCGCGCGAAACGCAAGGATGCGTCGACCTTGGGTCCCATGCTGCCTGCCTTGAAGTGGCCTTCGGCCTGGTAAGACTCCATGGTCGGAATATCGACCTCGCCCAGGGCCACCTGCTCGGGGGTCCCGTAGTGCAGATACACGGAAGGCACGTCGGTCAGGATCACCAGCGCGTCGGCCTGCAGATTGGCGGCGAGGACGGCGGCGGCCAGGTCCTTGTCGATCACCGCGGCGACACCGTGATAGTCGCCGTTTTCCTGGCGCACGACCGGCACGCCCCCACCACCGGAGCACAGCACCAGGACTCCCGCGGCCACGAGGTCGTGGATGGCCGGCAGCTGGAGCTGGCAGACCGGCTCCGGACTGGGCACGACGCGACGCCAGCCGCGACCGGCGTCTTCACGCATGACGAACCCCTGCTCCGTCTGAAGCTCCATCGCGCGTTGCTCGTCGTAGAACGGGCCGACCGGCTTGGAGGGCTTGGCAAACGCCGGATCCGAGGCCGCGACTTCCGTCTCGGTGAGGATGGTCGCCACGCACATCGCTGCACCGCGCCGGCGCAGATGGTTCGCGAGGCACTGCTGCAGGATATAGCCGATCTGACCCTGGGTCTCAGCCCCGCAGACGTCCATGGGCATCGGCGCGACGGCCTTTGCGCTGAGATCGTTCTGGATCAGAAGGTTGCCCACCTGCGGGCCGTTGCCGTGCGTCACTACGACACGGTCGCCGCCCGCGACGAGACTCGCTATGCGCCGCGCGGCGCCGTCGACGTTGAAGAGCTGTTCCTCGAAAGTCCCCGCCTGACCGGGCTGCAGGATCGCATTCCCGCCCAGGGCGACCACGATTACTCGGCCGGCGACGTCGGGGCCGGTCGCGTGCTTGCCGTTCGTAACGCTCACAGGTTCCCCCGTCCTTTTTCGGCCGCGGCGGTCGCCGCGGCGGTCTCGCTCGGTGCTTCCGCCTGGTCATCGGCAAATCGCTGCGTCACGACCGGGTGGCGGGCGGCTTCGGCTTCGTCGAGCCGCCGCACCGGCGTTCTCACCGGAGCGTCGCGCAAGAGGTCCGGTTGCGTGCGAGCTTCGTCGACAATGGCCGTCAGCGCGGCCACGAGAGCGTCGAGGTCTTCGCGCGACTCGGTCTCGGTCGGCTCTATCATAAGAGCCTCGTCGACGAGCAGCGGAAAGTAGGTCGTCGGTGGGTGCAGGTCGTAGTCGAGCAGCCGCTTCGCCACGTCCATGGCCCGGACCCCGTGCTCCTTGAGCGGCGTCGCCGACACGACGAACTCGTGCATGCAGCGTCGGTCATAGGGCAGGTCGAAGAGGCCACGCGTGCCGGCCAGCACGTAGTTGGCGTTCAGGACGGCGGTCTCACTGACCTTGCGCAGCCCCTCGCCGCCCAGCGCGCGGATGTAGGTGTAGGCCCGCACGAGGACGCCGATGTTCCCGTAGAAGCTGCGCATCTTGCCGATGCTCAGAGGACGATCGTAGTCGAAGAAGTAGGTGCCGTCCGCGGCCCGTTCGACCACAGGCACCGGCAGGAACGGCGCCAGCTCTTCGCGCACGACGACCGGTCCGGCACCGGGGCCCCCGCCGCCGTGCGGCGTGCTGAACGTCTTGTGCGTGTTGAAATGCACGACGTCGAAGCCCATGTCGCCGGGACGCGAGATGCCCATGATGGCGTTGGCGTTGGCGCCGTCGTAGTAGAGCAAACCGCCGACGCCGTGGACGAGCTCGGCGATCTCGGTGATGTGTTCGTCGAACAGCCCCAGCGCGTTGGGGTTCGTCAGCATCAGGCCGGCGACGTCTGTGTCGAGCACCGCACGCAGCGCCTCGAGGTCGATGCCTCCGCGCTCGTCGCTCTTCACCGCCAGGGGCTGATAGCCGGCCATGACGACGCTCGCCGGGTTGGTCCCGTGAGCGGTGTCCGGAATGATGATCTTCTTGGGCGCGCGGCCCTTGGACTCGTGATAGGCGCGCATGACGAGCAGCCCGGTGAATTCGCCGTGCGCCCCAGCCGCCGGCTGCAGGGTCGTGCGGCCGAGACCGGCGATCTCGGCCAGCCACCGCTCGAGCTCATACATGAGCTCCAGGGTGCCCTGAGCGAGCTGCTCGGGCTGGTACGGGTGCAGGCCGGTGAAGCCTTCGAGGCGGGCGGCCGACTCGTTGACCTTGGGGTTGTACTTCATGGTGCACGAGCCCAGCGCGTACGTGCCACTTTCGACCCCGAAGTTGAGCGTCGAAAGGGCCGTGAAATGGCGCACGAGGTCGATCTCGCTGACCTCGGGCAGCCGCGGCGGCCGGCTGCGCCGCATGGCGGCCGGCACCAGGGTGTCGAGCGGCGCCTCAGGTACATCCAGCGCCGGCAGGCTGTAGGCACGACGCCCGGGGCGCGATTTCTCGTAGATAGTCTGGCGAGCCGTCTCAGGCATGGGCCACCTCCGCTGCATCGGACCTCTGAACGACGAGGCGTGCCGCTACGCGATCCACGAACGCGTCCAGCTCGGCGCGCGTGCGCTTCTCGGTGACCGCGACCAGCAGCACGTCGTCGAGGTCGCCCAAAGCGGAGCCGAAGCCGGTCGCCACAGGGTCGAGCCGATCGGCCACGAGCCCCACCGGGACGCCGGCCAGGAACCCGTCCCGGGCCAGCTCCTGGACGAACCCGGCCGCTGGCCGCGGCAGCCGCACGGCGAACTCGCAGAAGATGGGGCCCTCCGTCACGACGCTGATGCCGGGCAGCTCCAGCAGCCGGCGTCGCAGGTAGGCGGCCTTCTGCGCACAGATCGTGCCCAGACTCGCCAGCCCTTCGCTACCCAGCCAGCTCAGATGCACGAGCGCCGCGAGCGCGTTCAGGGCGTGATTGGAACAGATGTTGCTCGTTGCCCTCTCACGGCGGATGTGCTGCTCTCGCGTCTGCAAGGTGAGCACGAAGCCGCGCTTGCCCTCGATGTCTTTGGTCTCGCCGACAAGCCTGCCGGGCAGACGTCGTATCAGCGGCTTGGTGACGGCCAGGTAACCGAGTCCCGGGCCGCCGAAGTTCATGGCGTTCCCGAAGGCTTGCGCTTCGCCGACGACGACGTCGGCGCCCGCGGCGCCGGGCGTCTCGAGAAGGCCCAGCGCGAGCGGGTCAGCGACCACCACGAGCAAGGCACCGGCCTCGTGAGCGATGGCCGCAGCCGCTTGCAGGTCTTCGAGCGCGCCGAAGAAGTTCGGCTGTTGCACGACGACGGCGGCCGTGTCGGAGCCCGTCGCCGCGCGCAGCGCGTCCATGTCGGTCGCGCCGCCCACGGCCAGCGGTGTGACCTGGGGACACGGCCCCTGACCGACCGACTCCGTGAAGAGCACCTGACGATACTCAGGGTGCACGCCGGCCGAGACGGCAGCGCAGTGGCGGCGCGTCTGGCCGCCGGCCAGGATGACGGCCTCGGAAAGGGCGGTGCCGGCGTCATACATCGAGGCGTTGCTGATGGCCATGCCGGTGAGCTCAGCGATCGCCGTCTGATACTCGAAGATGCTCTGCAGCACGCCCTGGCTGCGCTCAGGCTGGTACGGCGTGTACGCCGTGAAGAACTCTGAGCGCGACACTACGGCGTCGACGACGGCCGGGATGTAGTGGTCGTAGCAGCCGGCGCCGAGAAAGCTGATGAGCGTGGAGGCCGGCGTGTTCGCGGCCGCCAGTCGGCGCAGGTCGTCGAGCACTTCCGATTCGGAGAGACCGGCCGGCAGCGCCAGCGGCTCGCGGCGGCGCACGGCTTCCGGAATATCGGCGAACAGGTCGTCGACGCTGTCGGCGTCGATGGCGGCCAACATGGCGACGACGTCCTGTTGACTATGCGGGATGAAGTCCGTGACGCCTCCCCTCAGGCCTGTTCGAGGAAGGCACGATAGGCATCGGCGTCCATGAGTCCGTCGAGCTGGCTCGCATCGCTGATGCGTACGCGCACCAGCCAACCGGCGCCGTAACAGTCCTCGTTCAGGAGCTCCGCCTTGTCGCGCAGGGCCTCGTTGACCGCGATCACTTCGCCGCTGATCGGAGCGAAGACGCCGCTGACCATCTTGACCGATTCGAGGTCTCCGTACGGAGAGCCCGCCACGACGGCCGTGCCGATCTCGGGAAGCTCGACGTAGACGATCTCGCCCAGCGCGTTCTGCGCGAACCAGGTGATGCCGAACACAGCTTCGTCAGCGTCCACGCTGACCCAGTCATGTTCTTGATAGTACTTCAGTGACGATGGATAGCTCTCGTCGGCCATCGTTTCCTCCTGTCGGGCCTGCGATCGGCGTGCTTCGATTTCGGGCTCGCTCGGCGGGTTCCGGCGAGCGGGTCGCGCGCCTCGAGCAAGGACTCTCTGGTCGTTCCCGACCAAGCGATGGCCGCCGGGGGGGAGGCGACCATCGCAGGGTCAGGAGGTCAAGGCATCGGCCTTACGGCACGATGCAGGCCATAACGCCCTTCTGCGCGTGCAGACGGTTCTCGGCCTCTTCGTAGCAAGGGGTGCCCCAGCTGGGGTTGTCGAGCACCTCGTCCGTGACTTCGTGGCCGCGCTCGCACGGCAGGCAATGCATGTAGAAGGCGGAGTCCTTGGCCGAGCGCATGAGCTTCTCGTCGACGATCCAGTCGCGATAGCCGCTGAACAGCTTCGCCATGTCGTCGTGACGCGGCTCGGGACTCACCGGGGGAAGCATGTCGAGGCAGACGTAGTTCTTGGCGTACACGACGTCGGCCGAATCGCAGGCGTCCTGCATGTTGTCGACGACGGTGTAGGAGCCGCCGTTCAAGGCGACGTTGGCCTTGATCGCGGCTTCGACGTCGGGGTCGAGGCGCATCTCCGGCGGGTGTGCGAACACGATGTCGGGGCCGAAGTAGCTGGCCGCGTACATGAAGTCGTGATGCGGCGCGATCGGCTTCTTGGTGCTCGGAGAGTATGCCCACGAGACGGCCAGCTTGCGGCCGCGGAGGTCCTTGCCCAAGTGCTCCCACAGCGTCATGGCGTCTGCCATGCCCTGGTTGGGATGGTACTTGTTGTCCTCCATGTTGATGACCGGCACCGACGAATACTTGGCGAACTCGTTGATGATCTTGAGCGACTTGTCGTAGTCCCAGTCGACCG
>CAZFJE010000004.1:0-52835 GCA_964519555.1 uncultured Thermoleophilia bacterium
CTAGAGGGTCGCGAGGTTCGGCTCGGCGAGCCGCGGTACGAGCTGCAGCCGCTGCGTGCCGAGCGACGCCACGACCTCGGGCAGCCGGTCGGCGCCGACGGGGCGCGAGTACAGATACCCCTGCACGGTGTCGCAGCCGAGCTCCATGAGGCGCGCGGCCTGCACCTGCGTCTCGACTCCCTCGGCTACCGTGGTGATGCCCAGCGCCCGCGCCATGGCCACGATGGTGGCGATCAGCGTGGCGTCGGGGCTGTCGTCTTTGACCAGGCTGTCGACGAACGACTTGTCGATCTTCAGCGTGGTCGTGGGGAAGCGCTTCAGGTAGGCCAGCGATGAGTACTCGGAGCCGAAGTCGTCGATGGCGATGCGCACGCCCAGGCGGCGCAGCCCGGCGAGGATGACGGCCGCGGCGGCGGGGTCTTCCATGACCACCGACTCAGTGAGCTCGAGGCACAGCGACGGTCCGTCGAGCCGGTTCACGCTCAGCACGTCGGCGACGCGGTCGACGATCTGGTCGTTGTGGAGCTGCGCGCCGGAGAGGTTGACCGAGACGTACAGGTCGGCCATCTCGGGTATCTGGCGGCGCCAGGCCGCGAACTGGCCGACGGCCTCTTCGAGCACCCAGTCGCCGATCTCTGAGATGAGCCCGCTCTCCTCGGCCAGCGGGATGAACTTCACGGGCGAGATGACGCCGTGCGTGGGGTGCGACCAGCGCACCAGCGCCTCCATGCCCACGACGCTCGCGTGGGGCAGGCGCACGATGGGCTGATAGACGAGGTGGAGCTGGTTCATGGGCAGGGCGAAGCGCAGGTCGCGCTCGAGCTCGACACGCTCGGCCACGCGCTCGCGCATGGACTCGTCGAAGACCGACACGGCATCGCGGCCGGCGTCTTTGGCCTGGTACATGGCGGTGTCGGCGTCGCGCACCAGAGCCTCGGCGGTGGCGTTGCGGTCGTCGCCCGAAGCGAAGGCCAGACCTATGCTGGCCGACACGTAGAAGGTCATGCCGTGCACGATGAAGGGCGTGCGCAGGCAGGAGCGCAACCGGTTGGCCAGGTCGACGGCCTGCGACACGCTCACCACGTGACCCAGGATGATCATGAACTCGTCGCCGCCGATGCGGGTGACCAGGTCGCTGGGCCGCACGTTGGCGTGCAGGCGCTCGGCCACCTCGATCAGCAGATCGTCGCCGTGGCTGTGTCCGAGCGTGTCGTTGATGAGCTTGAAGCGGTCGAGGTCGAGGTACAGGACGGCCACGTGAGTGTCGTCGATAGCCGGCTCGGCGAGGAGGTCGGACAGGTGCTGTTCCATCATGCGCCGGTTGGGCAGACCGGTGAGGCTGTCGTGGTTGGCCTGGAACACCAGGCGCGCCTCGGAGCTTTCGGCCGTGCGCAGCGCCTGGGCGATGCGCATGACGGCCGCCGCGGTCATGGCCAGCATAAGGATGCAGAGCACGACGCGGTCGGAGACCGTGCGGCTGTCGTTGGCGAGGGTCAGCAGGGCGGGAATGACGAGCGCCACCCCGACGATTGCGACGCGCAGCCGCGAGGGCGGCATGCGGCGCTGCTCGCCGACCGCGGTGAGCTTGCGCATGGTCACGTGCAGAGCGCACGACCCGGCCCCCAGGTAGGCGAGCAGGTAGGGCAGGTCGAGGAAGCGTTCGCTCACGTGGATGGCGTTGATGTCGGCGAACATGTAGAAGACGTCACCCACGAACATGCACGACATGCCGATGAGCAGCAGCCAGAAGGCCGGCACGAGCTCCTGCGAGGGGTTGAACACGATGCGCAGGGTCACCACGACCATGAAGATCGACATCGACGGGTAGGCGATCAGCACCAGCATGGTGGTCAGCGGCGTGTGGTTATGGAGCAGGAGCGGCTGGATGGCGAACACCCAGGCCAGCGCGGCAAGCGCGAGCGCCGCGAGCAGACCGTCGAGCACCACGCTCGACTGGCGGTGGGGGCCGCGCACCCCCCGTCGCGAGAAGCCGATGAGGCCGGCCGCCAGAAGCGCGTAGCCGGGAAGCGCGAGTAGATCGGGCAGCAGCGAACGGGTCGAGGTGAGGTTGCCCATCGTGTGCAGCGCGGTACGCGCCAGCCCGGCCGCCAGGAACAGCGCGAAGGCGGTGGCGATGGCCGCCCAGGGCCACACGTTCGACGGCCGGCGGAGCCAGACCGACCCGATCAAGGCGACCGTGGTGATGACGCCGATGCCGAACAGGGCATCGGGTTCGTAGCGTCCGAAGAGGCCTGTCGCCGTGCCGACGGCGACCGGCAGCCCGATGAGTAGGTAGACAAGCGCGGCCGAAGGCAGCCGCCGCCCACGAGCCTCTCTCGTGCGCTTGCGGCCCGCCGGGCTTGCCTCAACGAGCCTTTGTGGTGCCATAACCCTCGTAGTCGGCATTTCCGGGCCGCGCCTCAAGGACGACTTGGCTACGACGCGCTCGGACTACTCTATGATCACGGAGTCGATCGGTGCGCCGGCCGGGCCGGCGCAGCGCTCGCGAGGGGGTCTGCCCGCGCCCGTAGCGGCGCCCCAGCGGGCCCCCTTGTCGGGGAGGTGACGTCATGTCGGACAGCGAGCGTCGGGCCGCCCACGAGGCGCTGCGGCGCGCCGACCCCGTGCTGGCGCGCGTGATGGGGCGTTACGGCGAGTCCGACGCCTGGGCCTGGCGCGGGCGCTGGCCCAGCGACCCGTTCGTGCTTCTGGTGCGCACCATCGTGGGGCAGCAGATCTCTACCAGTGCGGCGGGCGCCATCTTCGCGCGTCTGGGCTATCTGCTGGCGCCCGACTTCTCGGCCGCCGGCCTGGCGCGGGCGAGCGACGACGCGCTGCGCGGCGCCGGTCTGTCGCGGGCCAAGCTCGCCGCGCTGCGCGACCTGGGGCAGCGCATCGCCGTCGGCGCCCTCGACATCGACCGTCTGAGCGAGCTGTCCGACGACGAGATCCGCCTGCGTCTGACGGCTGTTCGGGGTATCGGCCCGTGGACGGTGGAGCTGTTCCTGCTGGCGCTGGGTCGCCCCGACGCCCTGCCTTCCGCCGACGTCGGCTTGCGCCGCGCCGTGCGCCTTGCGTACGACCTGGACCACCTGCCGAGCGCCGCCGAAGTCGAATCGCTGGGCGAGGCCTGGCGTCCGAACCGCTCGCTGGCGGCCGCTTATCTCTACGCGTCACTGCGCCCCGAGACGCCCCTCGAGTAGACCAGCGCCGGAGCGGATGGCGCGCCGCGCGGCCAGCCGCGCTCACGCCACGGACCAGCAGGCAGTGCTCCGCGAACCATCACCCCCTCGGCAGCCTGCCATGACGGGCCACAGCGTCGCCCTGTCCGGCCTCAAAGCCGTTGTCCATCTTGGCAACGTTGCACCCGAGCTGCTCCCGCCTGGTGTGCCGCACACGGTGACCGGCGGCCGACGGGGGACCGCCGCCCGCCTGAGCGGTCGAGACCCGACTTCGTCTACTTCACTGGTTCCTGATAGATGCCGAGCACGTTGCCGCCCGGGTCGGCGAAGCGCGCCGTGATCTCGGGTGCGTCTCCACCGATGGGCTGCACGATAGTGCCGCCGTGAGCCTCGATCAGGGCGATCGTCGCGGCGGCGTCGTCGACCATGACGTAGAGCAGCAGGCCGGGCGTCGGCGAGGCGGGGCGGCCGGGCGTCCAGGTGCCGCTGACCTCGCCGATCGCGTCGTCGAACGCCAGGGCGCCGTCGCCGCGCCGCCGCGTCGTCCAGCCGAAGACCTGCTCGTAGAACTCGGCCGAGCGCTGCACGTCGGCGGCGGGGATTTCGACGTAGCAGATCTTGCCGTTGGCGTGGCTGGGGGTCATCGCGGTTCCTTTCGTGGACGGGTCGCAAGCTACATACCCGACGTCGCGCGTTCGGCGGTGTTGCGCCGCGGCAACGGCGCCGCGGCACGGGCGCCGCGGCACGGGCGCCGCGGCAACGGCGCCGCGGCGCCGGCGGCCGGGAAGGTTTGTCGGCGATGGACCTCGCCGGACGCACAGCATTGGTCACCGGCGCCTCGCTGGGCATAGGGCACGCGACGGCGCTGGCCCTGGCGCGGCGCGGGGTGCTGGTCAAGGCCACGGGTCTCGAAGCCGAACCGCTGGCCGAGCTTGCCCGGTCGTGCGGCGCCGCAGTGCTTGCCGCCGACCTGGCGTGCGCCGAAGACCTCGACGAGGTGCTGCGCTGGGCGGGGCCGGTCGACTTGCTCGTCAACGTCGCGGGTTTCGGGCGTTATGAAGAGCTGGCCGCGATCGGCCGTGAAGCCACGCTCGAGCTGCTCTCGGTCAACCTGGCGGCCCCCATTCGCCTGACGGCCGCAATGGCGCCGACGATGGTCGCGCGCGGACGCGGCCATATCGTCAACGTCGCCTCGATCGCCGGCTACGTGGGTGTGGCCCACGAGGCCGTCTACTCGGCGAGCAAAGGCGGTCTGATCGCGTTCTCTGAGAGCGTGCGCTACGAGCTGGCCGGCGGTGGGGTGGGCGTCACCGTGGTCCTGCCCACCGTCGTGGCGACACGGTTCTTCGACCAGCGCGGCCGGCCCTACGCGCGGCGCTTTCCGCGGCCGGTGGCCGCCGCGCGCGTCGCGGCCGCGCTCGTGGCGGGAGTCGAACGCGACGCCGCCGAGGTCTTCGTGCCGCGCTGGACCGAGGTGCCCGCGCGCCTGCGCGGCGCCGCGCCGCGCCTGTTTCGTCGCGCCGCGAGGCACGCGATGCGCGAGTAGCTCGCCGCCGCCCGGCTGGCCGCCCCATTGCCGCGACCGGCCGGTCCCACCGACCGCCGCGCAGGACGGCCCTACGACCCCACGACGGGCGGCTTGAGGGAACCTTCGAGCGAGGTCTCGGGCGGCTCTCGGCGCGTGGCCGGCGCGCCCGGCAGGCCGCGAAAGCCGCGGCCGAGGCGCAGCAGGGCGAAGCCCAGCGCTCCGGCGAGGCCGGCGACGGTCACCACCAGGAACGCACGCCGCGCCCCCAGCAGATCGATCGCGTAGCCGCCGCAGAGGGGACCGAGCGCATAGCCGCCCAGGTAGACGATGGTCCACGCGCCCATGTAGCGGCCGCGCAGCGCGACCGGGGCGAAGCCGGCGACGATCGCCGAGGCCACAGGGATCAGCACGACGACGCCCAGGCTGACCAGCAGGATGAGCGCGACGCTCGGCCAGCCCCAGGGCAGGAGCGGCGACAGGCCCAGCCCCAGGCCGATCAGCGCGCTTGCTCCCGCGAGCAGCAGCAGCGGGTCCCAGCTATGCGTGAGCCGCACGACGGGGTACTGCAGCACGCTCAGCCCGATCGCGTAGATCAGGAGCAGACGGGCCCACTGCCCGGCGGCGATGCCGTGCGCCTGCTCCATGGCCACCGGGAACGTCGAGAGGATCTGGCCGAACCCGTAGAGCGGCAGCAGCGCGACCCCGCACACCGCCAGGAACCGTCGGTCGCGCAGGATCTGGGCGTAGCCGGCGGCGGCCGGGCTGTGCCCGGCCGCCGCCGGCTTGGTCTCATGCACCGCCCCCAGGATGATCGCCACGAACACCAGGCCGACGCCGCCGCCCACCGCGAACAGCAGGCGAAAATCGGGGTGCGTACCGAGGAAGGCGAGGGCGATCAGCGGGCCGCCCACCATGGAGGCGTTGATGGCCGTGCGCACGATGCTGAAGCCCTCGGCGCGCCGGCCTTCGCTCGTCAGGTCGGTGATCATGGCGTTGGTCGCCGTAAGGAACATCGACCAGCCGAAGGCCGCTTCGATCATGACCACGACCACGACCTGCAGCAGGCTGTGGGAGAAGGCCAGGCCGACGTACAGGGTGGCGCTGCCGCAGACCGACAGCGCCAGCACGCCGCGCCTGCCGAAGCGGTCGGCGAAGGCGCCGCCGGCGATCTGGAACGGCAGGCCGAGCAGGCCGGTGACGCCCAGGATCAGACCCACCAGACCCATCGAGATGTGCAGGCTGCCGTGCAGGAACAGCGTCTCGAAGGGGTAGCACATGTCGACGCCGACCACGTAGGCCAGGATGCCGGCGGTCAGCAGCCAGAACTGCGGGGGGAATTCGCGCAGGCCGTGGGGGGCACGCACGACGGGTCGCCTCATCGGCTCACCCGCCTGCTTCGCTTGCCCACGCCAACATGACCAAGAGTATATCGCCGCCGCTGCGCCGCCGGCCTGCGCCGCGCCGGCCCGCCCCAGCGCCGCGAGCGGCGGCAGACGCTTCGCCGACACGGTATCGGGAGCAGACGGCAACCGCCGGTGTGCCGGTCTGCTACCATCGCGTTCCGACGCCACTCCGCGTCCTCGTCCACGGAGGCCATGCTTGTGAACGTACGCCTAGTCGAGCCCGAGGCGCCGAGCCTGCACCTGTGGTCGCCGCTGCGGTACCCGCGGCTCGGTCTGCCCATGATCGGCGCGGCCCTCACGAGTGCCGGTCACGACGTGCGCATCTACTGCGCGTGCGTGGCGCCCATCGACTGGAACGACGTCGCGTCGGCCGACCTCGTGGGCATCTCGTCGACCACCTCGACGGCGCCGGCCGCCTACGAGCTGGCCGCCCGGCTGCGCGAGCGGGGCGTGCCCACCGTGATCGGTGGCTCGCACGTGACCTTTGTCGCCGACGAAGCGCTCGAGCACGCCGACTTCGTGGCGCGCGGCGAGGGCGGCGAGGCGCTCATGCTCGAGCTGATCGACGCCCTGCAGGGCGGCCGCGAGCTCGACACGATCGCCGGTCTGTCGTTCAGCCGCGACGGCGACCACGTGCACAACGAGGCACGCGAGCCGGCAGCCGACCTGGACGGGCTGCCGGTGCCCGACCTCAGCCTGATCGTGGGCCACGAACGCCTCAAGTCGACGCCCATCATGACGAGCTGGGGCTGCCCGTTCGCCTGCAACTTCTGCTCGGTGACGGCGATGTTCGGCCGCAAGTACCGGTACCGCAGCCCCGAGGCGGTGGTCGCTGAGATCGCCGACAAGAAGCCTCACCACGTCTTCTTCTACGACGACAACTTCGCCGCCGACAGGCGTCGCCTGAAGACGCTGCTGCGCCTGATGATCGACCGCGGTCTCGCCGTGTCGTGGCAGGCGCAGATGCGCACCGACGCCACGCGCGACGACGAGCTGCTCGACCTCATGCGGCGATCCGGCTGTCACCGTGTGGCGCTGGGTCTGGAGTCCGTCGACCAGGCGACCCTCGACGGTTTCGACAAGTCGCAGACGGTGGCCGACGTGGTGACTGCCATCCGCCGCCTGCACGACTTCGGCATCGACTGCCACGGCATGTTCGTGCTGGGTTCCGAGACCGACACCGCCGCGACGGTGCGCGAGACCGTGAGCTTCGCCCTCGAGCACGGCATCGACACGCTGATGCTGAACATCCTTACTCCGGCGCCCGGCACCAGGCAGTTCGCCGACATGGATGCCGAGGGTCGCATCTTCGAGCGCGACTGGCGCTTCTACGACGGCCAGCACGTCGTGTTCACGCCGCAGCAGCTCACCCCGCGCGACCTGCAGGCCGACGTTCTGCGCGGCTACGCGCGCTTCTACTCGTTGCGCCGCCTCGTCGGCAACCTCGTCCGCTTGCGTTTTCTCGACGTGCGCGACAGCGCCTGGTGCTTCTGGTTCGTCAGGCTCTGGCGTTGGGTCGCGTTCAACCGCTCCTACCTCAAGCACCTCGTCGGGCGGCCGTCGGGCGCCGACAGCGAGCGGCGGGTGACGCCGCCGCAGGATCCGGCGCCGGTCTCGCCCCGCTAGCCCGGCGAGGGCCACCGCCGGGCGAGGCCGGCCCGACCGGGCGTGGCCGCACTCTCCCTTCTGAGTCCGCAGCCAGCGACGCGAGCCGCGCCATGAGCGCCATGTCTCGGCTGCGCGATATGCGGGTAGGTGCCCCGTAGTGATCGCCTCAGCCGACAGGCCGACGCCCGAGGCGCCAGCCTCGAACCGCCGGCGACGCGCGCCCGTCACGCGTCGCCGGTCTTCGTTTGCCCGGGTTGCTCATCTCCTCGCGGACCGATAGAACCACTCTGTGACCAGTCGCGATCGCCAATCGTCTGTCGTGCGTCCCGGCCGGGCCGGGGTCAGTGCACGACGGGCCAGAGCGGCCGCCGCGGCCGGTTCGCGGCGCGCCGTGGCCGCGGCCGGGGCCATGCCACGCGCAGGTCCCGCGCCGGCCGCCGCCGACACCGGCCGCGGGGTCGCCACCTATCACCGCAAGACCTTCGTCGCGCTGGCCGTGACCATCGTCTCGTCGGCTTCGGTCTTCGCCGGTGTCCGCGCCGGCCTGCGCGGGTACGGCCCGTTCCAGCTCGTCGCGTTTCGTTTCATCCTCGCCTCGCTGTTGCTGCTTGCCCTGGCGCGTCCGCTGGGCGTGGGCCGGCCGCGACTGCGTGACCTGCCCGCCTTGCTGGCGCTGGGCTTCTGCGGCATCGGCGTCTATCAGGTGGCCCTGGCGATCGGCGAGCAGCGCGTCTCGGCGAGCGTCTCGAGCATGATCGTCGCCAGCCAGACGATCATGGCCATCGGCCTGGCCACCATCTTTCTGGGCGAACGCCTGACCGGTCTCGGCTGGGTGGGGGCGGTCGTCGGGTTTGCCGGTGTGGCGGTGATCTCGGTCGGCGGCGGCGGCGGGTTGCACGTCGACCTGCAGGTGCTGTGGCCGCTGCTGGCGGCGCTCGGATCGAGCGTCTACTTCGTCTTCCAGAAGCCCTTGTTGCGGCGCTACACGGCCTTCGAGATGACCACCTGGTGCATCTGGACTGGCACGATCTTCATGCTGCCCTGGGCCTGGCGCCTGCCCGGCGACATCGCGACCGCCCACTGGACGGCCACGGTGGCCGTCTTCTACCTGGCGGCCATCCCCGGCGTGGTGGCCTACCTGGCCTGGATCTACGCGCTGGCGCGGGCGCCGGCGTCGCTCGTCGTGAACGCGCTCTGCCTGATCCCGCCGCTGGCCGTGGTGATCGCTTTCCTGTGGCTGGGCGAACGGCCGACGCAGCTCGAGCTGCTGGGCGGCCTCGTCACCGTGGCGGGGGTCGCCCTGGTCGGCCTGCGCGGGTCGCCCGCACCGGTCGCCGCCAAGAAGCGCACCGACGAAACGGTCGCGCGGCGCTCGTCGGGGCGCGGCTGACAGCCTGTCGCAAAGCAGGCTTTTGACGTACATTTGCAGAAGATGTCGCGCAGCCGTCAGGGTCGGCCCGCACCGCTCGTAGTGCAGCCGCCGGGCTCGCGCTACGGGGGGAGGGGTCGAATGGTCAAGACAACGCGCTTTCGCAGGGCTGTGCGTGGGTTCGCCCGCGGTGGCGCCGCCACGCCGCTGGTCTCTATCCTCGAGGGACAGCTCGCCGAGACCATCGCCGCCTGCCGTCTGGCACGCGCCGTGGCCGCGGGCACGGCCGACCCCAGCGCCGCCCACGACGAGATGGCCGAGATCGAGCAGCGCGGCGACACGCTGCGCAACGACCTGGTGGTCAAGCTGGCCGGCGTGCAGGTCGCCCCCATCGATCGCGAAGACCTCTTCCGGCTGTCGCGCTCGATCGACGATGTGCTCGACAACCTGCGCGACTTCGTGCGCGAGTGGGACCTTTACGGGATCGCCCCCACCGACACCTACCTGGGACTGCTCGACGCCACGGCGACCGGCGTTGACGATCTGCGCATCGCGGTGCAGACCCTTGAGCGAGACCCCAAGGACACGAGCCAGGCGGCGCTCGTGTGCAAGAAGTCGGCCAACGAGATCAGACGCCTCTACGACGAGCAGCTCGGCGAGCTCTTTCGCGGCGAGCTCACCATGGAGGTCCTGAAGGTCCGTGAGCTGTTGCGTCGGCTCGACGTCGTGGGCTTGCGCTTGAACGAGGCGGCCGACGTGCTCTCCGACGCGGCCGTCAAGCGTCGCACCTGAGAACGGAACCGACCTTGCCCCGTGCCTGACGACGTGATAAGAACGGCGAGGGGCTCACGAAAACTTGGTCGCGGACTCACGCTACGCACACACGCGGCCGCGACCATTCGCGAGCGGTCCTATGACCGGCAGTGTTCGCACACATTGGCGCAGGAGGGAAAATATGACTGAAGAGCAGCTTCCAGGCTTCGAGAAACAAGGCATCACCCGACGGCAGTTCGTGCAGCGCGGCGCGGTAGGCGCCGTGGGTCTTGCGGGCATCGGCGCGATCCCTGCCTTGCTGGCCGCTTGCGGCTCGTCGAGCCCAAGCAGCAGCTCTTCGGCGACGCCGGCAGCAGCCACGACCGGACTTCCCGCCGGCGGGCTCGCCGCCCTCGAAGCGGCGGCCAAGGCCGAGGGCAAGCTCAACACCATCGCCCTGCCGCCCAACTGGGCCAACTACGGCAAGATCATCAGTACCTTCCAGAGCAAGTACGGCATCACCATCACCAACGCGGCGCCCAACGACACCTCGGCCCAGGAGAACCAGGCGATCACCACCCTCAAGGGCCAGTCGCGTGCCCCCGACGTCGTCGACGTCGGTCCGTCGTTTGCCGTGCAGGGCGCCGCTCAGGGCCTGTTCACGCCCTACCAGGTAGCCACCTGGGCGACCATCCCCGCCTCCATGAAAGACCCGACCGGCCTCTGGTATGGCGACTACTACGGCGTGATCTCATTCGGCACCAACGGCAACGTGCAAAAGACGCCGCCGCAGGACTGGTCCGACCTGCTCAACCCGCGCTATCACGGCCAGGTGGCCATCGACGGCGACCCGCGCTCGGCTAACGATGCCTTCTCGGCGGTTTTCGCCGCGGCGCTCGCGAACGGCGGCTCGCTCGACAACATCGAGCCCGGCATCAATTTCTTCGCCAAGCTCAAGAAGATCGGCAACTACATTCCGGCCGACGCCCTGCCGGCCAACATCTCCAAGGGCTCTACGCCGATCGCCATCATCTGGGACTACCTCAACCTGGCCAACAAGCAGACCTTCGCCGGCAACCCGCCCTACACGGTGTCGATCCCCAAGACCGGCGTCTACGGCGGCTTCTACTGCCAGGCGATCAGCAAGACGGCCCCCAACCCGCAGGCCGCCCGTCTCTGGCAGGAGTTCATCTACTCCGACGAGGGCCAGCTCCTCTATCTCGAGGGCTTCACGCACCCGGCGCGCTACGCCGACATGGCCAAGCGCAATGTCATTCCCGCCGCGGTCACGGCTACGCTGCCGCCCGCCAGCGAGTACGCCGGCATCCAGTTCGCGACGCAGGCCCAGATCGCGGCGGCGACCAAGGTCGTCACCGCGCAGTGGGGCCCGAAAGTCGCAGGCAAGTGACCATCGCGCTTCATATGACACGGCGACCCCGTAGTCGCACGCAGGCTTCTAGCGAAACCGTGTCACAGGCATGACAGACGTCTCAGAAGGGAGCGATATCGTCTTGACCGAAGAGCTCGAGACGCCCGCTCCGGTACTGTCCGCCCCGCGCCGGCCTCGCAAGAGCCGGCGCGGGGCGATCGCCTGGGTCGGCGTCGTGCCGTTCTTTGCCTACGCGGCCTTCTTCATGCTGCTCCCCATCATCGTGCTGCTCCTCAAGACGTTCACGAGCGTCGGCGGCGGCTTCACGTTGACCAACATCTCGGCGCTCTTCCATGGTCAGTACCGCGCCGCGTTCATTGCCAGCATCGAGGTCAGTATCGTCAGCGCCATCGGCGGTGGGCTGTTCGGGCTGTTCGTCGCCTACGCGGCCGTGCACGGTCGTGGCCCGCGCTGGATCCAGCCGCTGCTCACCACCTTCTGCGGCGTGGCGTCGAACTTCGCCGGCATCCCGCTGGCCTTCGCCTTCATCGCCACCCTCGGCCCGACCGGCGTGATCACCGTGCTGCTCACCCACTTGGGCGTGCACATCTATCCGCACTTCACGATCTTCAGCCTGGCGGGTCTGTCGCTCACCTACATCTACTTCCAGCTGCCGCTCATGATCCTCATCATTGCGCCCTCGCTCGAAGGCCTGCGCGAGGAATGGCGCGAGGCCGCCGAGAACCTGGGCGCCACGCAGAGACAGTACTGGTGGCATGTGGGCCTGCCGGTGCTGCTGCCCGGTCTGGCCGGCGCCACCGTGCTGCTCTTCGGCAACGCCTTCAGCGCCTACGCCACGCCGTACGCGCTGGCCAGCGGCGGCATCAACCTCGTGCCGATCATGATCGGCTCGCTCTTGTCGGGGAACGTCGTGGTGACCAATCCGCGGCTGGGCGACTCACTGGCCTTCGGCATGATCGTCATCGTCGGCATCACCGTGTTCGCGTATGCGCTGCTGCAACGAAGGGCGGCCAAGTGGCTCCAATAGAGGATCGATAGCCATGGGCGTACCGAGTACACGCACTGCCCAGATGGCGGCCATGACGACGGTCGGCGACGACAAGCCCAAGAAGGTGCGCAAGCGCCACAAGATGCGCTTCTGGACGTACTTCTGGCTGATCATGGCCGCACTCTACTTTTTGGTGCCGCTCTACTCGACCTTGCAGTTCAGCTTAGAGACCGGGCAGCACGCCTACGGCTTCAAGTGGTACCTGCAGATCTTCCGCGACCCCATGTTCCGCACGACGTTCCTGTTCTCGCTGCGCCTGGCGGTCGAGACCGTGATCATCGGCCTGGCCCTCATGGTGCCCACGGTCTACTGGGTGCACCTGCGCCTGCCGCGAGTGCGGCCGGTCATGGACCTCATCTCCATCCTGCCGTTCGTGGTGCCGCCAGTCGCGCTGGTCGTGGGCCTGTCGGGAGTCTTCAACCTGATGCCGTGGCTGCTGGCCAACTCACAGATCCTGGCCTTCATCTACGTCATCCTGGCGCTGCCCTTCACCTATCGGTCGCTCGACGCCGGCATGCGCGCCATCAACGTCAAGACGCTGACCGAGGCAGCGCAGAGCGTGGGCGCGCCGGGCTGGAAGACGCTGCTGTTCGTCATCTTGCCGAACATGCGCACCGCCATGCTGGGCGCCGCCTTCCTTACGCTGGCGATCGTCATGGGCGAGTACACGATCTCGAGCCTGTTGCTGTTCAACACGTTCGCGGTCTACATCTACTACATCGGTAACACAGAAGCGCAGCCGGCCGCCGCCCTGGCCATCATCAGCTTTGCCCTCACGTGGGGCACCATGATGTGCCTCTTCTTCTTGGCAAAGACACGCGGTCGGGCGAGCAGTGGTCCAACGGCGGCAGTCGGCCGGTGAGGAGCGAGGTACATGGCCAGGCTTGATCTCAAACACATCCAGAAGCAGTTCGACCAGGTAACGGCCCTGTCCGAGCTGTCGCTCGAGGTCGCCTCGGGCGAGCTCGTCTCGCTGCTCGGCCCCAGCGGCTGCGGCAAGACGACCGCCTTGCGCATCGTCGCCGGCTTCGAACAGCCCACGGCCGGCGAGCTGCTGGTCGACGGCAACGACGTCATCGGCGTGCCGGCCAGCAAGCGCAACATGGGCATGGTGTTCCAGGCCTACAGCCTCTTCCCCAACATGACCGCCAAGCAGAACGTCGAGTTCGGCCTGCGCATGCGCAAGGTGGCTCGCGACAAGACGCGCAAGCGCGCCGACGAGCTGCTCGAGATGGTCGGCCTGGCGACACGCTCCGCGCGCTACCCGCACGAGCTCTCCGGCGGTCAGCAGCAGCGCGTCGCGCTGGCGCGGGCGCTTGCCATCGAGCCCGCCATCCTGCTGCTCGACGAGCCGCTCTCGGCGCTCGATGCCAAGGTGCGCGTCGAGCTGCGCCAGGAGATCAGGCGCGTGCAGACCGAGTTGGGTATCACCACGCTGTACGTCACACACGACCAGGAAGAGGCACTGTCGATCTCCGACCGCATCGCCGTCATGTCCGAGGGCAACCTCGAGCAGATCGGCGCGCCGGCCGACATCTACCGCAGCCCGCGCACCGAGTTCGTGGCCAACTTCGTGGGCCTCATGAACGGCTTCGAGGGCCTCATGCACGCCGACGACGTGGTGGCGGTCGGCAAGTCGGGGCGCCCCATGCACGTGACCCAGGACCACGGCCACGCGAGCGGCGAGAAGGTGCTCGTTCTCATCCGGCCCGAGTCGATCGACCTCGAAGAGCTGCGCGACGGGGTCGCTCCTCCCGAAGGCGTCTTCGAGGGCAAGGTCCTCATGCACACGTTCCTGGGCTCGGTCACGCGCGTGGCTCTCGCCTCCGATCTCGGCGACCTCGTGGCCGACGTGCCCAGCATCCGGGCGCTGACCATGCCCCCCGAGACCCGTGTCGGCGTGCATGTCGAGGCCGCCGGCATCAGGCTGCTGCCGCGCTGATCAGCGAGCCGTAGGTCTCGCGCCCGGCGCACGCCTCTGCGGCGCGCTCGCGATGCCGCTGCCCGTCGGTCGGCCCCGGCCCCGGCGCGGCCTGTCAGCCGTCGACCACGACGCCGTCGAGAGGTCCCAGAAGTCGCCGCAGCCGGCGTGAGACGTGGGGCAGGCCGGCGAGGCGATGGGTCATCGCCTCGCCGGCCTCGCGGCGCGCCTGCTGCGCGGTGGCGATTGGGCGCCAGCGCGTGTCGATGAGCTCGACCGGGTCGCCCTGGAGCTCAGCGGGCGGCGCCTCGAGGTGCTCCGACCACAGGCGTATGCGCGCCGCCCGCGCCAGCGCGGGGTCGTGGGTCACCACGTTCACTTCGGTGTCGTTGAACAGCGAGTGGTCGTTCAGGTTGGCCGAGCCGACGGTGAGCCAGTCGTCGTCGACGATGCCCACCTTGGCGTGCACGTAGACCGGCGCCGACGTGGCGCCGGCGCTGCGCGCGTAGATCGTGCAGGCCAGCAGGCGCCGGCCGTCGCGGTCGGCGGCGGCGAGCACGCCGAGCTGCCCCTGGGTGTCGTCTTCGCCGCTGTTCGCTTTTGAGGGAAGCAGCACGACCAGGCGAAAGTCGGGCGACGGCGGGTGGACGAGCTTGTCGCGCAAGGCGGCGACGATCTCGGGGGCCCAGAGGAACTGGTTCTCCAGGTAGATGAAGCGCCGCGCGCCGCGGATGGCGCGCAGATACGACTCGAGAATGCGGAAGCTGCCGTTGGCAGCGCCCGCGTAGTGATGCTCGGGGATCGTCGTCACGAGCTGCGCCTCTACGTTGCCGGCCGCCGCGGGGTACGCGACGGGCAGGCTCTCGCCGGTCACCTGGCCCCAGCGCAACGCCAGGTGCGCCGCTACGTCGCCCACGATGGGGCCACGCAGCTCGCAGGCCACGTCGTGCCAGCCGCGCAGCCGGCGGTAGAGGTGGTCGGAGGAGTCGAAGCGGTCGAGCGGGTCGTCGGTCAGGTCGATGCCGCCCACGAAGGCCACCTCTCCGTCGATCACGATCAGCTTCTCGTGGTGGGTGTGCAGCGGGCGCTCGCGGCTGTCGAGCGCCACGGCGATCCGTGTGTCGGTGGTGAGCTTGCGCCGCACGGCCAACGCGTTGAGCCGCCAGGGCCGGAACACGGGCAGCGGCGCCCCGGCCCAGAGCAGCACGCGCACCGGCAGGCGTTCGGCGAGCTCGGCCAGCACGTCGCGCAGCACGAGCGGGTGCTCGGAGCGCGTGAGGGCGAATCCGGGGGTGATCTCCCAGCCGGCGATCGTGACGTCGGAGCGGGCTGCCAGGAGCGCCTCGGCAAACCGCGGCAGCGCGGTCGCCCCGTCGACCAGCAGTTCGAGCGAGTTGCCCCGGCGCGGCGGGGGAGACCCGGCCGCCCAGCGGCCCGGCCCGGGGGCGAGAGCGGAGCGATGGCCAAGGCGGGCAAGGCGACGGCCGTGGTGGTTTACGACCTGATGTTCGAGCCCTTCTCCGAGAGCGCCGTCGAGGCGTGTCGCTCTGTCCTGCCAGGAATGTTCGGCCATCGCGGTGCAGCCCCTCAGGTGGCGCGCCGGGTCGGCTCGGCCGCTCCGCCGCCCCGGCCTTCGCCGCTTCGCGGTGGCAGGCGGCCGGGCCAGGCGCTGGTCCGGCCGAACACCGTGACCAAAGCGGGCACGAGCAACGAGCGCACGACGAACGCGTCGATCAGGACGCCGGCGAACAGCAGAAAGGCGAGCTGATGGAAGGACTGCAGGTCCACCAGGGCGAGGGCCGCGAAACTGAGCGCCAGCGCCAGTGCGGCCACGGAGATGGCGCGCGCCGCGCGCGGTACCGCCGTAGCGACGGCTCCGCGCATGGGCCGTACGCGGGCCTGCTCCCAGATGCGCCCGACCAGGAAGATGTTGTAGTCGGAGCCCAGTGAGATGAGCAGCACCGCCGCCGCAAAGGGCACGAAGTAGACGATGTCGGGCTGGTGGAAGAAGTGCTGGAAGACAAAGGTGGTCAGGCCGAACGAGGCGGTCAGGGCGAGGATGCTGGCCGCCATCAGGAAGAGCGGCGCCACCAGGGCGCGCAAGAAGACGATGAGCAGCAGGAGCTCGACTACGACCACGGCCAGTGCCACGCGACGCAGGTCCGACAACGTCAGCACAAGAGTCTGCTGGGCCAGCGCGGTATCGCCGGCATAGAAGACCCGGGTCCCGGACAGGCCCGCACGGCTGAGCATGGTCGGCATGGCATGGTCCAGATCCTGGTAGGCGGCAATGCCCGCGCTGCTCAGCGGATCGACCCCGTAGATGACCAAAAACCGCGCTGCCGAGCCGTCTTTGGAGATCGTGAGGCCACGCGCCGAACCGGCCGCGGCTCCCACCTTGCTGCCGGCCAGGGCAGCGCCGAGGTACTGCTCGCGCGGCCCGATCACGCCGGCCACTTGGGGCTCACGTGCCAGCTGTCTCTCGAGTGCCACAAGCGAGGCGCGCTGCGCGCCGATGCCGGTCTTTTGCACGATGACTTCGGTGGGTGAGAGGATGCCGGGCGCAAAGCCGGTCGCTGCCGCCGAGGCGGCCCGGCCCGGACCGCTTGAGGCCGGCAGCCCGGCGGTCAGACCGAATCCCAGGTGCGCGTGGCCGGCATAGATCGAGGCAAACACCAGCAGTGCGACGCTGCCGATCGTGACGATCACGCCAACGGGCCGCCTTGTGGCGAAGTGGGCAAAGCCGACACCCTGCGCGTGGGCGGTGCCGTCGGGTGGCGTTCGCTCCGACTCAGGTGGGGCGGCACCGACGGCGTGTGGCCAGAAGACGGCCCGGCCGAAGATGGCCAGCAGGGCCGGCACCAACGTGATCGCCACGACGAGGCCGATCAGCACGGTCAAGGCCATGCCCGGCCCGAAGGCGCGAAAGAAGCGCAGCGAGGCGACACTCAGGCAGGCCGTGCCGGCGGCCACCATAATGCCGGCGGCGACGATCGTGGGCACGAACTCGGCGGTCGTGGCCCGCGCAGCCGCACCGCGGCGCAGTCCCGCGACGAGGTGCCGGCGAAAGCCCGACAGAAAGAAGATCGAGTAGTCGGTGACGACGCTCAGCAGGAGCACGATCATGAGGGGCTGCAACTCCTGCGGCGCCGCGATGCCGGTGCGCTGCCCGAACCAGGCCACGACGCGCTCCGCGATCAGGTACGAGAGTACGCCGGCCGCCAGCGTGACGAGCGGCGCTCCCAGGGAACGGAAGGTGAGGCCCACGATGAGCGCGATCACAAGGAGGGTGGCAAGCTCGACGAGAGTCAGCCGATCGAGGATGGCGTTGCCCTCCGCCAGTCGCGCCGGGATCACGCCGCCCACGCCCACCACCGCGCTGCCCGGCGTGCGCGCCAGAGCGGCCGCATAGGCTTGGGCGCCGGCGACCTGCACGTTCCAGTCGAGCGATGGATCGAAGACCAGGTAGGTGATGGCGGTCGTGCGGGTCTGGCTTGAGGACGGTACGAGCCCCGGCTGATCGACGATGGGCAGGGCGCCGAGAAGCCCTTGCGGCGTGGCGAGGCCCGCCGGGCGGGCGTGGCTGTCGACGGCCGAGGCCTGGGATGCCGTGGCCCGCAACGCCCTCAGCGACAACCCGGCCCCATCGTGCTGGACGACCGCCACGCGGCTGATGGCCGGTGCGCCGAACAGGCGGGCGTCGAGGCGCTCGGCGGCGATGGCCGGGGCATTGGGTGCGGTCAGGTCGCCGAGGGCCGCTTGCGAGCCCGAGATCGAGGGCAGGTGGTAGGTCCCCCAGACGGCGAGCGCGATCCAGGCGATCGGGATGATGTAGGCGAGCGGCCCGGCGACGATCCACGCGAAGCCGCGTGCCAGCGCCCTCGGCCGCGGCCGGCCGTGCCCATCGGCGCCCGGCCCGAGCCCGCTTGTGTCACCGTCGCTCATGCCGCCCCGTCGATCAAAGGCTCGGCCGCCTCAAGGGGCCCAGCAGCGCAACGGCGACAACGACCACGAGTGTCGTCGCAAGCCCGCGGCCGACCCGCTCGGCCCGGTCTCGTGGCGTCATGGTCGGCTCCCTGTTCGAGAGGTGAAGGGGGGGGTGAGCCCCCGCTCGGCGTCGAATCTGAGATGCGCCTTGCGCTCAAGCGGTGCTCTCCGCGTGTCCGGAGCTTACCCATCCTGACTTGGTAGTACCGGGGTCATCCCGTTGAGCCGAGTCGGGACGGCCCAGGCCACAACGCTCCGATCCCGCGCCGGGTCTGGGCTATGCGGCGGCCTGACCTTCGGCCAGCTCCTTGAACGATTCGAGCCCTTCGGTCACGCGGCGCTCCATCCAGCGCTCGAGCGCGGCCGGGTCGCAGTCCCAGGCGCGCGGGTCGTAGTCGAGCTGGTAGGTGATGGCGGTGCGGCCGCCACTCAGTTTCTCGAAGCGCACCTCACCGACCTCGCGACCGTCGATCGCCTGCCATTCGATCTTCTGCTCGTCGACGTGCTCGACGATGTCGGTGTCCCACTCGTAGGTCTCACCCTCGACCTCGGCGACCCAGAGAAGCTGGTCGTCGGGTACCAGCGTCACCGACTCTATCGAGACCATGAAGGACGGATAGTCTTCATAGGCAGTCCAGAGCGCGCGGACGTCGCGCACGCCCGCGTCTACCTCGATGCTCTTGTCGATGAAGGCCATGCCGGCCTCCTTTGCGATTCGTTGAACAGTCGTCAAACGAAGGCTTCCCGGCTGCCGCCAAGGTATGCCATGCCTGTGCGCGCGCTCTGCGCCGTGCGCCGGCCGGCTCGGGTCGCGCCCCTCAGGCCTGTGGACCGGCGCTGCTCGCGGCGTTCGCAGCGGCGTCGAGTCTGGCGATGAGCTCGCGGAAGGCGGCGCTTGCGCCGTGGCGCAGCGGGCGGCCGTGGGCGAAGCAGGCGACGTCGAACTCGAGGGCCGCGAGGCGCGCCAGGCTGCGGCGGCTGCTCTCGAGGTCTTCGTTCAAGGGGCTCAGGCCGGTGCGGAACGTGTTCGACACGGCGTCGCCCACGAACAGCACGCCGCCGTCGCGCGGCAGGAGCAGGGCGAGGTGGCCGGCGCTGTGGCCCGGCGTGTGAAAGGCGCGCAGACCGTCGAAGGGCAGCTCGTCGCCGTCGCCGACCTGGTGGGCGACGGAGACCGGTTCGGGCCTGCCTTCGGGCGCCGCGTTCATCACGCGGCGCAGGATGTCGGTCGCGCGGTTCTGGCCCGGGCCGAACGGGCGGTGGGGCAGGGCGCCTTCGACGAGGGTGGCGTCGCTTTCGTGCATCCAGACTTCGGCGCCGGTGCGGCGCTTCATCTCGGCGAGGCCGCCCGTGTGGTCGCGGTGCGCGTGGGTGACCACGATCGCCACGACATCTTGCGGCAGCCGTCCCATCGAGTAGATCGCCTCGGTGATGTGCCGTGGGCTGTTCTTCAGGCCGGCATCGATCAGCACGAGCTTGTCGTTGGCTTCGACCAGGAACACGCTCACTCCTCGCAAGGATATCCGGTACACGCCGCGGGCGACTTCGTCTGGTTTCATGGGCTCTCCTCGAGGAGTGGTCGATCAGGCATCATACTCTGCGCCGCCCGCGAGTCTCTCAGTATCTTTCCAGCCGTTTCTCAGCGGCGGTTTTGGTTTTGCCTGCAGACTGAGACAATAAGTCATAAGCGCCGGTTGGTGCGGCGCACGTCGGGGGAGGTCGGCTTTTGACGGGGTGTGTCGCGTACCGGGAACGGTCCGTGCAGGTGGGGTCGTGAGCGTTCCCGCTCGCTGCCGGCGTCGCAGGGCCCTCATCGTGGTGCTGATCGCTGTCGCCGTCGCCCTGGCCTCGCTGGCCCTCGCCGTAGCGCTGGCCGGTTGCGGGGGCGTGGCCACGGCGGGCCCAGCGGTCGTCGCGTCGGTCTCGGGCACTCCGGCGCCGAGCCCCACGCCGGTGGTGGCCGTCAAGGTCGTCGCGGTCGCGCCGCGCCCCGGAGCGCAGAACGTGTCGTACGCGCGCAAGCTCGTGGTGCGCTTCTCGACCGCGCTCGCGGCCCGTACCGCCCGGCCAAGCCTCACGCCAAAGGTGCGCGGCGCCTGGAAGGCGGTCTCGCCCACCACGCTGGTCTTTCGTCCGGCAGGCCACTGGCCGTTGCTCACGACCGTGCGCGTGACCGTCCCGGCGGGTCGCTGGGGCATGCGCAGCAGCAGTGGCGGCCGCCTGGCCAAGCCGTACAGTACCTGGTTCACGGTAGGCGGAGCCTCGGTGGTGCGCCTGCAGCAGCTCCTCGCCGACCTGGGGTACCTGCCGCTGCGCTTTCGGGCAAGCCACGCCGCGCAGGCGGGCGCCGCGCAATCGAGCGCTTCACCGACCGCTGCGGTCTCGCCGAACGTTGCGGCTTCGTCCACGGCAGCCGCCTCACCGACCGTTGCGGCCTCACCGAACGCTGCGGCCTCGCCGACCCCGGCCCCGACGCACCGCGCCACGAGTGCCGATCTGGTCTCGGTGGCCGTCCGGAAGGGCGTCTTCACCTGGCGTTATCCAAAGCTCGCCAAGCTGATCGGCACCCTGTGGCAGCCGGGCCAGTACACCGTGCTCACGCGCGGGGCGGTCATGGCTTTCGAGGCCAAACATGGCCTTACCGCCGACGGCGTGGTCGGCGCTCAGGTGTGGCAGGCGCTCCTGCAGGCGGTGGCCCGCGACAAGCCCGTCGAACACACCTACGACTACCTCGATGTCTCGATGGCGCTCCCCGAGACGCTGCGCGTGTGGCGTGACGGTCGCGTCGTGTACTCGACGGCGGTCAACACCGGCATCGCCAGCCGGCCGACGGCCGCGGGCACGTTCCCGGTGTACGCACGCTACCTGTCGACCACGATGAGCGGCACGAACCCCGACGGCACCAAGTACAACGATCCGGGAGTGCCGTATGTCGCCTACTTCAACGGGGGCGACGCCGTGCACGGCTTCGTGCGCGGCTCGTATGGCTGGCCGCAGAGTCTGGGTTGCGTCGAGCTGCCCTATAGCGCCGCCGCGGTGGTGTTCGGCTACGATCCCATCGGCACGCTGGTAGGGGTCCACTGACGCCGGGGCCGGTGCGCGCGGCGTCGGCGAGGCTGTGCCGGTCGCCGCGCGGCGCCCGGCAGACGAGCCCTTGTTCCGTTCTTCGTCCTTACGCGCTCGCCCTGGCGAACTCGGCTACCGCCGACTCGGTTAGCGGGTGGGCCGGCAGCGCGCGTAGCACGTCGAGCGGGGCCGTGATGTCGTGCGAGCCGTGGACGACCGAGTCGACCACCTGCGCGGCGCTCTTCAGGCTGGCCGCCAGAATGCGGGTGTCGCTCTTCACGGCGCTGAGCACAGCGGCGAGCGCATCGACGACCACGAGGCCGCCGACCGACTGCCGGGCCGCCCGATCGACGTAAGGGATCACCCAGATGCAGCCGACTTCGTGGGCGAGCAGCGCCTGGGAGGGCGAGTAGACGGCCGTGAGGGCGCAGCGAATGCCCTGACCGGTGAGCATGGCGGCCACGCGCACGGCGTCGAGCGTGGCCGGCAGCTTGATCACGATGCGCTCCGGGGCAAGGGCGTGCGCCGCGCGCCCCTGATCGGTCATGTCGGACACCGAGCTCGCTGTGGGCTGGTAGCAGAGCGGGCCGTGCGGAAAGGCGGCCAGCAGGCGGTCGAGGTGGGGCAGAGGCTCGTCGGTCACGCGGGCCATGAGCGTGGGGTTGGTCGTGATGCCGCTGACGAAGCCGAGCTCGGCAGCCTCGGACGCGTCTTTCAGAGATGCTGAGTCAAGCAGGATCGCCATGGGCGTGTTCCCTTCGGATCGCGGGCTCGTGCCACCGGGGCCGCTAGTGCGCCCCGGACGGAGGTCGCCGCAACACTCCCACTATCGGACCGTCGCCTCAAGCCGCGCGACCCGGACACCGTCCTCGAGCCGCAGTCGTTTCGAGCCGCGCCACCCTGCGTCGTCCGGCGGGGCGGTGGCCGCGCACCGCGGGGGCCCAGACCGCCCGGCTCAGGCGCCTTTGCGTGCGGCGGGAGCCGGGACCTTCTTGCCGATGCGCAGCACGTCGCTGATGGCGTCGACCACCGCGCTCTGCAGTTCCTCGGCCGGCACGTCGAGGAACGCTTTGCCGACCACGATCCCCATGACACCCATCACAAGACCGACGGCGCCGGCCATGCGCACGCGGTCGGCGAGCGGTATGGCTTCGTTGGTGAACACGGCGTTGAGGCGTTCGTGCATGAAGTCGTGGGCGGCGCTGCCGTGGCCCGCCATCATCTTCTCGGTGATCGCTCGTGCCGGGCCCTGGTTGTTCTCGAGGAGCTCGAACAGGCGGCGCTGGGGGAGCACCCACTGGACGAGTGTGGTCAGGCCCGCGCTCCACGCTTCGAGGGTCGGGTGTTCATTGAGCAGGGCCATGGCTTGCGCCTGCAGCTCGAGGATCGGCTGCAGGAGCGTGCGGAAGATCTCTTCTTTGCTGGCGAAATGGTAGTACAGCGCGGCCTTGGTCACGCCCACGCGCTCAGCGATCTCGCGCAGTGATGTCTTGTCGTAGCCCTGCGCTATGAACAGGTCGAGGGCGGTCTCCAAGATGCGTTCTCTGGTGTCGTTCATCTCACTGCCTTCGCACTCGTCGTGGCGCCCTGGCCTTCGTTGCGCCACGCACCGACCCTTCGGTCGCTACCGGCGCGGCGCCGCGTACTTGCCCACTGGTCGCCACTGGGTGCTGCGACGGCGCTTGACATGCGTTAGAATCTCACTTACCGTACGGTTAGTCAATTCTACTGACCGACCGGTAAGGTGCACGATGAACCAGCAGATGATGATCGAGGCCGCGGCGCTGTCGAAGCGCTACGGCGAGACGCAGGCGCTCGACAAGGTCGACCTCGAGGTCCCCGCCGGGTCGATCCTCGGGGTCCTGGGGCCTAACGGCGCCGGCAAGACCACGGGCGTGCGCATACTCACCACCCTGACCGCGCCCGACGGCGGCCGCGCCTGGGTGGCCGGCCACGACGTCGTCACCGAAGCGCCGGCGGTGCGCCGCAAGATCGGCGTGACCGGCCAGGACGCCACCCTCGACGAGATGCTCACGGGCCGCCAGAACCTGGTCACGGTGGGCCAGCTCAGCCGCCTGCGGCGCTCGCAGGCGCGCAGCCGGGCAGCCGAGCTGCTCGGCCTGTTCGAGTTGGACGACGCCGCCGACCGCGTGGTCAAAGGCTACTCCGGTGGCATGCGCCGCCGCCTCGACCTGGCCGCCAGCCTGGTCATGCGGCCCCCCGTCCTCTTTCTGGACGAGCCCACGACCGGCCTCGACCCCACGAGCCGGCAGCGCATGTGGGGCGTCATCCGTGGCCTGGTCGACGAGGGCGTCACCCTCTGGCTCACCACGCAGTACTTGGACGAGGCCGACGCCCTGGCCGACAGCATCGCCGTGATCGACCACGGCCGCGTGATCGCCAAGGGCACGCCCCGCGAGCTCAAGTCGGCCACCGGCTCACAGCTCCTCGAGATCACCCTGACGGCGCCCCACGCCGGTGCTGCCCCGGCCGTCGCCGCCTTCGCCCTTGGCGCGGTCGACGTGTCAGACGACGGCCGCCGGCTGCGCGCGGTCGTGCGCCACGAGCCGGGTCTGGCCACGACTCTGCTGCACGCGCTCGACGCGGCCGGCGCGCTGGTCGACGACATCGCCATCCATCAGCCGTCGCTCGACGACGTGTTCGCCACTCTGACCGGGGCCGACACGGCCGCCGAGAGCAAAGCCATCGTGGAAGGAGTCCTGGCATGAGCGCCACGACCACCGCACTGCCCGCCAGGACCGCTGCGCCGGGGCTCTTCGAGCGCCTGCTCGCGTGGGCAGGCGACGTCTGGGTCATGACCCGGCGCAACCTGATCCACATACGCCGCGAGCCCATGCAGCTCTCCGACGTCACCATCCAGCCGGTGCTGTTCACGCTGCTGTTCATCTACGTCTTCGGCTCGGCCATGGTGCTGGCCGGCGGCGGCAGCTACAAGGCCTTCGCGCTGGCCGGCCTGCTGGTCATGAACCTGACGACCTCGTCGGTGGGCACCGCCATCGGACTGAGCACCGACCTGACGACCGGGGTCATCAATCGCCTGCGCACCTTGCCCATGTCGCCCACCTCCATCCTGGTGGGGCGCACGATCTCGGACCTGCTGGCGGCGACGATGTGCAGCGCGATCGTGGCCGCTACCGGCCTGGCGATCGGCTGGCGCCCCACGACCAACATCGCCGAAGTGCTCGCCGGTTTTGGCGTGGCCCTGCTGTTCAGCTTTGCGCTCTCCTGGATGAACGCCTGCCTGGGCATGATGGTCTCGGGAGCTGAGTCGGCTCAGGGCATCGTCTTCATCGTCATCTTTCCGCTGGCCTTCGTGTCGAACGTCTTCGTGCCCACGCAGGGCATGCCCTCGTGGCTGGCGACGATCGCCAACTGGAACCCCGTGAGCGCCGTCGCTTCGGCCTGCCGCGTGCTGTTCGGCAATCCCAACCCCTCGGGCGCCATTCAGGCCTGGCCCATGCAGCACCCCGTGGCTGCCGCGCTCATCTGGTCGCTGGGCATGCTGGCCGTGGCCGTGCCGCTGGCCGGGCGCCTCTACGTGCGCCGCACGCGCGACTAGGCGCGCGACGAAGTCACGCCTGCCTGAGCGGCGACGACGTCGGTCGACGGCCCAGGCGACGCTGGACCGGCCGCGGCAGCCGAGGCTGCCGCGGCCCTGTAGCAGCAGAGGCGGCCGGCCCGCGAAGAGTCGGCCGCCTCTGCGCCGTATGGTACGTTTGGCTCATGGATGCGCTCATCATGTTCGACTTCGACGGCGTGATCGTCGACTCGCTCGACGACCAGTCGGCTGCCTGTTCTGCCACGCTGCGCGCCCACGGCCTGCCGCATCTGGCGAGCCGCGAGCAGTTCCTGGCCTTCACCGAGGACAACTGGTTCGACGCCGTCAATGCCGCCGGTGTGCCCGAGCAGACGGTGACGGCCATCGAAGACGCCATCGCCGCGGTGCCCACGCCGCCGCTGTTCGCCGGCATCGCGCTGGTGCTCGAGGAGCTCGCCCGCACGAACTCCCTGGTCGTGATCACCTCGAGCCGCACGAGCGCGGTGACCCGTATTCTCGACGAGCATCGCGTACGCGGCGTGCGCGAGGTGCTGGGCGCCGACCGTGAACGCAGCAAGACGAGGCGCATCCGCCAGGTCCGCGCCCGTCACGGACGCGAGCTGCCGGCCTGGTACGTGGGCGACACGATGGGCGACATCATCGAGGCACGCGCCGCCGGCGTGGGCACGGTGGGAGCCGCCTGGGGCTGGCACGGCGAGGAACTCCTGCGCCGCGTGCGGCCCGACCGGATGGCGCTTGCACCGGCCGACCTGCTGAAGATCTTCTAGATTCACAGCGAACGCTCAGGTATCGCTCACCGACTTCCAAGGAAGCGGTGGCACACTACTCACGACCCCCTCAAAGAGGTGCCACCCCCCCGGTGCCTCACAGGGCCAAAAGGTCCCTCTGACCCGGGGACCTTCAGGGCTCGCCGCCTCGTCACCCCGCGAGACGGCGGGCCCGTCCAGTTGCGAAGGCCGGCCGGCGGCGAGGGGTCGGACGCCCCGGGCTGTTCAGCCCTTGAGGTAGCGGTCGAACCAGTCGAGCACGATCTCGAAGCGCTGCACGCGGTGCACGGGGCTGCCTGAGCGCGTGAGCTCGTGCGACTCGGCCGGAAAACGCACCATCTCGACCGGGCGCTTGAGCAGGCGCAGGGTGACGAACAGCTGCTCGCCCTGCTCGATGGGGCAGCGCAGGTCGCCCTCGGAGTGCATGATGAGCAGCGGCGTGTGGATGTTCAGCGCGTAGGTGATCGGCGAGATCTTGAGCCAGGCCTCGATGTCTTCGTAGACGAAGCTGCCGATGTAGCCCTTGAAGTCCCAGCCGGTATCGCTCGAGCCCCATTGCGAGACGAAGTTGTTGACGGCGCGCTCGGAGATGGCTGCTTTGAAGCGGTCGGTGTGGCCCACGATCCACGAGGTCAGGTAGCCGCCGTAGGAGCCGCCCAGCACGCCCAGGCGTTCGGGGTCGACGAAGTCGAAGCGCTGCAGGGCCTCGTCGACGACCGCCATACAGTCGTCGTAGTCGACGGTCCCCCAGCCGGGACCGGCCTCGCCCGGGCCGCGGATGGCCCGGCCCCAGGCCTCGGTGTAGCCCGACGAGCCGCGCGGGTTGCAATAGACGACCGCGTAGCCGCCGCCGGCGTACACCTGGAACTCGTCGAAGAGCTTGTTGCCGTACTGCGTGAACGGGCCGCCGTGGATGTTCAGGAGCAGCGGGTAGCGTACTCGGGCTCTGGCGCCCGCCGGCTTCATGATCCAGGCTTCGACCGGGGTGCCGTCGGCCGAGGTCGCCGTGAAGCGCTCGGCCGCCACGAGCTCGCGGCCCGCGGCGAACGCATCGCCGACGTGGGTGAGGCGACGGGCCGGGGCAGCCTGGCCGCCGCCCGCTTTGGCCCCGCTCGCCTTGGCGCCGCCCTGGGCCGCCCCGCTCGCCCCGTGGGCGAACAGCTCAGGGGCCGTGGTCGGGTCGGTCGCTGCGTAGACGATGCGCCCGGCCACGCCGTCGAAGCCGGTGATCTCGCGCTCGCCGCCGATCACGAGTTGCGGCGCGCCGTCGCCCTTGGCCGCGACGCGGTAGAGGTGCACGTTGCCGTGGTCTTCGACGATGAACAGAAGGTCGTCGCCGTCCCAGACGGGCTCGCGCACGTTGGGATAGGTGCCGCAGTTGCGGTCGAGGCTCTGCGTGAGCATGGTGATCGCCCCGGTGGTGGCGTCGACGACGGCCACCTGCAGGTGGCCGGGGTCGTCGAGCACGAAGGGGCAGCGCAGCACGGCAAGTCGATCGCCCTGCGGCGACCACGAGGGCAGTTCGAGGGAGCCCCCGCCCTGGGTAAGGCGCAGTGGCTTGTCGTCTTCGTCGCAGGCCGAGACCAGGTAGACGTCGCTGACCGTCTCGGTGTCCCAGTCGGCGTGGCGCGCCGAGACGAAGGCCAGCGTGGCGCCGTCGGGCGACCAGGCGGGCGCTGTGTCTTCAAAGTCGCCCGCGGTGATCTGGCGCGGCGCGGCGGTGCCGTCGGCCGGCACGGTGAAGAGGTGCTGCGGGCGGTCGGCGGTCCAGCCCACGTGCTCGAACTTGTACTGCAGGCGGGCGAACCTGCGGGGCGCCCGGCGCCTTTCGTCTTCTTCGTCGTAGGCGGCGTCGCGCACCCGCGAGACGAAGGCGATGACTGAGCCGTCGGGCGACCAGACGGGCTGAGTCACGTCTTCGGGCAGGTCGGTGAGCATGCGCGCTTCGCCGCCGCCCACCGGCAGCACGTAGAGCTGCTGGGTGTCGCCGGCGCGGTTAGAGGTGAAGGCAAGCTGGGAGCCGTCGGGCGAGAAGCGCGGCGCGGCGTCGCGCCGGGTGCCGGCGGTGAGGCGGCGCGGCGGGGAAGAGCCGTCGAGCGCCGCCAGCCAGATGGCCCCGCGGTACTCGTTTGCCGCGCCGTCGAGGGCGCTCACGACGTAGGCGACGGTGGCGCCGTCGGGCGCTATGCGAGGGTCGGCCACGCCGGTCAGTTGAAAGACGTCTTGTGGGACCATGCCGGCCATGCGCGACCTCGCGTTCGTGGTGGCAGCCGCCCGTCGCATCTGGCGGCACGGCTGATGTGCCCTACGGATGCCCCGTAGCCTAGCATCTCGAACTCGCCCCAGGCGTGAGAGGAGCGTTGCGGCGCGTGCGAGGCACCGGCGAGACGCGCAGAAAGACGGCGACCTGGGGTGGGGGCCATCGGCGCTGGGCTGGACTGCGACCGGGAATCATGGGGCGACGTGCGGCCCGCCTTGTCGGCCGCCCCAGCGCCCGCAGCGGCGTGCTCAGACGATCGGGAGGACGAGATGAGCGAGCAGGCCAGGACCCACATCAAGGAAGTGCGCACGATCAACATCCCGGTCAGCGACCCGGAGCGGGCACTTGCCTTCTACGCCGGCAAACTGGGCTTTGAGACGCGCCTCGACGCGACCTTTGGCCAGGGTCAGCGCTGGATCGAGGTGGCTCCTCCGGGAGCGGCCACGACGGTCGCCCTGGCGCCCCCCGGCAGCGGGGTGGTCGGCATAGACACCGGCATCCGCTTTGCCACCGGCGACGCCCAGGCAGACTACGACGACCTGAAGGCCCGGGGAGTAGACGTAGACGACGCGGTCACGCGCTGGCCGGGCGTACCGCCCATGTTCGGCTTTCGCGACCCCGACGGCAACACGCTGCGCATCGTAGAGCTCGCCGATTAGGCCCGCCCCTTAGCGCTGGTGCAGGCCGCACTCGCGCGATTCGGCGTTCTCCCACCACCAGCGGCCACTGCGGTGGTCTTCGCCGGGCAGGACCGAGCGCGTGCACGGCGCGCAGCCTATGCTGGGAAAGTCGGCGTCGTGGAGCGGGTTGTAGGGCACGTCGTTGGCCCTGATGTACTCCCAGCAGCGGTCTTCGTTCCAGGCGGCGAGCGGGTTGACCTTGAGCAGGCCGGCGCTTTGGTCCCATTCGACGGGCTGCACGGTCTCGCGCGTGGCGCCCTGGCCGCTGCGCAGGCCGCAGACCCAGGCGTCGAGCTGCGACTGGGCGCGGCGCAGGGGCCGCACCTTGCGCACGGTGCAGCACAGTTTGCGCTGCTCGACGCTGTCGCGGAACAGGTTGACGTTGCCGTCGGCGACCATCTCTTCGACCTCGGCGGCGTCGGGGAAGTAGGCGCGGATGGCGAGGCCGTAGCGCTTGGTGGTGCGATCGATCAAGTCGTAGGCTTCGGGGAACAGCCGCCCGGTGTCGAGCGTGAAGATGGGAATGTCGAGGCCGGCTTCGGCGATCATCGCCGTGATCACCTGGTCTTCGAGGCCCAGCGACGACGCGAACGCGACGCGACCGGGAAAGCGCTGCGCGGCGGCGGCCAGCACGCGCTCGGCAGAGGCGCCGGTGACCTCGGAAAGGACGTCTGCGACGCTCTCTGCTGTCGTCATGAGGCGATCTCCTCGCGTCGTGCTTGCTGCGAACCGGGGCTCGGGCAAGGCGCGGACGCCAAACGTACGCTCGAGCATCCACGATGGGCTTTGAACATACTACGGTCCGGCGAGTTATCGGGCAAATCAGTTTGGCTTATGCTGTGCTGTTCGCCGATCAGGCGCACTTATGCGGCGCGCTTACGACGAGCGTGGGCCGCCCCTCGGTCTGTGACAGCTTGCGGAATCACTGACAGGCGCGCCGCCGGGCGGCGACTTCGCCCACCCTGAATGCGACGATGCGGCGGATCAGCTCGAGCGGCAGCGGCTTGCCCAGCGGGAACTGCACCGAGCCCTTGCCGTGCTTGTAGGGCTTGAGCTCCTCCTGGAACGCGGCCGTGCCGCTCGCCGTGGGGTAGAGCCCGAGGTGATGGGCGAAGCCGGCGAAGTGCACGAGGTGGCAGCCGGCGAGGTCGAAGGTGGGGATGGCGTAGCTGATCGTCTCGGTCGCGTCGGGCGCTTCGGCTGCGATCAGGGCGCGCACCTGCTGCAGCGCCTGCTGCGTGGCCGGCGGGAACCCGGCTATGTAGTCGTCGATCGTGCGAGCCGT
Source organism: uncultured Thermoleophilia bacterium (assembly GCA_964519555.1). Classification (GTDB taxonomy): domain Bacteria; phylum Actinomycetota; class Thermoleophilia; order UBA2241; family UBA2241; genus Bog-752. The sequence goes on from CAZFJE010000004.1 coordinate 29,828, forward strand.
CGACCTCGTGGACATCACTCGGCGACCATCCAGACCTCCTCTGACACGCTTGATTCCCCGCTGTCCCCGCCGCCTCACCGTCGGCAGCTCGTGTCGCCGTCGACGCCGGTCGGCGTAGCCTGGGCCGGCGGCTCGGTGAACCCCCCTACGCGAGGGGCGAGCGCAGGTGCGCGAGCCACTCTTTCACGTCGGCGGCCACCTGCTCGTGACCACGGTCGTTGTGCGGCTCGTGGCGCACGCCGGGGTACACGTGCAGCGTCTTGTCGGGGTTGGGCACGGCGTCGATCAGGGCTTGCGCCCCCGCCGGACGGTTCAGCGGGTCGGCGCCGCCGTGGAGCACGAGCAACGGCAGGTCGATGGCCGCCATGCCGGCCGTGATGCGGCGCACCGTGGCGAGGCTCTCGGTCCCCCAGCGCACCGTCGCTCGTGAGGTGAGGTACGGGTCGGATCTCGCGGCCTCGAGCCCCTCGGCGTCGCCGGTCAGCGAGTCGGCGTGGATGCCGAGGTCTACCGACAGTCGCGGCGTGATGCGTGACAGCACCCGGGCCGTCGCCAGCTGGTACGGCTTGCCGACCCCCGTCGGCTGCAGGGCGACGCCGCTGACGATGGCCCCGGCGAGCCCGACGGGGCGCTGCAGCAGGTAGTCGAGCACGACCAGGCTGCCCATGCTGTGGCCGTAGAGCACGAGCGGTCGGCCCGGCGCATGCTGGACGACCAGACCAAGGAAGGCGCGCAGGTCGCCGCGGTAGTCGGCCCAGCGCTCGATGTGCCCGCGCGGGCCCGGCGAGCGCCCGTGCCCGCGCTGATCGTAGCCGTAGACCGGGTAGCCGCCTTCGACCAGCGGACCGACCAGGTTCCTGTAGCGGCCGCTGTGCTCGCCGACGCCGTGCACGAGGGCGAGCACCGCTTGGGGAGCGGGGTCGAGCGATGCTGCGTCGGGGAGCCAGCCCCGCCAGTAGAGCTGCAGGCCGCCGACGCCGGCAAAACGACCCTCTTCGTGGCGCATGACGTGACCTCCGGGCTGGCTGCGCGGCTCGCACCGATTCTAGCCACGCCTTTGGCCGTAGCGCCAGCCCGCGGCGGCGCTTCGCCTTGCGCAACACCAGATGCGGCGACCACAGGCTCGCAACGGGAAGGATGGACGACCACACGGAGAGCGCCGGCGAAGACCGGAACGGCCCGACGCGAAACGAGTCGAGCGGCGGGCGCGGAGGGCAGCGCGCGGCTCGGAGGCGACGACAAGGACTGACCAAGGAGGGTGCACGGTGGCCAAGCTCATCTACTCGGCGATCACGTCGCTCGACGGCTACGTGGCCGACGAGCACGGCGACTTCGACTGGGCCACGCCCGACGAAGAGGTGCACGCCTTCGTCAACGACCTCGAGCGGCCGGTCGGCACGTACCTGTACGGCCGCGGCATGTACCAGACGATGGCCGTCTGGGGGACCATGGACCTGGCCGGCCAGCCGCTGGTGGTGGCCGACTTCGCGCAGCTCTGGCGGGCGGCCGACAAGATCGTCTACTCGACCACGCTCGACAGCGTGGGCACCGCGCGCACGCGGCTCGAGCACAGCTTCGCGCCCGACGCCGTGCGGCAGCTCAAAGAGACGGCGGCGCGCGATCTGACCGTCGGCGGACCCGGCCTTGCCGCACGGACGCTCCAGGCGGGCTTGGTCGACGAGTGTCACCTGTTCGTCACGCCAGTCGCGGTCGGGGGCGGCACGCCCGCGCTGCCTCGCCACGCGCGGGTCCGGCTCGCGTTGCTCAGCGAGCGGCGCTTCGACAGCGGTGTGGTCCACCTGCACTACCGCGTCGCGGTCTGAGGGGCGCCGACAGCGCCGCCCCGAGGGCGAGCGAGGGTCGGGCGCGCGCTACTCGGTGGCGGCGACGCGCACGGCGTCCCAGGCGGCCAGCTTGAGGGCGAACGAGATGCTCGCGTTGGCCGGGCTGGTCGAGGGTAGACGCTCGAAGCGCAAGGTACCGCCGCTGAGCGACGGGGTGACGTACGTGGAGAACAGGCTCTCCGCCGCGGAGCCGTTGAAGAACACGGTGTGGATCGAGGGCTGGTCGCGCAGCAGGGCACCCAGGTCGTTGGGGACCGGTGATCTGATGTCGGCGTCGAGGCTGCCCACGCGCGAGGCTTCGAGCAGCACGTCCCACAGGGCGACGCCCACGGCCTTCAGCATCTCGACGCGCTCGGGGTACTCGAGCGGTCGCCCGCCCGAGAACAGTCGATCCATGATCGTCCAGAAGTCGTTGCGCGGGTTGGCGTAGTACTGATCCGCCCTCAGCGACTGCTCGCTGGGGGCGGTGCCCAGAATGAGGACGCGGGGTTCGCGGCCGACGATCGGTGCAAAGCCGCGGATGTGATCAAGCTCAGAGTACGTGTCCATAGGGTAAGTATCTCCATCCGCGAGTTCCTGACTCCTCGTCGCGCCGACTCCGCGCCAGGGGCGTGGTAGTGACTTCGCCGACGACCAGCTCGTCGCGCCCCGTCTGGCCGAGCGCCGAGGCGGCGATCGTGCGCCTGAACGAGCGGGCGACCGCGCTCGTCGACACCGAAGCGCTGGCGCGGCTGCTGCTCCGCGCCGAGTCGGTCGCGTCTTCGAAGATCGAGGGCCTCGAAGTCGGCCCCCGCCGCCTGCTCGAGGCCGAGGCGGCACGCCAGCTCGGCGAGCCCGCGAGCGACGTTACTGCCGCCGAAGTCCTCGGCAACATCGAAGCGATGGTCTACGCGGTCAACAGCGCCGCCGACGGCGACGAGATCACGGTCGCTCAGCTCCTCGAAGTGCACCGCCGGCTGCTGGATGGGTCGCGCCTCGCGGCGAGCGGTGGCCAGATCAGGACCGTGCAGAACTGGATCGGCGGTAGCAGCTATAACCCCTGTTCTGCCGCCTACGTGCCGCCGCCGCCCGAGTATGTCGGTGACCTCCTGACCGACCTGTGCCGGTTCTGCAGCGACGACTCGCTGCCGGTGCTGGTGCAGGCCGCGCTCGCCCACGCCCAGTTCGAGACCATCCACCCCTTCATCGACGGCAACGGGCGCACGGGTCGCGCGCTTGTCCACCTCATCTTGCGGCGCCGGGGCCTCGCGCCCCGCGTGCTGCCGCCGGTCTCGCTCGTTCTGGCGACGTGGGCGACCGACTACATTAGTGCGCTCGACGGCACGCGCTCTGTCGGACCGTCTGAGTCGGAGCGGGCTTACAAGGGACTGAACCGGTGGGTGGGCCTGTTCGCCACGGTTTGCCGTCGGGCCGTTGACGATGCCGCCGAGTTCGACGAGCGAACGAGAGAGCTCGAAATGGCGTGGCGTGAGCGATTGGGCCCGGTGCGCGCCGACTCGACGGCAGACGCCCTGCTGCGAGCTCTGCCCGGCGCGCCCGTCCTCACAGTGAAAAGCGCCACGGCGCTGGTCGGTCGCAGCCGCGTGGCGGTCAACCAGGCCATCGGCAGGCTGACCGATGCCGGCGTGCTCACCCAGGTGACAGTGGGCCGTCGCAACCGTGCCTTCGAGGCGCGCGAGCTGATCGACGCGTTCGTCGACCTCGAGCGGCGCTTGGCGAGTCCACGGGGAGATACTCGTGTGGCGCCGCCGGTACGCAGGGTGTCGCGGAGGCGGTAGCGCTGGGCGCGGCCCGGCGGGTGGCCTTAGCCTTACCGGCCGCTACGTGCACGCGGGCCGCGCGCGACAAGGATCTTATGCCGTCTCGGCGGCGGGGGAAGGGTCGCCTGCGGGCGGCCTTGGGGAGCTACCTGGCGGCCCCTGCTCGGACGCCTTGTCGCGCGTCGCCCGGGTGTCGCACGACCAACTCGACGTCGCAGTCGAGTACCTGCAGCAGCGACAGAAGTTTGTCGACCGATTTGCGTTGGTTGGTCTGGTCGAGGAGCCGGTAGAGCTGCGCGGGCGAGGTACGCAGTCTGCGGATCACCTCGCGTTTGGACAGCGCGCTTGCCTGCAGACACTTCTGTGCCTCGAGCGTCAGCTCGTAGAGCAGAAGATCGCGCAGGTGAGCCGGGTCCTGGTTGTACTCGAGCACCTGGTCGACGTGGACCGAGCCTTCGCGCCCGGACGCCAGCCGGTAGGTGAATCCCTCGCCGCCGAGTTCGTGGTCGACGAACAAGTCGGCGATTTGGTCGGCGGCAGCGGGTGCCGGATCTGCCTTTGAGTAGGGGAACGGCAGGAGACCGCGCCACGTACGGACCTCGAACGCACGCTTGCGGTTGTTGGCTCTGACCGACTTGATCTTCACAGTCGTCCCTCGTCGTTGAGCTCGCGGATGAGGGCGAGCACTCGGCGTGATGCCCGGCCTTTCATGGGCAGCCAGTTGTCGAGATCCCACTTCACCACGAAGCTACCGTCGCGATAGACGTGTACGTGATGCCCGTGGTCGCCTCTCCAGCTCAGGAATACATAGTTGCCCCTGCGGATCTTTCCCATGACTGCACGTTACCGTACATGGTAACACTTAGGAACGGTGACGGTTGATCGTCAACCGGGGGCCGTTGTCTTCGGGCATCGTGCTACCGGGCGGGGGGCACCGTGGGCGGATGGGTATGCTGCCCACAGCTGTCGAGTGAGCGAACGACGCGGGAGGGCAACGTGAGCGACGAGCTGGTGCTGGTGACGGGCGGGTCGGGGTTCATCGGCGCGCACTGCATTCTGCGGTTGCTTGCGGCGGGCTACCGGGTGCGTACCACCGTGCGCTCGCTCGAGCGCGAGGCCGGCGTGCGCGCGCAGCTCAAGGTGGGCGGCGCCGAGCCTGGCGACGCCCTGTCGTTCGTGGCTGCCGACCTCCTATCGGATGAGGGTTGGCCTGAGGCGGTCGCCGGCTGCCGCCACGTGCTGCACGTCGCCTCGCCGTTCCCCCAGCAGCAGCCCCGCAACGAGTTCGAGCTCATCGTGCCGGCCCGCCAGGGCGCCCTGCGCGTGCTGCGAGCGGCGCGCGACGCCGGCGTGCAGCGCGTCGTCATGACCTCGTCGTTTGCCGCCATCGGCTACGGCCACAAGCAGACCAAGCGGCCCTTCACCGAACAGGACTGGAGCGACCTGAACGCCGGGGCGAGCGCCTACGCGAAGTCGAAGACGATGGCGGAGCGCGCGGCTTGGGACTTCGTCGCGCGCGAGGGCGGCGCGCTGGAGCTCGCCGTGGTCAACCCGGTGGGCGTGCTCGGGCCGGTGCTCGGCCCCGACCTGTCGAGCTCGGTCGCCCTGGTCAAACTCTCGCTGGACGGCGCCATGACGCGCGCGCCGCGCGTGTTCTTCAACATCGTCGACGTGCGCGACGTGGCCGACCTGCACCTGCGCGCCATGACCGACCCCGCCGCCAGGGGCCAGCGCTTTCTGGCCGTCGCTGACGGTCCCATGTCACTGAAGGACGTAGCCGACGTGCTGCGCGCGCGCATGGGCGCCGTGGCTGAGCGCGTGCCGACCAAGGAGCTGCCCGACTGGCTGGTGAAGCTCGCCGCGCCGTTCAATCCGGCGGCGCGCCAGGTCGCGCCGGACGTGGGGAAGGTGCGCCGGGCTTCGAACGAGAAGGCCAGGAGCGTGCTCGGCTGGCAGCCGCGGTCGAACGAAGAGGCGATCGTGGCGACGGCGGAGAGTCTGGTGGGGCTGGGGTTGGTCGGGAGCTCGCCGGGCCGAGCTTGAGCCGCGAGGCGTCGATCACGAGTCGCGCGGCGTCGGGCGGCCACGAGGCGGTGACGGCCGCACCGCGTTCGATGCCGAGCGCATCGGCTTGCTCGGCCGGCAGCTCGACGATCAGTGGCGGATCGCTGCCCACCGTGACGCGCACGACCGAGCCGAAGCGCACGACGTGGACGACGGGACCGCGCAGGACGTTGGCCACCGCAGCGCTCGCAGCCACCGCGGCGCTCGCCGCGCTGTCGGCCGCCGGCGGCGCCGCAGGCTCGACCGAGGGCATGTTCGGCAGCGAATCCGCGCCGTCGCGCGTGAGTCGCACGGCCCAGGGGTCGACGACGAAGGCGACGTCGCCGGTCGCCGGTGACGAGCAGGCGAAGCGCCGGCCCTGGGGAAGGGTGACCACGGTCAGCTCGCCGTCTCTGCGGGCGCAGCCCCTGAAGTAGTTGGTCGCGACGAAGGCGGCCACGAACGGCGATGCGGGGGCCCGCTGCAGGTCGGCCGCCGTGCCGATCTGCACGATGCGGCCGGCGTCGATGACGGCGATGCGGTCGGCGAGGCCCACCACGTCACTGTAGTCGTGGGAGACCAGGAGGGTCGGCAGGCCCAAGTCGGCAAGCCACTGGGCGAGCTCGCGCGACACGCGCGCCTTGGTCATCGAGTCGAGGGCCGTCAGCGGCTCGTCGAGCAGCAGGACGTCTGGGGTGGTCGCGACCGCGCGCGCGAGCGCGGCGCGCTGACGCTCGCCGCCCGACGCCTTGCCCGGTCGCGAGTCTCGCAGGTCGGCGATGCCGTAACGGTCGAGCAGTTCGTCGACGCGAGCGCGCCGCTCGCCCCGCTTGCGCGGCCGCGGCCGCAGACCGTACTCGACGTTGCGAGCGATGGTCAGGTGGGGGAACAGCGCCCCGTCCTGGAACATCAGGCCGACGTGGCGGCTCTCAGGCGGCAGGTCCACGTGGCGTGCGGTGTCGGTGAGCGTGCGTCCCCGGAGCGTGATGCACGCGCTGTCCGGCTTGAACAGCCCGGCGACGGCGCGTAGCACCGACGTCTTGCCGGCGCCCGAGGGACCGACCAAGGCCAGCGTCTCGCGCCCGACCGCGAGCCTCACGTCGAGCTCGATGCGGCTCAAGCGGTGCCTGACGACGATGTCGAGCTGGTCGGTCCGTCGGGCGCCGGACACGGCGGATACGCCGGACGCCGCGCTCGCGTCGGGCACGGCGCTCACGTCTCTCGCCAGCCCAGAAGGATCTTGGTCGAGACCAGCACGGCGAAGCTGACGGCGACGAGGAAGGCCGACATGGCCAGACAGGACGTGATGTTCGCGCCCTGGAACTGCGCGTAGATCGCGAGCGGCAGGGTCTGCGTGACTCCTTGCACGAAACCGCCGGCGAACAGGGCCGTGGCGCCGAACTCACCGAGGGCCCGGGCCCAGGCCAGGGCCGCGCCGGCCGCCAGACCCTGACGCGCCAGGGGGACCTCGACGCGAAAGAACGAACGAAAGGCGCCGGCGCCGAGCGTGCGCGAGGCGCCGACCAGTTGCTGGTCGACGGCGCCGAACGACGCGATCACCTGGCGCACGTAGAAGGGCATGGCGACGAACGTCTGCGCCATGACGACGGCGATCCAGGTGAACGGTATGCGTATGTCGTGGGCGGCGAGGTGCGAGCCGAGCAGTCCGGTGCGCCCGAAGGCCGCAAAGAGGGCGATGCCGGCGACCGCCGGCGGCAGCACGAGGGGCACCTCGATCAGCGTGATGACGACCGCTCGTCCGGGGAATCGCCGTCGGGCCAGCAGGTGGGCCACCGGGGTGCCGGCCAGCACGATGAAGGCCAGCGACACAAGGCTGGTCTTCATGCTGACGCGCAGCGCGTCGAGGGCGACCGGCGAGTGGAGCTGCGACAGGAGCGCCGACGGCGGCACGCGCAGGAAGATGGCGAGGATCGGCAGACCGACGAACAGCAGCAGCGCGGCGGCGGCGATCCCGGTGATCGCCGCCGCCGCGCCTTTCAACAGGCCGCGCGTGAGGGCCTGCCGCCGTCCTTCAGGTGCGGACGGGGGGGCCGGCGCGCGCGCTATCGTGGCTGATGCTGCCGTGTCCGGACCCTTACGGCGTGACCGTGAAGGTCGCCACCTTCGAGACCCGACCGTCGGCGGTCACGGTGACGTTGTAGTTGCCCGCCGCGAGGGTGGGGACCGTGGCCGTGATGGAGCTCGCGCCCCACGCCGTGGTGGTCGCCTGGGTGGCGCCGAACTTCACAGCGCCCGGGATGTAGGTCTTGAAGTTGACGCCGGTGATGGTCACGGTCGAGCCCGCGGCGCCGCTTGCACCGCTGGTACCCGCGAGCTGCTTGATGGCCGGCACCGGCTCGGCGCGGAAGCCCCAGCGCTTCATGATGGCCTGGCCCTTGAGGCCCATGACGTACGCGATGAAGCGCTTGCCGAGCGTGACGTGGGCGCTCCCCTGGACGACCGCCATGGGGTAGGTCGGCAGCGGGCTCGACTGATAGGCGTCGGCGATCGGGATGCGGATGACTTTAGTGCCGGCGGCCACCTTGTCGCTGTTGTAGACGAAGCCGGCGTCGACCTCGTTCCACGAGACGAGGGCGGTGATCATGTTCACGTTGGCGGCGATGTCGCCGACGGTCAGGACGTTGTTGTCGACGTCGGTCGCGTACGTGGAGCTGAGGGCGGGATCGGCGTTGAGATTCGTCAGCACCTTCTGGGTGTACGTGCCGATCGGCACCCCGTTCGTACCCCAGGTGCCGACCGCGACCTGGATGCCCGGCTTGGTGAGATCGGCCAGACTCTTGACCTTGCGGTTCTTCACGTTCGGCACGATCACGCAGAGCGCGTTCTGGCAGAAGATGCGCGGCGTGTAGAGGTAGCTGGTCGGGACGACGGGCGGCTGCAGGTCGTCGATGTACGTGGTATTGGCGCTCGCGAACAGATCGGCGGGAGCCTTGGCGATGAGCTGCTGATAGAGCTGCTGCGTGCCGGCGAAGTTGAAGACGAACTTCACCTTCTTGTACTGCGGGTACCTCGCTTTGAACGGCGCCACCATCGCGGGGAACGCCTTGTACAGCGAGGCGGCGGAGAACACGGTGAACTTGGGCTGCGTGGCGGCCGACGCCGGGCCTGCGCCCGCGCCGAGCACCATCATGACCATCGCGGCGATGGCCAGCAGGGCCCACGATCTACGTTTCACTTCAGTTCCCTCCTTGACGTTGCTTACCTGCGCGCTCCGTTGGGAGCGGTCTTTTGCGCGCTCGCTCGCGGCCATTGTCGGAGCCGTATGGCCGGCGCGCGCGTAACCCTCGATGACCCCACGATGCGCGCCGGAGCGAGCATCGCGGTTCAGGACGTCGGTGAAGCGTTAGACTATGAGAAGTAGAACGAGCGATAGACTATAAGAAGTACAACGCTCTGTCACGCGCGTGCGTCGTAGGCCGCGCTGTGTGTCCAGGGGGGAGCAGGACCATTGCGACGTCGTGCGGTCGGTGCCGCCATAGTGTGTCTGGCCACGGGGGTCGTGCTTCTGGCGGCTGCACCTGCCGCTTGGGCAGCGCGGTTCGTGCAGGGCACGGGGGGCGTGCCGTTCAAGGTCGCCTACCGGAACGGCGTTGCTGCGCTGAACGACGGCGGCTTGGTTGCTACGGTCGGTCAGCTGGCGGCGATCGGCGCCTCTTCGGACGGCTACGAAGCCCTCGGCGTGGCGCAGCCCGACCCGGTGAGCGCGCAGGCGCTGAGCGGCCCCGGTGACGGCCTCGGTGACGTCCTCGTCGCCGATGCGACCGATCGCCTGGTCGCCGAGTTCTCGCCGAGCGGCTCGCTCGTCTGGTCGTACACAAGCGCGGACGACCCGAGCCTGAGCTCGCCGGTGTCGGCCTGCTCGCTCAGCAGCAACAGCGTGGACGCCTCCGGACACATCGGGGACGGCTATGTCCTGATCTGCGACCGAGGCGCCGACCGGGTCTTCATCGTGAGGGCGCAGACTGGGCAGGTCGTGTGGCAGTACGGCACCACCGGCGAGAGCGGTTCGGGGGTCGATCAGCTCGACTCGCCGGCGTCGGCCGAGTGGCTTGCCAACGGGAACGCCTCATCCAGCATCGCCGACGACGGCGATGTCGCGATCTGCGACGCCGGCAACCACCGCGTGATCATCGTGCGCGCCGGCGATTTCACGGGCGTCGGGCCTGACGCCGGCTTTACCGCGAGCAGCATCACGTGGCAGTACGGCTCGAGCGGCGCGGCCGGTAGCGGCATCGACCAGCTCGACTCTCCGACGTCTGTCCAGCGGCTGGGCCAGTCACAGGACATGCTCATCTGTGACCAGAGTGCGGCACGCGTGATCGAGGTCCGCTACGGCGATTACGACGCCTCCGCGCCGAACGACGGCTTCAGCGCCGCCAGCACAGTCTGGCAGTTCTCGCGCTCCGGGGCCTACGCCTTGAGCTCCCCGACCTGCGCGTTAGGCAGCGGTGGCGGTGTGATCTGGATCGCCGACGCCGGCCACGTCTACGGCGTGGCGACCGGCACGAACGATCCGCCGACCGGGCAGGAAGTGTTTGCCGACTACTTCTCCGGCATGCCGGGGTCGACGGAGCCGTCGCTCACCGCGCCGGGGTCGACGCTCACCGCGCCGGGGTCGCTCGTGGCGCCGGCGTCGCTGTCGCAGGTGGCGCTGGGCGACACCGACGGTGGGAGTCTGGTGATCGCCGACCCCGGTGCGCACAGGGTCGTCACTCTCGGCACCGTCGGCGCCGGGTCGGTGCGTCTGGCGGCGTCCGACCTTGGTCATGCCGGCGCCAAGCGGCTCAGCAGCCTGAGTTGTACGCTGGCGCAAGTTCCGGGCAGCGTCGTGACTGTGTCGTACAGCGTCGATGGGGGGCGCCTCAAGACCCTCGGGACGTACAGCGTCAACACGAGCGCGGTTTCGGGACCAGTGTCGAAGACCATCGCGTTCCCACCGCTCACGATCGGCAAGAAAGTCGTGTACTACCTCTCGTTCTCGGCCGCGGGCGCCGCTGTGGCCCCCGACGTCCTGTCGCTCGCTACGATCTACAAGCCCTGGACGGCCAAGGCGAGCGGCAAGGGCGGCGGCGGCGCCAGCGGCGAGCGCCGCAACAGCAACGGCAGTGCGAGCGGCAGGGGCGGGAGCGCCGGCGGCGGTTCGGGCTCAGGGGGCGGTGTGGGCGGCGGCACCGGCAACGGTTCGGGACAGGGCGTCGGCCGCGGCCGCGGCAGCGGCTCGACGGACAGCAACGGCGCGGACACCGGGGCCGCCGGCAACTCGACCGGAGCGGCGCTGCCGGCCGCGGTGGCGGGCTCGACAGCCTCGGGTGACGCCGCGTCGCGCACTGTGTCGGGGTACGAGTTCCGGGTCGCCGGACGGGCCGGCGGCGGTGAGGGCGGTGGGAGCAGCCCGGCCGGCATGGGGTTGCCTCTCCTGCCGGCGTTGGGCGGCCTCGCCGGTGTCGCGCTACTCCTGGTCGTCGGCCCGTGGGCCGCACGGCGCCGGCTGCACTTGTTCACCGGCTGGGACGAGCACGTGCCGCGGCCCTTCCCGGCCGATCGCACCACCGAGATGCCGCGGCGCTTCTCGCTGCCCCGGCCGCTCGGGCGGTACAGCGGCCTTCCCAAGTGACGGTGGCGGGCGGTTGCGCGTGAACAGTGGTGTTGAAAGCCAATTCTCATGACACGATCTATAACAGGACTGGGTCCACGCGAGGTCGAGTTCCTCGCTCGGCTGTCGAGCTCGAGTCGCACGCCGGTGCCCTCGGGGTCGACGCCCTGGTGATCGATCTCGACAGCCCCCGCTCTCACCCGCGGCCGTCGAGCGACCGCCCCGCGGATCGCGCGGCCGGGCGAGGGGCCGTCACGAGACGGATCTCGACCTCACAGCCCACCGCCCGGGCATACTTCTTGAGTGTGCTCACCGACGGCGAGTGCTTGCCCGCGGCTTCGAGCCGCGACACCGCGCTCTTCGTCGTGCCCATGCATTCCGCGACCTGTTCCTGGGTGAGCCCGGCCTTGGCCCGGGCGGCGAGGAGTTCGCGGACAAGCTCGTACGCGTCGGCGTTCTCCGCGTAGGCGGCGGCGAAGCCCTTGCGCTTCATGGCGCGGACGAGGAACTCATCGTGGTCGTGGGCGACCGCGCGATACTCACGCTCAGCCATCACGCACCTCCTTCATGGAGTACGGCATGGTTTCCCCTGTTAGCGTTTACGCTAACTTCGGTCAATCGCACCGGCGGCGCGCGTGTGCTCTTGCGAGACGCGGTCCTGGACAGCGACGGGCGTCGTGCGTCTGTCTGCACGCGAGTCTAGAATCTTCATGTCTAGCTGGGGGGTAGGCATGAACGCCGGGCGCAGCGGCTACGCGGTCGTCGACTTCGAGACGACCGGCTTTCGCGGGCTCACCACCGACCGGGTCGTCGAGATAGGCGTCGTCTGTCTGGATTGCTCGGGCGAGGTGGCCGACGAGTGGACGACCCTCGTGAACCCGGAGCGCGACGTCAGCGCGAGCCACATCCACGGCATCACCGGTCGCGACGTGTACGGTGCCCCGCGCTTTGCCGACGTGGTCGGTGCCCTGGCCGGCTCGCTCAGAGGCCGAGTCCTGGTGGCCCACAACCTCTCGTTCGAGGCGCAGTTCCTGAGGGGCGAGTTCGCCCGGCTGGGGCACGATCTGCAACTCGATAGAACGTGCGGCATCTGCACGATGACCCTCGCGAGCACGTACCTGCCGCAGTCACCGCGCAACCTGGACGCCTGCTGCGACTGCTGCGGTCTCGAGATCGGCGACGCGCACTCGGCGCTCGCCGACGCCCGCGCCGCGACCGGACTTCTGTGCCACTACATCGCCGCCGACGAGAGCTTCGACGACCACTGGTCTGAGTGGCTCGCAGCTTCGCTGAGCGTGGCCTGGCCGGTCCTTCCGGCGGACCGCGGCCGCGTGCTGCCGCGGGGCGCTCAGGGAGCCGACCGAGCCAATGAGACGTACGTCTGTAAACAAGGCCTCGGGCGTGAACAACACCATGCGTGAGGTCGGCGGCGTGTTCGGCGTCGCCGTACTGGCCAGCGTGTTCGCGGCGGCCGGCAGCTACCTCACGCCCATCTCGTTCGTGCACGGCCTGACGGCGGCCCTGTGGGTCGGCACGGCGGCCGTGGGTGTGGCCACCTTCGCGGCGATCGCCATTCCACCCAAGCAGAACGTGGTCGACTCGGTCTCGTACCTGCCCGGCGAGCCCGCGCTCGTGCCGGTGCGCATCGACGACGACGAGCGCATGATCGGGTAGCCCTCGGGTCGGCTCCGGAATGTCCTGGTCCCGGTCCGGGCGGCGGGCAGCGCGGGGGCGGCGGGCGGCTTTGCCGCCCGCCGCCCCCGCCCGCGTCACGCTACAGTTGCTGGTTCGCCGCGCCGGGCCCGGGCGTGCACATGCGCGAGCGCGTGATGAAGTGCGTGTCGGGCCCCGCCGCCAGCGAGAAGCCTTCGGGGGCGCCCTCGCCGACGTCGAGGATGAGCTGGGTGTGCTTCCAGACCTCGTACTGGCGGGGGTCGATGTAGAAGGGCGCGCCGCCCAGGGTGCCGAGCAGCACGTCGTGGTCGCCGATCAGGAACTCGCCGTCGTCGAAGCACATCGGGAGGCTGCCGTCGCAGCACCCTCCCGACTGATAGAACATGACCGGCCCCCGTTCGGCGACGAGGCGGGCCACCGCGGCCAGGGCCTCGGGTGTGGCCACCACGGCGGGATCGGGGACCGGTTCGCTCATGTCCGTGCTCCTTGCTTGCTGCGAGCTCTCAGCTCTCACCTCTTAGGATGCCCTTGCGGGCTGCTCTCAAAAGAAGCCGAGGGGCTGTTCGCTGTAGCTGACGAGCAGGTTCTTGGTCTGCGTGTAGTGCTCGAGCATCATCTGGTGGTTCTCGCGACCCACGCCCGAGATCTTGTAGCCGCCGAAGGCCGCGCCGGCGGGGTAGAGGTGGTAGCAGTTGGTCCACACGCGGCCCGCCTTGATGGCGCGGCCCATGCGGTAGGCGAGGTTGCCGTTGCGCGTCCAGACGCCGGCGCCCAGGCCGTAGATGGTGTCGTTGGCTATGCGCACCGCGTCGGCTTCGTCTTTGAAGGTGGTCACGGCGAGCACCGGGCCGAAGATCTCCTCCTGGAAGACGCGCATCTTGTTGTCGCCCTTGAGCACGGTGGGCTCGAAGTAGTAGCCGTCGGCGAGGTCGCCGGTCTGCGCGGAGCGGTGGCCGCCGGTGAGGCACTCGGCGCCTTCCTGCAGGCCGATGTCGACGTACGAGCCGATCTTCTCGAGCTGCTGGGTCGAGACCTGCGGGCCGATCATGGTGTCGGTGTCGAGCGGGTTGCCCTGGATGATCTTGCCGATGCGCTCGATACAGCGCGCCATGAACTTGTCGTAGATCGATTCCTGGATGAGGGCGCGCGACGGGCATGTGCAGACTTCACCCTTGTTGAAGGCGTAGAGCACAAGGCCTTCGATCGCCTTGTCTAAGTAACTGTCGTCTTTGTCCATGACGTCGGCGAAGAAGATGTTGGGCGACTTGCCGCCGAGCTCCGTGGTCGAGGGGATGATGTTCTGCGCGGCGTACTGCATGATCAGGCGGCCGGTCGTCGTTTCGCCGGTGAAGCCGATCTTGGCGATGCGCGGGCTGGTGGCGAGTGCTTTGCCGATCTCGCCGCCGGGGCCGGTGATGATGTTGATGACGCCGGCCGGCACGACGCTTGCGACGACCTCGGCGAACTTGAGGATCGACCACGGCGTGGGCGAGGCCGGCTTGAGCACGGTGCAGTTGCCCGCCGCGAGCGCTGGGGCGATCTTCCAGGCGGCCATGAGGAGCGGGAAGTTGAACGGGATGATCTGCCCGACCACGCCGAGCGGCTCGTGGAAGTGGTAGGCGACCGTGTCCTTGTCGATCTCGGTCAGCCTGCCTTCGAGCGAGCGGGTGGCGCCGGCGAAGTAGCGGAAGTGGTCGATGGCCAGGGGAATGTCGGCCGCGAGGGTCTCGCGCACCGGCTTGCCGTTCTCCCAGGTCTCGGCCACGGCCAGCATCTCGAGGTTGGCCTCGAGGGCGTCGGCGATGCGGTTGAGCACAGCGGCCCGGTCGGCGAGCGATGCCTCGCCCCAGGCGTCTTTGGCGGCGTGAGCGGCGTCTAAGGCGAGCTCCACGTCGTCGGCCGTCGACTTGGCGACCTCGCAGAACTGCTTGCCCGTGACCGGGCTCATGTTGGGCATGTACTGACCCTTGACCGGCGCGACCCACGTGCCGCCGATGAAGTTGTCGTAGCGCGACTTGAGCGTCACGACGCTGCCCGGGGTGCCGGGTGGTGCGTAGACCTTACCCATCGATGCCTCCTCGAAGAATCGGTTGCGGCGGCGAGATGTCGCCTTTGCGAGGTACACCGAACGATGAGGCCAACGGACGGCGCATTCGAGTCGCCGCGCGACCACTTCTCAGGCGCGAAAGCGTGCGCGTGCACACCTCGCTGCCGGTGCCGCCGCCGCCGTCGGCGCAGCCTGTCGCGGCCGTACGCGCGGCACCGTGGCGATCGTGCGCGCGGCGCCGTCGCGACCGCTCTCGCGGCCCCGTGGCGCGCGGTACCTACTCGGTGGCCGGGGAGGGGCGCTTGCCGAGCAGCTCGGCGGCGTGCAGGCCGAGCCGTATGTCGACGATGTCGTCGATGTCGTTCAGGTCGACGCCGAGGAGCTGCTCGACGTGGGCCAGGCGCTTTTGCAGCGTGTTGCGGTGCACGTGCAGCAGGTCGGCGGTCTCCTGCACGGCGAGGCGGTGTTCGAACAGGGTCTCGAGGGTCTCGAAGAGCCGCGTGCGGTGCTGGGCGTCGTAACTCAGCAGCGGCGCGAACGTGCGCTCGACGATGTCGGCGAGGGTCTCCTCGTCGAGCCCATCGAGCAGCCGGAACTGCCCGCTCAAGCCGTCGAACAGCACCACGCCGCCAGCGGCAGGATCGTGGCGCGCCGCTATGCAGGCGGCGTGCGCCTGCTGCAGGCCGCGCGGCGCGCCGCCTGAGCCGCTGAGCGGCGTCGAGCAGCCCACCACGACCTGCTCCGGCGCGACCGCTCGCGCGGTCGCGTCGTGCAGGTCGGCGAGCAGCGTGGCGGCGGTCTCGGGCCGGCCGTCGGGCAGCGCCGACAGGACCACGGCGAACGGACCCATGGGCATGCTCAGAAACGGCGCGTGGCGCCGGCTCAGGCCGTCGTCGACGGCGCGCAGCAGCCTGTCGGCGAGCCGCTTGGCGGCCCGCGCGCTCAGGGCCCCCTCGGGCGGCGCCGGCGCCGCGCGCAGCTCGACGACCACCACGCGCCAGACGCTGTCGTGGTCGAAGCCCTGGTCGGCCAGGCGCGCCCGCAGCTCGTCGGGCGTGCCGTCGCCGGCCAGCAGCTCGCCGAGCAGGTGACGCCGCTCGCGGCGGTCCATGGCGAGCTCGTCGCGGCGGCGCAGCACGTCGAGCGTGACGAGCTGCTGCAGGAAGGCAAGCGAGGCGTCGGCGAACTCGGGCGCCTGGCGGGCAGGGGCCACGGCTGCCAGCACGCGCTCGACGCGGTCCATCACCAGGATGTCGTGGTAGTAGAGGCGCTCGCCGCCGTCGACCCGGCCCAGCGGAGCCGACAGGCCGCGTCGCGCGGCGTACGCCGACCAAAGTCGGCGCGCCAGGCCGGGCGAGTCGGCGCCGCGCGAGCTGTGCAGCGTGTGTCCGTGGGCGTCGAAGAGCACGATCGGCATGTCGAGCAGCGTGGCGACCCGGTCGATCAACTCGCCCAGGTCCTTCTGCTGCACGAGGAGCTCGAGCAGCTGGATCTGCAGGGCGGCCGTGCGGCGCAGGGTGTGCATGTCCCTTGCGGCCGAGGCGGCGAGGCTGCTGGAGACACGCTCGTTGTCGCGCAGGGCGGCCTCGGCCTCCTGGGTGCGCAGGTGGACCTGCTTTTGCAGCAGCACCGTGGTCTGGAACAGGCCGTAGCCCGAACCCTGCGTGCTGGTCGCCGCCTCGGCGCGGTCCATGAGCGCCTGCACGACCTTGTTCAACCGCACGATCTCGGCCTGCAGGGCGGCCACGTCCGGCCGCGCATCGTCGCCCAGCTGCGGGTCGTCGCCTACCGGCTGTGGCCCGGCGTCGGCATCCGGCCGTGGCGCGGCGTCGGCATCCGGCTGTGGCCCGTCGCCGCCCGGCTGTGCGTCGCCGCCCGGCCGCGCTGCGGCGACGCCGCCTGGCTGCTCGGCCTCAGGCACCGTAGCCGACCGCCGACCCGGAGCCGAGCGCGACCCCGGTCAGCGTCTGATTGACGTGCACGCCGCAGAACTGCTCGCCGTAGGTGTTGAAGCCGACCGCGTTGTTGGCGCGCAGGATGTCGCCGACGCGGTCGGTCAGGCCGTTCTCGACGATCTCGAGCTTGCGCAGGATGCAGTCGCAGGTGAGCAGGAGCTGCAGCGGGCCGATCTGCGCGCGCAGTTGCGCCAGCGCGTCTTCTAAGTTGGCGACCAGGTCGACGCCCTTGGCCACGCGCAGCACCACGCCGGCCTCGATGGCGCAGAAGAACGTGAGGCTGTCGTCGGGATTGACCTTCTGGATGGAGCGCACGTAGTGGTCGCCGTCGATCAACACGACGACTGGCGACGACGCGAACTGCAGCGGACCGAGCTCGCTCGCCGCCACGCCCAGCGTGCGGGCGAACTCGCCGGCGGCCGGCCGCCCGTTGATCTCGCGCACGATGCGCTGCGCGGGGTCGGCTTCGGTGACCACGAGGCGTTCGTCGGTGGGCAGGAAGTGCTGCGTCTTGAACGTCCTCACGGGCAGCGGCGTGCTCACCACGACCAGGGCGGCGCTGTCGGCGTAGAAGCGCCCCTCGGAGTAGATGTAGGTGTCGGCGAAGCTCAGGCCGTTGCCCGCAGATCCGCCCACGACGGGGATCTCGCCCAGGGCATCCTGCAATGCGTGGGCGACGAGCTCCTCGCGCACGGACAGGCCGTCGATGAGCAAAAAGGCGAAGCTGTTGCGGCGGTCGACGCCGGGGGCGTCGTCTTCGAGCCGGTCGAGCCGGTCGAGCCGGTAGAGCAGCTCGTGGGCGACCAGGCGGCCTTCGTCTGACTCGAACTGCTGCAGGTGCTCGACGACGCCGCTGGTGGCCGTGCAGACGCTCGAGGCGAGGCTCACGCCGGCGATGCTGTGGTCGCGGCAGCCGTGCGGGCCGATCTCGCCGGCGGTCGTGCAGCCCACGACCTGCACGCCGGCGAAGCGGCGGCTCATCTCGGCGGCGAGGGTGACGCGGTCGTACTCGTCGGAGCAGAAGAAGATGACGAGCGCCATGTCGGGCTGCGCGACCTGGGCGTGGAACTCCTTGACCGCGGCGCGCGGGTCGGACTCGCACGACTGCGCTATACGGATGCCCTTTGCCGTGTCGCTGTGGACCATGCGTCGCTCCCGGCGTGACCCGACTTGTCATCGACCAGCCTCATGATAGTGCGAAGCGGGTCGGCGCGGGAGCGTCGGCGCCGCCGTCTCGGCGCGGCGCGCGAGCGTCGGCGCTGCCGCCTTGGCCGCGCGCCGCGCCAGGGACGGCGCAAAGCGCGCGGCGGCGGGCATATGAAGGCATGACGACCAGACGAGGAGGTCTGATCATGTCCACCATCCGCGAGAGCACCGATGTGCACGAGCCCGTCGCCACCGCCCGCGCCCACTGGCACGGCTTTGTGAACGAGATGATGTCGGCGTCGCAGCCCGACCAGCAATGGCTGCCGTTGCGCTGGCGCCGTGTCGAGAAGGACTCCGACCGCGACGTCGTGCAGTTCGAGTCGATCGGTCCCTGCCTGTCGCGCATGACGGTCGAGTTCGACGAGCCCGGCGAGGAGATGGGCTCGTTTGCCGCGACCCGCATGCAGGGCGCGCTGCGCAGAGACCTGGAGCGGTTCTGCGCCCGGGGCGAGTGCGAGCTTTCGCGCGCGGCTTGAGCCGTCGATGCGCCGCTGACGCGTACTCCTGCGGGGCACTATCATGTGAGCCATGAGGGCCGAGCCGCACGCGCCGCTTCCGATCCCGACACCGCGGGCGGGCGGCGCCACGCCGGTCAGGGCCTCGCTCATGATCACGTGCCTGGGCGACGCCCTGTTCCCGCGCGTCGGTGTGGCCGCGGTCGAGGTGCTGAGCAGGCTCGGCGTGGCGGTCGACTTTCCCGGCGGGCAGACCTGCTGCGGGCAGCCCGCCTACAACGCCGGCCACGCCGCCGCGGCGCGCAGCGCCGCACGCGCCTTTCTGCAGGCCTTCGCCGCCAGTGAGTACGTGATCTCCATCTCGGGCTCGTGCGCGGCCATGGTGCGCGACGGGTTTCCGCGGCTCTTTGCCGGCCGTCCCGAGCAGGAGGCCGCCGCCGCGCTTGCCGCGCGCACCTTCGAGTTCTCCGAGTTCCTGGTCGACGTGCTCGGCGTCGAGGCGCTGCCGGTCGCGCGCCGCGGTGCGGCGACCTTGCACCACTCCTGCCACACCCGCCGCCTGCTGGGCGTCGTCGAGCAGCCCGAACGCCTGCTGGGCATGGTCGAAGGTCTCGAGTACCGGCCGCTCGCCCACCCCGAGCTGTGCTGCGGCTTCGGCGGCACCTTCGCCGTCAAGATGGCGCGCATCTCGACGGCCATGGTCGACGAGAAGGTCGACGGCGTGCTCGAGACCGGCGTCGACCTGCTGGTGGGGCTCGACATGAGCTGTCTCATGAACATCGAGGGCCGGCTGCGCCGCCGCGGGCACGCGCTCGAGGTACGTCACCTGGCCGAGGTGCTGGCGGCGGGGTGGCGGGAGTGAGCGCCGCGTCGCGCCGGCAGGCGAGCGCCGAGTCGGGCGGGTCGACGAACGCGGCCTCGCGCCGGCAGTCGAGCGCCGCGTCGAGGCGCGCTTTCGACGAGCGCGCCGAGCGCGCCCTTGGTGACCCCGCCCTGCAGCAGGTGCTGCGCGCCGGCCAGGACTACGTGCAGGCGTTGAGCGTCGCGGCGCGTGCGGCGCCCGACTGGCCGCTCGCCCTCGATGAGGTCGCCCGTGTGCGCGGCGCCACGCTGGCGCGCCTCGATCGCTACGTGGAGGAGTTCGCGAGCAACGTCGAGAAGGTCGGCGGCCACGTCTTCTTCGCCGCCGATGCCGCCGAGGCGCGCCGCCACGTGGTGGACCTGGCCGAACTGCGCGGCGTGCGGCTGGTGGTGAAGTCGAAGTCGATGGTCACCGAGGAGATCGGCCTGAACCCGGTCCTCGAAGCGGCCGGCATCGAGGTCGTCGAGACCGACCTGGGCGAGTTCATCGTGCAGCTCGCCGGGGAGCGGCCGTTCCACATTCTCAAGCCGGCCATCCACCTGCCGCTCGACCGCATCCGCGCGCTCTTTTCCAAGGCGGCCGGTCGCGACGTGGGGGGTGACGCCCACGCCATGACCCGCTACGCGCGCGACACGCTGCGCGACAAGTTCTTCGCCGCCGACATGGGCATCTCGGGCGCCAACTTCGGAGTGGCCGCCACGGGCTCGGTCGTGCTGGTGACCAACGAGGGCAACGGCCGCATGGTCACGACCCTGCCGCGCACGCACGTGGTGGTCATGGGCGTCGAGCGCCTGGTGCCGACCTTCCCCGACCTCGAAGCCATTCTCAAGGTGCTGCCGCGCGCCGGGGTGGGCCTGCGCGCGACCACCTACGTGACGGCCCTCACCGGACCGCGGCGCGCCGGCGAGGCCGACGGACCCGAGGAACTGCACGTGGTGATCGTCGACAACGGGCGCTCGCGCATGCTGGGCTCGAAGTACGAGCAGGTGCTGTCGTGCATCCGCTGCGGCGCCTGCCTCGACGTCTGCCCGGTCTATCGCAAGATCGGCGGTCACGCCTACGACGCCGTGTACACGGGGCCCATCGGCGCGGTGTTCAGCCCCCTGCTCGACGGCCTGGCGTGCCACGCCGAGCTGCCCTTCGCCAGCAGCCTGTGCGGCGCCTGCACCGAGGTCTGCTCGGCGCGCATACCGCTGGCCGAGCTCATCCGCGAGCTGCGCGAAGACGCCGTGGAGCAGGGGCTCGTGGCGCCGGCGTGGGGCGCCGGCTTCGACGGCTTCGCGGCGGTCGCCCGCCGGCCGCGCCTGTGGGGCGCACTCGAAACCGTCGCACTTCCGCTGCTGCGGCTCATGACGGCCGTCGGCGCGCCGCTGCGCGGCCGCGGCCCGCTGGGCGCCTGGACGCGCGACCGCGAGTTTCCGGCGCCGCAGCGCGGCAGCTTTCGCGCCCTGTGGGCGCGCGGACCGGCGCGCCGTGACGGACCCGACGACCGTGGCGGACCCCTCGGCCGCGAGCGGGGGAGAGGCTAGCGTGGAACGCGAGGCCTTCATCGAGAGGCTGCGGCTGCGGCTGGCGCCGGATGCGCCCACCGCGCCCACGCCCAACGCGTCTGTGCCGCCCGCGCCCTCAGCGTCCGCGACCCCCGCTCCTCCCGCGCCCGCCGCGCTTGCATTCGCCGCCGACACCATCGCCCTCTTCGTCGAACGGCTGGGCGGGCTGGGCGTCACGGTCGCCGAGGTGGCTTCGCTCGCCCAGGCGCGGCAGGGGCTCGAGCGCCTGGTCGCGCGCCGCCGCTGGAGCGCGGTCGCCTGCGCGGCCGACCTGTGCTGGGACGGCATCGCGGCGCGTCACACACTCGAGGCGCGCGATGCGCCGTTCGGCCTCAGCCGGGCCGACTGGGCCGTGGCCGAGACGGGCTCGGTCGTGGTGCGCAGCAGCGCCTGCGTGCGGCGCGGCTACTCGCTCGTGCCGCCGGCGGTGGGCTTCTTCGTGGCGGCCCGCCGCATCCTGCCGACCGTCGGCGACGTGCTGCGCGCGCTGCCCGTCGAGGGCTCCGCGCTGCCGAGCTGCGTGAGCTTCATCAGCGGGCCGAGCAGCACCTCCGACCTGGCCGCCATCCACGTCGTCGGCGTGCACGGTCCGGGCGAGGTGTTCGTCTGGGTGATGGCCGAGGAGTAGGCTTTCGGGCACCACCACGGCGCCCGTGACGGGCGCGCTTCAACAACGACGACGCCGGGGGCCCGCTCATGCGACTCGCCTACAGATTGTGGCTCGAGTCGAACGGCCGCGCCTTCGGCGAAGGGCCGGCGGCTCTTCTCGACCTGGTGCGCACCGAGGGCTCGCTCAGCAAGGCCGCGGCCGCGCTCGGCATGTCGTACAACAAGGCCTGGCGCAGCCTGAGGGCCGCCGAAGAGCGGCTCGGCTTTCCGCTGCTCGAGCGGCGGGTGGGCGGCAAGGAGGGCGGCGGGTCGCGGCTCAGTCCGCAGGGCGAAGAGCTCCTGAGGCGCTACCAGGACCTGCGCACCGACGTCGACCGCGAGCTCGAACGCCTGTTCCTGGCGCATTTCTCGGACTGGCCGTAGGCCCCCGAAGGAGACCATGACCAAAACGACTCAGAGCGCCGCCGACTCCCCGGGCGACCACCCTGCCGAAGGCGATCGTGCCGGCGGGCCCCTCACCGGGCTAGATGCCGAAGGCGGTCGCCGCACGGCCGGCGACTCCGCCGGCGAGCACCACCGTGCGCACGGCGGCTCGCGGGCGCACAACCCCTCCGGGCGACTTTGGGAACAGAGCGGTGGCGGCGGAACGGCGGCGCGGCCCGAGCCCGCCTCGTCGCTCCCGCCGGCGTCCGTCCCGCTCGAGGTCCGGCCCGCGCAGCGCATCTGGCTGCAGGAAAAGGGCGTGCGCCTGTTCGGCCCGGGGACCAACGAGTTACTGCGTCGGGTCGACGCGACGGGCTCGCTGAACAGGGCGGCTAAGGACATGGCGATGTCGTATAGCAAGGCGTGGCGCATCGTCCACGAGGTCGAGCAGCGCCTCGGCCTCGAGCTGTTCGCGCGCCGTACCGGTGGCACGGGCGGCGGCGGCTCGTGTCTGACCGACCAGGGCCGCCTTCTGCTGCGGCGCTTCGACGCCTTGTCACAGGCGGCCGACGAAGCGCTCGATGAGCTCTTTGCGACGCACTTCGGCGACCTCTTCCCGGCCGCCCCCGGCGCCGAGGCCGGGCAGCTGCCGCCGGGCGTTGGCCCGCCTTCGGAATAACGGCTACAATCCGAGGTATTGCGAAGCGAGTCGCACCGCCGCCGGTGGAGCGCGAGCCCCGTCTGGTCCGACGGCCATGCGGCTCGCCGGCGCGCTGAAGCTGTTCCCGGTGACGCGGAGGGATGATTTCATGGTCGAGCTCGAGATCGACGGGCAGGCAGTCGCCGTGCCGCCCGGCACGTCCATCCTCGATGCCGCGGCGAGCGTCGGCATCGACATTCCGGCGCTCTGTTACGACAAGACCCTCTCCACCTTCGGCGCCTGCCGGCTGTGCAGCGTCGAGATCG
>CAZFJE010000005.1:0-43569 GCA_964519555.1 uncultured Thermoleophilia bacterium
GCGGCCCCCCTTTGAGAAGCACGCGGTCGGACACGCCGATCTTGCCGACGTCATGGCAGAAGGCGACGTCCTGCACCGCTTGCAGGCGGTCGGTGGGCCAGCCCAGCTCGGTGCCCAGCATGGTCATGTAGGCGGCCACGCGGTTGGCGTGGCCGAGGGTGTAGTGGTCTTTGGCCGACAGCGCCGAGCTCAGGGCGCGCAGGTTGCCCAGATGCAGGCTCTTGACCTCTTCGTAGAGCTCGACGTGTTCGAGGGCGAGAGCCACGAGTTGGCAGACCGCCTCGGCGGTATCGATCTCCTCGACGGTGAACTGCCGTTCCACGCGATCGAGCAGGTCGACCACGCCGATCACCTTGTCGCGCGCCACCAGGGGCAGCGACACGCAGCTGCGTTCGCCGAAGCGCCGCATGGTCTCGCGGTCGGCCGGGCCCAGCCGCGGGTCGTCGAGGGTGGGGATGGTGATGGCGTGGCGCGCCTCGACGGCCAGGCGCGCGCAGCTCCAGTCGGTCAGGCGCAGGCGCCGGCCCACCCAGTCGGCGTCGCAGGCGCCGTCGATCGTCGAGGTGAGACAGACGAGGTGCTCGTCGTCTTCGAGTCGGTAGATGTCGCAATCGGGGATCCCGAGGACCGAGCTCAGACGCCGCGCGGCCGACTGCAGGATCTCGCCGAGATCGAGGGTCGACGCCAACTCGAGGCTCGTGTCGAGCACGAGCTGGTAGCGCTCTTCGGCGCCCTCGCGCGGCGTCGCGTCGGCGCCCTCGCGTCGCGTCGCGTCGCCGCCCCCGCGCGGCGCGGCTTCGCTCAGGTAGCGTCGCAGGTCGTCGGCCAGAAACCGGCGCTGGCCGCTCGGGGTGCGTCGACAGGCGAGAGCGCCGGAGTCGGCCCACCGGCGCACGCTGGTGGCGCTGACGCCCAGCACATCGGCCGCCTGCTGCACTCGCAGCCATCGAGAGCTCGAACCGGTGGGTGTCATGGTGGGGATATCGGCGGTCTTGTGGGCTTTCTTGACCAGCTCTGCCACTTGAGCGGGGTGACCTGCCCCGCGGGCGGACGGCCCCGCACGGCGGCGCGGCAGGGGGCGTCAGTGCATGCCGGTGGCCGCCTGGAGCAGCAGGCTGCTGATGCCGACCGTCGCCCACAGGATAGCGCCAAGCGCCAATGGCCGTAACCCGGCGCTGCGCAGGGCGAGAGGCCGGGTAGCCAGGCCGATGCCGCTCAGCGCCATGGTGATCAGGAACAACGACAGGGTCGACAGCGGCGAGTGCGCGGCATGCGGCACGCCACCCAGGCTGTTGAGCGCGGCCGCCGCCAGAAACCCGACCAGGAACCAGGGCACGAGCTGCCAGACGCGCAGGCGACGAACTGGGCGACCGGCGCGACCAGAACCGGCCGTCGACGCGCTGCCGGGGCTCGCGCCCGAGGCGTCGTCGGCCCCCTCACTCGGGGATGCGCGCGAAGCGCCATCGGCCGCCTCGCCCAGGCTCTCGAGCGGCGCGCCGGCGGCGGCCTTCGCGGCGCGGCGCCTGGTCATCAGGGACAGAGCGATGGTGATGGGGATGATCATGAGCGTGCGCGTGAGCTTCACGACGACGCCGTAGTCGCCGGCTGCGTGGCCGTAGGTGTAGGCGGCGGCGATCACCGAGCTCGTGTCGTTGATGGCCGTGCCCGACCACAGGCCGAAGGCGTGCTGCGAGAGGCCGAGCAGGTGGCCGAGCGTGGGATAGGTCAGCACCGCGATCACGTTGAAGGCGAAGATCGTGCTGATGGCGTAGGAGACGTCGGCCTCAGCCGCGCCGATCACCGCAGTGGTGGCAGCGATCGCCGAGGCCCCGCAGATGCCGGTGCCCACGCCGATCAGTGTGCGCAGGTCGCCGTCGATGCCCAGCAGACGCCCGACCCCCCAGGCGGCCAGCAAGGCGAGCGACAGCGTGCCCAACAGCACCGGCAGCGACGACCAGCCGGTCTTGGCGACCTGGGCGAGCGAGAGTCCTGTGCCCAGCACGACGATGGCGAGCTGTAACACGACGCGGCCGGCAAACGACACTCCGGGGTGCAGGGACGCGTCGAGCCCGCGCTTGCGCACCACGACCCCGAGCCCGACGCCGAGGACGATGCCGCAGACCGGCGCGCCCACGACGGGCACCAGGCGTCCCACGGCCGTCGCCACCGCGGCGATCGCTGCACACGCCAGCAACCCCGGCACGAGCGCCAGCCCGCGCCGGCCGCGCGACGCCGCGGGGACCGGCCAGATCTCGAGGGCGTCAGGGTCGATGACCGAGGTCACGGTGACGGGTTCCTTTGCCTGGGTGCTCGCCGGCGAACGCGGTCGTCGGCGTGGCACGAGTATTGTCCCGGCGCGGCCGCGTTGGTTGGCCTTGCGTCGCCGGGCTTGCCGAGTCTACCTGCTCTCGCACCAATGGCGCCTGCGTCGCGAGGCTCCGGCCGTCGCCGACTGCCCGGAGAACAGGTAGAGTTTGGCTGCCGATACCCATGGGGGTATACTCGCGGTCATCCCAAGGACCAACCGCACGGAGTCCCGCATGATCGTCGTCGACGACCGTTTCTGTCCGCAGAATCACGCCTGCCCAGCTGTGGCGGCATGTCCCGAGGGCGCCATGACGCAGGACGGCAACTCTGCTGCGCCGCGCATCGACCACGACCTGTGTACCGAGTGCGGGGTCTGCACGGGCCTGTGTCGCGTCTTCGCTCTGACGCACGACGGGTAGGGACGCGACCGCGCCCCGGGTCAGCGACCTCAGCCGTAGCCGCGGGTGGGCATCGTGCCACAGGTCGGCGACGACAACGGCCCGTTGCTGAGGAAGTTGCCCACGGTCTGGCGGACTTCGCTCGAGCCGCACTTCGGGCAGCGCTTCTGCCTGTCCTTTATCGCTCCGGCCGTCTCCACGGCGAAGCCGTGCTCGCACTCCCTGCAGACCAGCTTGATAGTGGCCACGACGACCTCCTGGATCGGCTCGTATACCCTGGGGGGTATCATAGTCGAGCATCAGTCGCCGGCGCAACGTCGTTGGCGCACGATACCCTCGGGGGTGTACTGTCGCCCATCCGAAGAGTCGACCAGTCCGCGATCGCGGACAAGCGAGAAACGGAGCGTAGGCCATGAAGGGCAAAGCAGACGTGCAGGCCGGCATCTGCGGGCACCACACGACCGTCGAGGCGCAGAGCGGCGACGCCCGCCTCGTGACGTTCGCGATCGAGACGACCTGCGACAACATCGAGCGCTTCACGGCGCAGGTCGCGGCGGTCGTACCGGTCGACGCCTACAAGGAGATCAACCCGAAGGCGTCGAGCGACGTGCTCGCCTGCGGCCGCGAGGCCCACATCTGCACCGACTGCATCGTGCCGGCGTCGGCCCTGAAGGCGCTGCGCATAGCGACCGGCCTGGCGCTACCGGGTGACGCGGCTATCGCGATCGGCAAGGTCTGACGCTTCAGGGCAGCGGCACCAAACCGTTCTTCATCTTCGTCGTACCACGAGCGCGTCAGTCGCGTCCGGCTAACGCACCGAGGCGCCCTCAGGCGACACGGTCGCGGACGACCGACCTCGTGACGCCGCCACCACCGCGGCGATCAGCGCGGCCGAGGCCAGGAAGATCATCGCGAACCTCAATCCATCTTGCGGCGTGGTCGCGAGACCGTAGATCAGCCCCGTAAGAGCAAGTCCAAGTGAGGTCCCCATGCCTCGCGTCATGTTGAGCACACCAGAGGCGACGCCGGACTGGTGCTTGGGCGCCGACGCCATGATCGCCGCGTTGTTGGGCGGGGTGAACAGCCCAAGTCCGACGCCCACCAGAGCCAGCGTAACGACGAGCATGGCCTGGTCAGGCCTCCAGATGGCCGACGTCGCCAGGGTAGCTGCGACGAGAACCATGCCGCCGACAGTCAGCGGTCGTGCCCCGACATGATCGGCCAGACGCCCGGCCAGCGGCGCAGCCAGACCGAGAAAGAGCGGCATGATGGTGAGTTCGAGTCCCGCCTTCCCCGCTCCGAGGTGCAGCCCGCGCTCCAGGTAGAACGGTGTGACAAAGAGCACGCCGAACATCACGAGGTACGAGAGCAGACCGCTGACCACGCCGGCCGAGAACGCGGTCCGGTGAAATAGCGTGAGATCGATCATGGGGTCTGCGGTGCGACGCTCGCGCACGACAAACCCGACTCCCAGCACCACAGCGGCAGCCAGCAGGCCGATGATGGCCGGCGAGGCCCAGCCGAACCGATTGCCGAAGGTCACCGCGACCATGAGGCCGACCACCGCCGGGAAGAACAGTCCAAGGCCGGTCCAGTCGAAGGGCACCCTGCCTACGAGGTGGCGGCTGCGCGGGATGAACAGCAAGCCGGCCACCATCCCGACCAGGCCGGCGGGCACGTTCACGAAGAACACGAGGCGCCAGCCGCCGGCGGCCAGCAGCAGGCCACCGACCGCGGGGCCCAAGGCGAGACCGAGCGCCTGGGCGGCTCCCTGGATGCCGATGCTGCGCCCAAGCGACTTGCGCGGGACGGCCAGATAGATGATGGCCACGCTATTTGCCTGCAGCATGGCGGCGCCCACAGCCTGGAAGGCGCGGAAGCCGTCCAGCGCGCCGAGGCTGGGGGCAAAGCCGCACAGGATCGAACCCAAGATGAAGACGCCGAACCCGTAGGTGTAGAGCAGCTTGCGCCCGACCATGTCGGCGAAGCGACCTACGGCGGCGACCGTGGCCACCAGCACCAGCAGGTAGCTGAGCCCGACCCAGGTCACCGCCGCTACGTCGGCGTGGAAGACGTGCTGCAGGGTGGGCAGGGCCATGGTGACGATGCTGGCGTCGAGCTGCCCCATAAAGGCGCCGACGCACACGGTCGCCACGACAAACCAAGCGGCGTTACGGTGCTGGACCACCCAACGGGGCCGAGGAGGCTCGACGAGCAGCCGCCTCCACCCGTGGACGCGGCCATGGCTCGCCGCCGGTGCGTCGTCTACCGCTGCCTCTCGACCATGGTCTTCACTCGTCATCGCCATCGCATTTCATCATCGAGCCTGTCGTTCCATAAGTCGAATACAGGCAAGGGCTAGGAGCTATATGATTCGCCAATGGATCTGCGCCATCTGACCTACCTGCTCGCCGTCGCTGATCACGGTGGCTTTACCCGTGCATCGAAAGCCATATTCGTGTCCCAACCCGCGTTGTCGCTGGCCGTGAGGGAACTCGAGGATGAACTCGGCGTCGAGCTACTCTACCGGCTTGGACGCGGAGTGCGCCTGACTCCCGCCGGCGCCGCGCTCGTGGGGCCGGCTCGTCAGGTGCTGCGCGACATCGAGACCGCAAGAGCCGAAGTCTCGTCGATCGCCGGGCTCGAGGGCGGGTCGCTTGCTCTGGGTTCGCTGCCGACTCTGGCAGCCGATCCACTAGCCGGTCTGGTCGGCCGGTACCGTGCCGCATATCCACGCGTGGTCGTCGACCTCGCCGCCCCGGAAGACACCGCCGACCTGGTGGTCCTGCTGCAACACGGTCAATGCGAGATCGCGCTCCTCGAGGGAGGTCTACTCCCCGACTCGTTGACGACGCACGAGCTCGGCACCCAAAGTCTGTCGGTGATCCTTCCCCCCGGCACGATCCGCCCCCAGACCCACCTCTCAGTCGAGGAGTTTGAGCGCGTACCCTTCATCGCCGCACCGAAAGGGACCTCCAGCCGTCGGCTCCTCGACGAAGCCTTCGCGGCCGTGGGTTTGACGCCACTCGTCGTCGTCGTAGCGGCGCAACGCGAGTCGATCCTGCCGCTCGTACTCGCCGGCGCCGGAGCCGCATTGGTCCCCGATCCGCTTGCCCGACAAGCGGCCAGGCTGGGCGCGGTGACAGCCACCCCGCGCCCGGCGATCGACCGCCGCGTCGTCCTTGCTCACCGGCCGGGGCCCCTCGCCCCGGCCGCGCAGCGCTTCCTCGAGCTGGCGCTCGATGGCGTTGCGCGTCGCACCTGACCGCCTACACGTCGCGACCCGACCTGTCGCAAGAGCGACCGCCGGCCGACGGCAGAGCCTCAGGATGGCGCAGACCATGGAGGGTCAACCGCGGCAGTTTGAAGATGAGCCCTCACCGACCTATAATGAGCATATGCCACTAACTTCGAGAGGAACCCATGGCTCGCCCGCCGATTGAACGCTCCGTCGAAGGCGTGCCCCGCATCACGCTCTTCAAGCCGGCCGGCGTGCCGGCGCGCGAGCTCGAGCAGCTCCAGCTGGCCGTCGATGAGCTCGAGGCCATCCGCCTCGTCGACCTCGAAGCCCTCAGTCACGAGCAGGCCGCCGAGGCCATGGGCGTCTCTCGCCAGACCGTGGGCCGCGTGCTCGAGCGCGGCCGTGCCAAGGTCGCCGAGGCGCTGGTCGGCGGCAAGGCCATCCTCATCGGCGGCGGCCAATACCGGGTGCTGCCGCGCATGCGCTGTTTCGCCTGCCGGGGGCTCTGGGTCGCCGATGCCGAAGATCCGGGGGGCGTCACTTCGTGTCCCCGATGCGGCTCCGCCGATGTGAGTGCGTGCTGGGGTCCCGGCGCACGGCGAGGCTGCCGCAACGACCGCGACGACCCTCGGGAGCCCGGCTGCGGCCACGGCGGCGGTCAGCGGCGTTCTTTAGAGCGGGCAGACAGAGATCGACGGACCGATGAATCGACGACTGAGAGTGAGCACCGCATGAGCGACCAGACCAGCACGACGATCCGCATCGCCATTCCCTCTGAGGCGCCCGGCGGCCTCGAAGCCCGCCGCTCCGGCCACTTCGGCCGCTGTGAGTGCTTCACCATGGTCGATGTGACCGACGGCACAGTGGGCGAGGTTACGATCCTCGACAACGCGCCGCACACCGAGGGCGGTTGCCTGGGTCCGGTCACGCTGCTTGCCGAGCACAACGTCGACGCCATCGTCGTCGACGGCATCGGCGGCCGCCCGCTGATGGGCTTCAACCAGGTGGGCATCGCCGTGCACGCCGGCGTCGGCGACGACGTGCAGACCGCCGTGTCCGCCTTCATGCAGGGTGGCCTGCCGGTCGTGGGGCTCGAAGGCGCCTGCCAGCACTGAACCGCGGGACCGCGACCGGTCCGTACGCTGCGGCGGCTGCCCCGGGGGCAACGTGGAGTACGCTCCCGCGGAGATGAAGAAGAACGGCGCCGCGGTGATCCACTTGGCGACCGGCTTGGTGGTCGGCTACCCGCCCTGCCCGAGGATCGATGCGTTCAGCGAGTTTCTCCCCGCCAAGTACGGCCTGAACGTCGTGGTGGACGTTCACGCGGAGAGCTGACTGGTACCGTTCGTTCGCTCACAACGTCGTGATCCCCGCATCAACCACCCAGGGCAACCACAGACGCCGTAGGAGAGAGACGGTCTTCCGGAAACGTGCGGCATCTGCTGCAGTGGCAGATCGAGAGAGAGCACGCGAGGGGCCCTGCCGGCGGCAGCACTTCAGCCCAGGGCGGCGATGACGCGGGTGAAGCGCTGCTTCACCTCGTCGGCGATCCGGTCGAGCACGGGGTTGGCGATCTGGCCGAGCATGCTGAGCGGGTCTATCGCGCTCACGTGCGTGCCGTCGGCGGCCTCATAGACGATCACGTTGCAGGGCAGGAACACGCCCAGGTCGGGCTCGGCCTCGAGCGCCTCGTGGGCGAGCCGTGGGTTGCAGGCGCCGATGATGAGGTACCGGCCGCGCTCGATGCCGAGCTTCTCTCGGAGCGCGCCTTGCACGTCGATCTCGCTCATCACGCCGAAGCCCTCATCTTTGAGGGCCTGCTTCACGCGGGGGACGAGCTCTTCGTAGGGCGCGGCCAAGGTAGTGCCGATCGCATAGGCAGGTACGGCCATGGGTTCCCCTCCTGGTATGACTCCGTCATCTCCGGGTACCCGCCAGGGTATAAGCGCAACCGCCGGCGGCCGAAACGGGAGATCGCCGCGCGAGTGGACGATGGCGATCAGACCGCGCACACTGAACGAACAAGCGCGAGTGCCGCCGCCGAGGGCGGAGGCAAGTCGCCGCGAACAGCGGGGCAGGGTGCTTACGAGAGGAGTCGACCATCGTCAGCCAGAAGCCCGTCCACGGCATGTCTTCCATGACCGACTGCGGCGTGTGCGGCGAGCCGCTCGTCTACGCGCCTGAGGCTGCCGAGCGCACCTGCGACTGCTGCGGGGCGACGCAGACGACCATGATCTGGTGCGCCGCGGGCCATTTCGTGTGCGACGCCTGCCATGGGGCGACGGCCGCGGAGGGCGTGCGCCGCCTGCTGGCGGCGGCGACCTCGCCCGACCCCGGCGCGATCCTGGAGCAGGTCATGGCCTTCCCCGGGCTGCCCATGCACGGCCCGGAGCACCATGCCATCGTGCCCGGCGTGATCGTGGCCGCCGCGCGCAACGCCGGCGCAGCCGTGCCCGAGGGCGACCTTGAGAGCGCGCTCGCGCGGGGCGCCAAGATCCCGGGCGGCTGGTGCGGCTACTACGGCGCCTGCGGGGCCGCAGTCGGCGTGGGCATCGCCGTGAGCACCCTGAGCAAGGCGACGCCGCTCACCGGTAAGGAGCGCTCGCTGGCGCTGGGTGCGACATCGCTTGCCTTGGCGCGCATGGTCGACGACCAGCCGCGCTGCTGCAAACGCGCCTCGCGGCTTGCCGTCGAGGCGGCGGTCGAGTACCTGCGCGAGCACCTCGACATCGACCTGCCGGCCGGCGAGCGCGCGCGCTGCGCTTCGCCCGACCGCAACGCGCAGTGCGCGGGGCCGGCCTGCCCGTTCCACCCCCAGGACGCGCGCGGCTAGGCTAGGCGGCCCTGGTCGAGTCCGCGGCCCCGTCGACCAGCTTGCGTTCCACGCCGCGCCGCCCGTCGCCTTCGCACCTGTCGCAGACGTGGTCTCCGCAAGGCGCGCGCCGAAACCGCCGGGGCGCTTGGCGGGCGAACGCCGGCAGTCGGCGCCGGCGCGTTCGGCCTACACATACGTGGCCGCCATGAGCGGCCGACGCCTCGCCGTCAGTCGACGTCGCGCCGGACCGTGAGGGCGGCGCCCGCCACGAACAGGGCCACCATCCAGGCGATCAACACGAGGCCGCCCACGGCCGGCGTCAGCAGATGGCTGGTGGTGAGGCCGGTGAGCGCGTTCGAGGCCTCCTCCGGTCCGAAGCGGCCGACCGACGGGGCAAACGCGAACACCAGGTTCTCGACGAGGAAGCCCCAGGCGAGCAAGGCGATCACGCCGGCGATCTGATTGCGCACGATGGCCCCGAGCCCGACCCCGAGCCCGCCCCACAGGACCACTCCGGCGACGGTGCCGGCCAGCAGCAGCGCGGTCTGCCCGCCGTTCAGGGCGTACGGCACGGAGCGACCCGCCAGGATCGCGTAGCCCACGGCGAAGCTGAGCAGCTCGCCCACGATGCCGAAGGCCAGGCCGGCCAGCATGCTGGCGCCCAGCTTGGCGCCCAGCACGCGCGACCAGCGCGGCGTGAAGAGAAAGGTCGGCCGTATGGTGCCGTGGCGGTACTCGCTCGTCACCACGAGCAGGCCGGCGAGCGCCGCGAACAACCCCGCGACCCCGCCGGAGCCCAGCAGGTTGCGCTGCTCGTCTTTGCCGGCGAGGACGTCGGCCGGGCTCAGCAGCCCGTTCAGCAAGACGAGGAGCAGCACGAGGGCGACCATGCCGACCACGAGGCCGAGCGTGGTGCGAGTGGAGCGGATCTTGAGGAGCTCCGCCTTGACCTGGGCGATCATGACTGGACCTCCGCCGTGAGATCGAGAAAGACTTCTTCGAGCGACGAGCCCTCGGTGACGAGCTCGTGCACCGGGATGCCGGCGGCGAAGGCGATGTCGCCCACGCGCGCGGCTGTGGCGCCGTGCACGAGCAGGGCGTGCTCGTTGCTCGCCGTGGCGGCGATTCCCTCGCGCTGGAGCGCTTCGGCCAGGTGCGCCTGCTGCGGACTGCGCACGCGCACGGCGTCGCCGACTCGCGCGGTGAGCTCGTCGAGCGACGATTCGGCGACGAGCCGTCCGTGGCTCACGATCAGCACCTGGTCGACGGTCTGGGCGACCTCGGCCAGCACGTGGCTCGAGACCAGCACGGTGTGGCCTTCCGCGGCGAAGGCGCGCAGGAAGTCGCGCAGCCAGCGCACACCCTCGGGGTCGAGGCCGTTGGCGGGCTCGTCGAGCACGAGCAGCTCGGGGTCGCCGAGCAGCGCCGCCGCAAGACCCAGCCGCTGGCGCATGCCCAGCGAGTAGCCCTTGACCCGCCGCCTGGCCGCGTCGTGCAACTCGACCAGGCGCAGCACCTCGTCGGTGCGCGAATCGGGCAGCCCAACGGCGCAGGCCAGCGAGCGCAGGTGGTCGCGGCCCGAGCGCCCCGGGTGGAAGTCGGTCGCCTCGAGCACGGCGCCCACGCGCAGCGGGGCCCGCTCCAGCTCGGCGTACGGCCGGCCGAAGATCAGCGCCCGCCCGCTGGTGGGCGCCGCCAGGCCGAGCAGCATGCGCAAGGTCGTCGTCTTGCCGGCGCCGTTGGGGCCGAGAAAGCCGGTGATGGTGCCGGCTTCGAGGGCAAACGACAGGTCGTCGACCGCGGTCAGAGAGCCGAACCGCTTCGTCAGCGAATCGCCTACGACAACTGGGGCCACGTGGTCACCGCCATTTCTTCGATGCAGAGGTCGATGGGACGATTCAGAGGTCGGAGAGACGGGCGCGCACGGCGGCGCGGTCGACGCCCAGGCTGGCGAACAGCTCGGCGGCGGGATCGGGAGGGTCGAGCTCGAGGAGCGCGGCCAAGATGTGCCGCGGACCAAGGTGGCGGCCGCCGAGGCGGCGCATCTCCTTGTTGGAGTCGCCCAGGAGCGTCTTGGCCGCGGGCGTGAGCGGCAGGCGGCCCTCCCAGGCGCGCACTACGTCTTTGATGGACGGCCGCCACTCGCGCCCGGCGATCGGGGCCCCGGCGGGCGCGCCGGCGGACGGCGTCTCGGCGGCCTGCCACGGCGGCGTATCGGGGTCGGCCGCGAACGACACCGCGGCGCTGAGCACGACGCCTACGGCGCCCAGGGCCTCGCGGTCGAGCGCCTCGAGCCGCGCCCTGGCGCTCGCCAGGTCGGTGTCGAGCGCGCCGGCAAGGGCCGGCTCCATCAGCAGGGCCAGCACGAGGTGCTCGGTGCCGACTCTGTGGTCGCCGCGGCGCCGAGCTTCGTGGCGCGCGGCGAGATAGGTGGTCCAGTGATGATAGTCGTCGCCGGCCGGTCGGCTGCGGTGGCTGCGCTCGGGCATGGGGCTCACTTGCCGTACTTGGCGTGCACCGATTGGCGAGTGACACCCAAAGCGTCGCCGATCTCCTGCCACGTCCAGCCCTGGCGTCGGGCGACGGCGACGCGCTCGGCTTCGAGGCGCTCGGCCAGGCGGCGCAGGGCGAGCACCGCGCGCAGGCCCTGGGCCGGGTCGCCGGGTGAGTCGTCGGTCGGGCGCAAGTCGGTCTCCACGGCTGTCAATCTACACTGACGACTCTTGTTCGTCAAATTGGATTGACAGCGAGTCCGAGGGCGACCGCTCAGACCGACGCGGCGCGCCGCCCCGCCACAGCCTGGGCCAGCGAGACCGCCGCGAGAGCGGCCACGATAAGGGCCATGCCGATCGTCTCGAGGGGGCTGGGCCGCTCGGCAAGCTGGATCCAGGCGGCGGCCACGCCGACCACGGGCGTCGCCAGCGTACCCAGTCCGGCGGTACCCGCCGACAGAGCGCGCAGCGCGTAGAGCCACAGAAACCAGGCCAGGGCGTTGGCCAGCAGCACGTTGAAGGCCAGGGCCCACACAAACGACACCGACCAGACCGGCGGACCCGTGTAGGTCACCAGGGCGATCACGATCAGCGGGACCGAGCCGATCAACATCTGCCAGGCGGTGAGCGACAGCAGATCGACCGCGTAGCGCTTCTGCAGGAGCTTCGCCACGACGGCGCTCACCGCCCACAGAAAGCTGGCGCCCACGGCCAGCAGGCTGCTGAACAGGCCATTCAGGCGCCAGGGGCTGAGCACCAGGGTCAGGCCCACGAAGGCGAGGCCCACGGCGACCCACTGCAGCCGTCTCAGCCGCTCACCCAGAACGACCCAGGCCATCAGCAGCAGCCAGAACGGCATGGTGTAGGCAAGGACCGACGTGCGGGCCGCGCCGCCGCTGGCCAGGGCCCACATGACGAGACCCACGAAGCCGGTGGTCTGCAGCAGCCCGACGGCGCACGTCAGGGCGAACGCCTTGGGCTTCAGCGGCCGGCGCAGGACCGCGAGAACGGCAAACAGGACGAGCGCACCTAGAAAGGTGCGCAGAGCGGCGAAGGTGAACGGCTGCGAGTAGCGCAGCCCAACCTTCATGGCCACCCAGTTGTAGCCCCAGACCAGCGCCAGGACGGCGAGCGCGACGCCGCCGAGCCTGGACGCGCCGGGAACGCGGCGTGGCGTGGCACCGTCGGGCGCCTCGCTGCCGGTCGGCGGCGCGGCGCTGTCGGGCGGCGGCGCGACTGCAGCGTTCGGGTGGCGGGAGGTGGTGGTCATGGTCTCCTTGCGATGCGGCGCGTCGCCGGCAGTCTGTCGCGTGGGCCGGCACGCCGCCTTGAGCATGACACGCGCCTCGAGGGCGCGCCACTGTGCGGACGCGACCGGGCTGCCGACGGTCACGGACCGCGCCGGCGCGCCCGGCCGCCGCCAACGGTTACCGCCGCGCGTCGCGGCGGTAGATGGAGCTTCCGGTCCCAGCGCCGGACGGTATGCGCTGCCCGCAGGGGCATGATCCTCGCGGTGCCCGTACCCCACGCGGTCTGGGACAGGGCGATGGCCGCGGGCGTCACGCCCAACGGGCCCGCGGCCGGGAGCCACGGCCGGCTGATCGGCAGCGTCATGGACCCGTTCGGCCACTTCTGGGAGACCGCTCGGCCCCCTCGCCGCCGACCTGAGACCTTCGACCGCTGGACGATGGAGGCAGACATGAGCAACGTGGTGGTATCGCAGTTCGTCACCCTCGACGGCGTCTTTCAAGACCCGGGCGGCAGCGGCGAGCTCGACCGCGGCGGCTGGTCGTTCAAGTTCGACCGCGGCGCCGAAGGCGACCGCTTCAAGCTCGACGAGCTCACGGCGGCCGGCGCCCTGCTGCTCGGCCGGGTGACCTACGACGGGTTCGCCGCGGCCTGGCCGGAGATGAAAGACGACGCCGGCTTCGCCGACAAGATGAACGGCATGCCCAAGTACGTGGTCTCGACGTCGCTTGCGCAAGCCGACTGGAACAACACGACCGTGATCAGCGACAACGTCGCCGACGAAGTCGAGGCCCTCAAGAGGAAGATCGAGGGCGACATTCTGGTCTACGGCAGCGGCCGGCTCGTGCAGACGCTCATGCACCACGACCTGGTGGACGAGTACCGCCTCATGGTCTACCCCATCGTGCTCGGCGGCGGCAACCGCCTGTTCGGCGAGTCAGACAGGTCGCTGCGGCTGCGCCTGACCGGTTCGCGACAAGCCGGCGAATCGCTGATCCTCACCTACCGGCCCGATCGTGCCACGGCACAGAGCCCGAGCGACGAGGCCCGCCGGGCAGCCTAGCGGCTACGGGTGCGCCGTCACGGCGGCCCCAGAGCAAGGAGCGACCACCGATGGACATGAGACTCGAGCTCGTGCCGGTGCCTGTCTCGGACGTCGACCGGGCCAAGGCCTTCTACGAGCAGATCGGCTTCGGCAACCTGCACGACGTGCAGGTGAGCGACACCATGCGAGTCGTGCAGTTCACCCCTCCCGGCTCGGCCTGCGCCATCGTCTTCGGCACCGGCATGGGCGAGCTGACCGCGATGAAGCCCGGCTCGGTCAAGGGCCTGCACTTAGTCGTGGACGACATCGAGCAGGCGCGCGCCGAGCTCGTCGGCCGGGGCGCCGATGTGGGCCAGATCACCGACAACGGGGGCGTGAAGTACGCGAGCTTCAACGATCCCGACGGCAACCTCTGGCTGCTGCAGCAGTGGCCACACTGAGCGGCCGGGCCGCGCGGCGGCCGGCCGGAAGGCCGGCCGCCGCGCGCGCTCAGGCGCCCTCCGCGACCAGCGATTCGCCTGCCACGAGCGCGTCGAGCGACCACGAAGCGCGGCACACGCCGGCGACGGCTGTGACCAGCAGCATGCCGACGCCGCAACCCACGAACAGCGCGGCGGGACCGAGCTTGACGACCGCGCCCGACAGCGCCTGCGACAGAGGCGTGACGCCGAGCATGGCCAGCATCACCAGGCTCATCACGCGGCCCAGCATGGGCGGCGGCGTCATGCGCTGCACGAGGGTGATCATGACCACCGCGACGTAGCCGTTGCCGACACCCAGGCCGGCGAGCAGCGCGACGCCCACCCAGACCGACGTGATGAAGGCAAGCGCCCCCACGACCAGGCCAAAGCCCACGAAGAGCGCCAGCACGACGACGGTGAAGGTGCGCGCCGAGGGCCGCGGCGCGGCGGCCGCGGAGAGCATGCCGCAGAGGTTACCCATACCGTAGGCGGAGACCAGAAGGCCGAACGCCGCGGCGCCCTGGCTGAAGCGCGTCTGGGCGAGCACGGGGACGCCCACGAAGAGCGGGCCGACGATCAGCAGGTTGGCGGCCGCGATCAAGCCGACGAGCCAGCGAAAGGCCGGTCGCGACAGGGTGAAGCGCAGCCCCTCGGCCACGGCGTCGAGGGCGTGGCGCGCAGACCCGGCGCCGAGCGCCGGCAGCGAGCGGATGAACACGAGCGTCGCCGCCGACACGGCGTACGACACGGCATCGACCAGGAACGCCACCCCGACGCCGGTCAGGCCGGCCTCACGCCCGGCGTGCGACACCGCGAAGAGCGCGATCAGGCTGCCGGCCAGCGCCGGTCCCGCGAACTGCGCCAGCTGGTCGGCGCCCATCATCAACGCGTTGCCGCCCTCGAGCTGCTCGCGTTCCAGCAGGCGCGGCAGCGCGGCCTCGGCGGCCGGCATGAAGAAGCCCGACACCACGCCGAAGGCGAGCGTCAGTCCGTAGACCATCCAGAGCTGCACTGTGCCGGTGAGCACCGTCGCGGCGAGCACACCGCACAGGGCGAAGCGCAGCGCGTCGCAGGCGAGCATGATGGCACGCGGCGAGTGGCGGTCGGCCAGGGCGCCGCCGACCAGGATGAGCGCCGCACGCGGCACGCCTGCCAGGGCGAGCACCAGGCCGAGCTGCAGCGGGTCGTGAGTGAGGGTGAGCACGAGCCAGGGCAGCGCGATCAGGTGGAACTGATCACCCAGGTGCGAGATGCCCTGGCCGGCCCACAACAGCCGGTAGTCACGAGCCTTGAGCGCGGCGAACATCACTCCCCCTGCGGGCCGTGGTGCGGCGTGTCGAGCAGGCCGCGCACGAGAGCGTCGAGGCCGAACTCGAACTCGGCCTCGAACCCCAGGTAGTGCCCCTCGGCGAGCACGCGGGTCATGTGCGGGAACTCGGCGGCGTCGAGCGCCTCGAACTCGCGTTCCTCGCCGAGCTCGCCGTCGACCAGGTGGTGGTAGTAGCCGACTGCGCCTCCGAGGATGTACTGCGCGACCACGTCGACGGCCGCGAGCGCCTGATCGGCCGTCAGGCCGGCGGTCAACAGCGCGCCCAGGAACGGCTCGACGGGGCGCAAGGCGGTCGCCGTTCGCACGGAGCGCCCGGCCAGCACCGGGATGGCGCGCGGGTGCTCGAGGATGGCCGCGCGGTAGGCGCGCGCCGCCTGCTTGAGCTGCTCCGCCGGCGACGCGGCGGCATCGATCGCCGCGGTGTCCACGCCGGCCATGACGGCGTCGAGCACGAGGTCGTAAAGCGCCGCCTTGTTGGCGACATGGTAGTAGGCGGCCATGGGATTGACCCCGAGCTCGGCGCCCAGGCGCCGCATGGACAGCGCGTCGAGGCCCTCGGTGTCGATGATCGTCATGGCCGCGTCGACGATGCGCTCGCGAGCGAGCGGTTCGACGTTCTTGCGGCGCGGCGCCATGCCGGTCTCCTTTCGTTATGCTACGTTGTAGCACAAAATACGCTACGCTGTAGCATACGTCAAGAGACCGGTGGTTCGAGCTACGCGGCGCGGCCCTGTCGGTCGCGCGCGGTGAGGCCGCCCCGACGGTGCCGGAAGACCAGACGGCGGCCGGACGTCGCGGTAGACCCCGACCCTAGTAGGCCAGCCGCGCCTCGGCGAGCAGCTGCCCGATCAGCCGGGTGCCGTTGGCCACCGCGGCGCTCGTGGTCGAGCTGCCATCGGCCAGCTCGCCCGCTGGTATCGGCACGCCGACGCGCGCCGTGATGCGCGCGAACGAAGGCCACTTGTTGTCGGGCGGCAAGGCCTTGCCGGTGCCCGTGAGGTACAACGGCAGGAGCGCCGCGTTGGTCTTGAGCGCGAGGTAGACGGCGCCGCCATGGACCTCGTCGCGGGCGATCCCCCCCTGCGGAAAGATCGCCACCGTCCCGCCCTCGCCAAGGATCTCGATCGCTCGCCTGAAACTCGCCACGTTGGCGTGCTCTTCTTCGACCGGCAGGGCGCCGATGCCGCGCAGGTAACGCCCGACACCGCGCTTCTCGAACAGGTGGGCGGCGGAGAGGAACGTGAGGCGCCTGCCCCTGAAGACCGAGATCAGCACGAAGCCGTCGAGGTTGCTCTCATGGTTGGCCACGACCACGAGAGGCCCCTCGGCGGGGATCCGCTCGCGGGCTACCACCTTGAGCCGAAAGGCGCTTCTGAAGACCGGTCCGACGGCCAGCGCGGTAGCCGTGTAGGGAACGAGTCGCGGCACCTGGCCGCCTGGGCGATCGTGAACGGGGAGGATCCTGGACCTGACCTTTACTGGTGGATCGACGACTCCATGATAATGCCACGGAGGCCCGCCGCGTGTAGTTGCGTCGTCATCCGGCCGCACGGCCGCGCGCTCCGGCCCCTGACCGACCGGCTAATGGATCAGCTCGAGCAGGCCTTTCGTGCTGTAGACGACGCCGACCACGGCGAACAGCACAAGGAGCACGGGACGATTGTAGCGGGCAAGCCAGGCTTTGGCGCGGTCGACGTCGACGGCGGAGCGGCGGTGGGCCACGAGCACCCCGGCGACGATCACGACGGGCAGCGCGCAGGCGAACGCGACGAACAGCCCGAGCGCCACGGCCGCCTGCGCCCGGCTCACGTCGGCGGCCAGTATGTCGAGCATGGCCGGAGTCTGCATCTCGTAGTTGACGAGCAATACGCCCACGGCGACCGCCCCCAGCGGCCCCATGCCGGCGACCAGACTCATCCAGCGTGGCTGGGCGCCCCCGGCGGGCCGCGGCCGCCGGACGAGCAGCACCGCGAACGCGACGAGGAAGGCCAGGCCGATGAGCAGCCACGCCCAGCGCACGAAGGGAGTGCTGGCGCCCGATCTGGTCACGAGCGACCCGCCGAAGACCAGCAGCACGAGCGCGCCGAAGAGTGCCATGCCGACGAGCAAGGTGGCGATGTAGGCCAGGCCGCACGCCCGCGGCCGGCGCGTGGTCGACACCACGAGCGCCGCCACCACGGGCACCGGGTTGATCGTGATGATGATCGCCACCGGCAGGATCTGGAGGAGGAGCGACGTCATCGGCAGATCAGCCGCGGCCGCGGGCTCAATCGCGCGCTCACCCGGACACGTCGATCGGCGACCCTACGCGCCGGCGCGGCGACGAGCCCTGGGGCCGCGGCGGGCCGGAGAGACTGAAGGCCAGGATCTGCATGTCGTCGCTCCAGCGCCCCGCGAACCGCAGCGCTGCGTCGCGCAGACGCTCGGCCACCTCGCGAGGGCCGATGCCGGGGTGGTCGCAGAGCGTCTGGGCGAGGCGGCGCTCGCCGAACAGCACCGTGCCCACGCGCGCCTCGGTGATGCCGTCAGTGAAGAGCGCCACGCACTCACCCGGCGCCAGTACCACGTGCCCTACGGGGTAGTCGCAGGGAAACGTGCCCAGCGGCACGCCGAAGACGGTCTCCAGGAAGCCGCACGACTGCCGCCGCACGAGCAGCGGGGCGGGATGGCCGGCGCTGGCGTAGGCGGCCTCGCCGGTGGTCAGGTCGAGCGTGAGCAGAAAAGCCGTCACGAACTGGTCGTCGGGGCCGTTGCGCCGCAGCAGCAGTTCGTTGGTCTTGCGCAAGATGAAGCCGGGCGCGGCGTCGACGAGGGCGAAGCTGCTCACCGCGGTGCGCACGGTCTCGGTCATGCCGGCCGCACGCACCCCTTTGCCCTCGACGTCGCCG
Organism: uncultured Thermoleophilia bacterium; assembly: GCA_964519555.1. GTDB lineage: Bacteria > Actinomycetota > Thermoleophilia > UBA2241 > UBA2241 > Bog-752. The sequence goes on from CAZFJE010000005.1 coordinate 18,226, forward strand.
AGCAGCACGACCACCCGGCCGTCGGACACGGTGAAGACGTCGTGAAAGTCGCCGCCGACGAGCTCGGGGGCGTAAGCGGTCTCGGTGACCAGCGCCAGGTCGAGGCCCGTGATCGTGGGCAGGGGATGGATGAAGTTCTCCTGCAGGGTCACGGCGATGTGGCTCTGGGCGTGCAGCAGGTCGCGCTGCGCGCGTTGCTCGGACTCGTGGCGTTCGGCGTTCCAGACGGCGCTCGTCGCCTGCAGCGCGAGCAGGCGAAAGACGCGCAGCAGATCGCCGGCGACCGGGTCGCCGTGACGGCGTCCGAGCCCGACGAGCAGCCCCTTGAGCCGCACCCCGGCCACCACCAGGGGAGCCGTCCAGGCCTCGTCGTAGCCGTGCCGCGCGCAGAGCGCCGCGAACTCGGGCGAGCCCAGCGCCGCGACGGCCACGAGCCGCGGCCCGGTGCGTTCGAGGTCGAGCGCGGCGATATCGATGGGCTGCAGGTGGACGCTCGCGGTGTCGTCGAGGATGCCCTCGGTGGCCGCCGGGCGCAGCTCGCCGCCGTCGTCGGCCATGACGAACAGGGCGAAGGCCGGCAGACCGGTGAGGATGCAGCCGTACTCGACGACCTGCGAGGCCGCGCCCTGCAGCGAAAGCGCCGAAGCGAGCAGCGCGCCGAGGTGGATGAGGCCCTCGAGGGTGCGCGCATCGGGCACGCCGCTGTTGCCGGGAAGGTCTGACCGGCGGCGCAGCGGACGGACCGGCTGCGGAGCCCCCGACGCCCGACTGTCGCTCATGAGACCCGCGGTCCTCTAGGACAAGCCGCGGCCGGCAAGCTCGGCGAAGGCCTCGCCGAGCACGAACCCGTCGGAGGTGATGGAGAACTCGCGGATCGCGGGGTCGTGGCCGCTCGCCCTGGTCTTGATCACCGTGATGGCGCGCTTGATCTGCGAATCGGCGCGCACGTAACTGAGCAGCAGGACGTTATCGGACAGGTGGCTGATGCCCTGCCGCGAGAGCACCGTGGTGGCGAACAGGTCGCCGATCTCGTGGGTCATGAAGGTGGAGACGCCCTTGACGGCCATGGCCTGGGTGAGCGAGTACATGAAGTCGCGAAAGCGGCCATCGCTCGGCGAGGCGGCCTGCAGGTCGTTGACGCTGTCGATGAGCAGGCGCTGGGCGCCCTCCTCGAGCGCGCGCCGCGAGACCCGGCTGACGAACTCGTCGATGTAGATGTCGACCGGCGAGACGTCCATGACCGTGAGCATGCCCGCGGCGATCGCCCCCCCGATGTCCCAGCCGAAGCCCATGGCGATGCGCTGCAACTGGGTCGCGTTTTCCTGCATGGTGGCGATCAGACCTTTCTCGCCCATCTCGATGCCTTTGAAGATGAAGTTCAGGCCGAGCAGCGTCTTGCCGCTGCCGGGAGGGCCGAAGGCAAGCGTAGAGCTGCCCTTCCAGAGGCCCGCCGGGAGCATCGCGTCGAGGGCGGGCACACCGGTGGCGCTGCGCGCCGCGGCGAGCTCGTAGTCGACCGGCACCTCGGGCGTAGCGAGGCGCGGGAAGAGCTCGATGCCGTGGGCGCCTATGCGAAAGGCGTGCTCGCCGCCGAAGAAGGCGCTGCCGCGCAGCTTGGTCACACGCAGGTAGCGCACGTCGCTCACACCGATCTTGCCGAGCACGAGCTCGACGATGCTGTCGGTCACGGCGAACTCGGGCAGCGCGGGGATCTCGGCGGGACCGTACTCGCCCACCCAGAACGAGGTGATGGCAAGCGACGACAGCACCGCGGTCAGCACCGAGAGGCTCGCGCGGAACTCCTGCTCGGAGTCGGTGAACGAGTGCAGCGCCTTGAAGCTGTCGATCACCAGGAAGGCCGGCTGATGGCGCTTGATGAGCTCGACCAGCTCGTCGACCGCAGCGACGAGGCCGCGCGTGCGCAGCGGCTCGCTCAGCTCCTGGTAGATGATCGCCTCGCCGATCTGGTCGGCGTCGAAGTAGTCGAACTCCTGCACGTAGCGCAGCATGCGGTCGAGCGGTTCGGAGACCGTGCTGATGTAGAGCACGGGGCGTTCGGCCGAGGCGTTGTGAAAGGCGATGCTCTGGGCGAGCACCGTCTTGCCGGTGCCCGGCATGCCCATGAGGAGGTTGGTGGAGTTCACGGGAAAGCCGCCGCCCAATATCTGATCGAGGGCCTCGTTGCCGCTTTCGATGCGTCTCACGAGCGGAGCGCCCCCTTCAGGTGGCCAGCACGGCGGCCTTGCCGACAAGCATGGTCTTGACGAGCTCGATCAGCGCCGGTTGTTCGAGCGGCTTGAACAGGAAGGCGTCGGCGCCGGCCGCCAGGGCGCGCTCGCGCACATCGAGCACGCTGAAGACGAGCACGGGGATCGACGCGGTCTGGGGGTCGGCTTTGAGTGCCTGGCAGACTTTCAGGCCGCTCACGCCGGGCAGGATGACGTCGACGATGACGAGGTCGGGTCGCACCCGCTTGGCGTCGTCGAGGGCGCCCGCACCGTCGAGCGCCACGAGCACATCGTAGCCTTCGTTGCCCAGGAAGTACTGCTCGAGCTCGGCGGTGATGGGGTCGCGCTCGGCGACCAGGATCATGATGGCGCCCCTGTGCGCTGCCTCGCGTGCCACTCCTCCGACCTTGTGGAGCTCGTGCGCGAGCAAGCGGTGCGCGGCGCCCGCCTGCAGGCCGTCGTCGATCTCGGCCTTGAGGAATCGTAGACGCTCGACGTCGAGCTGGCTGTAAAGGCGATGCCCGCCGGCGGTGCGAAACGGCTTCACGACGGCGTAGCGGCGCTCCCAGTAGCGCAGGGTGGTGATGGGGATGTCGGTCATCTCGCTGACGGCGTTGATGGCGTAGATACCGATCTGGGAGCCTGGGTCCAACAGTACCTCCAGTGTCGGCGAGCCGTGGGCGGGTCCGACTGCGAACTCAACACAAACTAAAGCAACCCTAGAGCGAACTTCGCCGACGTGCAAGATCTTCTCAAGCTCGGATGCAGCCCTCAGACCGGTGGCGGGGCGCCACCCACCGCAGCCTCACGATCTTCAGACTCCCGACGAAACGCGGCGGCCGGCGTTGAAGCCCCGTTGTCGATGGGTAAACTGTCGCGATGGACAGCATCGTCGTGTTCGTCGCCAAGTACGCCCTCTTCTTCAACCTCGCCATCGCCGTCTACGTCTGGCTGCGCCTGCCGCGACAGCAGAAGTGGGAGTTCGTCGCGTGGGCGGTCATCGGCGGGGTCGTCGCGCTGGCGCTGATCAAGCTCGGGGGCGCCCTCTTCTACGACACCCGGCCCTTCGTGACCGACCACGTGGCGCCGCTGATCGCCCACGCGCCCGACAACGGCTTTCCCTCCGACCACACGGCGGCCAGCATGTTCGCCGCCGTGCTGGTGCTGTACTACTCGCGGCGCTGGGGCGTCGCTGCGGTCGTGATCTCGCTGCTGATCGGCGCCAGCCGCATCGACGCGCACCTGCACAGGCCGATCGACATTCTCGGCGCGATCGTCATTGCCGTGGTCGCGGCCCTGATCACCTTCCCCGCGGCGCGCTGGCTGACGCGGCGCTGGCCGCTCGGCGCGCGCAAGGCCGCGGCTTAGGGGCCACTACGCGCGAGCGCAGCCCTCTCGGGTGAAGTGGGGCGCGAACGGCGCCCTCGGGTAACGCGGGGCGGCTTCAGGCCGCGCGCGGCGTCGACTCCTCGTTCAGCAGACCGATACCGGTCAGCAGCAGGTACTCGCCGCCCTCCGTGGCGAACTCGGTCGTGACGTCGCCGGCAAGACACAGGCCGGCCATCGTCTCCGCGACCAGATGGCCCTCGTTGCCGATCTCCCTGTAGGCGCGCGACGGCACCTGGTAGAGGGCGACGTGCCAGCCCCGCAAGGCGTGGATGAGCACGCCGTGGCCGAACGACACCAGTCGTCCGTTCAGTGTCACCGTGGCCAGTTGATCGGCGGTCTCGACCATGTTTCACCCCTCTGGAGACAAACAGCAGGGCATAGCGTGCCCACGGCGTGTCCTCCTATTATGTTCGTTGACCGTTGGAAACGCGAGAGAGTCCGTGATCCGCCAACCAGTGCGCGTGGGGCCGGACCAGACCCTCGATCGGCTTCGTCGTCACCGCTCAGACATGCGTGACTTCGTCGCGCGTCTGGTCTGTCGATCGACTTCGTCGTCGCCGCGCGTCTGGTCCGCCTCGTCGAGCTCGAGCACGCGACGCAGCGCGGCGCAGGCCAGGTCGAGGTGCTCATAGGCCGGCTCGCGTGTGGTCAGGCAGCGCTGCAGCGCCTTGCCGCCCGACAGGCACACGCGACTGGCCAGTGAGCGCGGCCGGCGCGAGATCAGCCGGAAGAGCTCGAGCGCGAGCGCGACGGCCAGCACGGCGTACGCGGCGCTGAGCAAGGCGCTCTGGTCACCGAGCAGCAGGCTGCCCAGCATGAGCACGAAGATGATGGCCACCAGGTTCGTGCCGCAGCGATCGTGGATGCGGCTGAAGCCCATGACCGCCTCGGCGTCGCGCAAATCGGCGCCGGCTTCGTAGGCGTTCACCGCCTTGTGTTCGGCGCCGTGGTAGCGCCACACCGTCTTGCCCATGCCCTGACGCAGGGCGATCAGCCCAAGCGCAAAGCTCAGGGCCTGCACGACGACGTAGCCGGCAAGTTCGCCATGCACGACGTCGGGCACGATCGTGCTGACGGCGAAGCTCGCGAGCATCGCCGCGGCAAGCCAGGCGAGCAGCGCGGCAGCCGGGCGCACCCCGTTGCGGCGGTGCAGCCTGACGGCCATGGCGATCATCTCGGCAAAGACGACGACCGACCGCACGACCGGCAGCCGCAACAGCCGGTGGCGGTCGAGCACGCTCAGCACGGGTCCGTCGACGACCGAGCCGTCGTCGCGCGACCAGGCCCACCAGCGCTGGCTGCGCATGAGCACGCCGTTGCCGAACGCCATGCCGCCGACCCGGGCTGCGGCGCGACTCGCGCCCATCACGACGCCTCCGTCGGCGCGATCACCTGATTTGCAGCAGAAAACCTCATCGCCCTTTCACTATACCGCTGTTCGCGGTCGCCTCGGCGGCGGGCGGGGGTCGTCGAGCAGCAGGCCGCCGCCGAGACGACCCAGGCCGCCGGCCACGGTCGGGCGCCTTACGCCGCCGCCTCGTCTGCGGCGTCAATGCCCTGATAGGCCCGCTGCAGGCCGGCGATATCGAGCTTCTTCATGTCCATCATCGCCGCGAACGCGCGCTGTGCCGCCGCCGAGTCGTCCGAGGTCATCATCTGGTCGATGACGGCGGGCACGATCTGCCACGACACCCCGTACCTGTCGGTCAGCCAGCCGCAGGCCACCTCTTGGCCGCCCTGCGAGAGCTTCTGCCAGAGATCGTCGATCTCTTCCTGGGTGTCGCAGCGCACGACCAGCGAGATGGCCGGCGTGAACGCGAATTGCGGACCGCCGTTCAGGGCCAGGAACTCCTCGCCGTTGATCGTGAACTGGACGGTCATGACCGACCCCGGCGTGCCCGGTCCACCTTCGGGGTACCGCGCCGTGCCGACGATACGCGCATCGTCGAAGACCGAGACGTAAAAGTCGGCCGCCTCCTCGGCCTGGCCGTCGAACCACAGACAGGAGCTCATCTTCTGCATGGGAGCCATCCTTCGCGTCGCTGTCCCGACTCATGCGGTCGTCTCGATGGAAACGTGCCCGCAACGGGGCGCGAGAAACCGGCGCCCGTGACGCCACGAGCCGCCGCGCGCCGGGGGGCCCCTGCCGGGGTCGCGCCGCGGTCGAGAGACACGACCGGGTTGCAAGACTTGTTGTCGATATATATACTCTCGCTATATCTATTTCGGCTATGAGATCCGCCGCGAAGGAGACCCCCTCTTGGACGCCCCCTACGAACCCCGCGCTCTGGCGACGGAGTGCCTCGAAGCCATGGTCGGCCTTGCCCGTCAGGTGCAACGGCCGCAAGCCTGCCTGTGGAGTGAGCTCGAGCTGAGCATGGGCCAGCTCAAGGCCGTCTTTGCCCTCACGGGCGACGGTCCGCTGTCGGTGGGACACCTGGCCCACCTGCTGACGATCTCAGAACCGGCGGCCAGCGTGCTGGTCGACCGCCTGCAAGACGCGCAGCTTGCCGCGCGCGAGCGCGACCCCGGCGACAAGCGCAAGACGCGCGTGGTGCCCACTGCCAAGGCAGTCGCGCTCAGCGAACGGCTCCTGCAGGTCAAAGAGGAGCGCCTTGGGCTCTGGCTCGACCGTCTCGCCGACGCCGACCTGCGCGCCCTGCTGCAGGGACTCACCGCGCTCGCCGCGGCGGCAGCGCCCGACACGGCGGCCACCGACGGCCCAACCGCCGCGCCCGACGCCGCGCCCCACGCGGTGATCGCGTGAGCGCGTCGGCCGGCGCGGTGAGCGCCACGCACCCCGCGGGTCAGCCGTGGGGCGTCACGCTCAGTCGCAAGCGCATCGTCCTGGTCATCGTCAGCCTCATCCTCGGCATGCTGCTCGCCGCGCTCGACCAGACGATCGTCGGCACCGCCATGCCGCGTATCGTCGCCGACCTGAACGGCCTGCAGCACTACGCCTGGGTCGCGACGGGCTACCTGCTCGCCTCGACCGCCTCCATGCCGATCTGGGGCAAGCTCTCCGACGCCTACGGGCGCAAGCGCTTCTTCAGCGTCGGCATGGTCATCTTCGTGGTGGGCTCCGCCCTGAGCGGCCAGTCGCACTCGATGAACGAGCTGATCGCATTCAGGGCCCTGCAGGGCCTGGGCGCGGGCGCCATCATGCCGATCGTGCAGGCCATCCTCGGCGACATCTTCCCGCCGGCGCGCATGGCGCGCTGGATGGGCGTGCTCATGAGCACCTTCGCCGTGGCCACCATCGTCGGCCCGTTGCTGGGCGGCTGGATCACCGACAACGTCGGCTGGCGCTGGGTCTTCTACGTAAACCTGCCGGTCGGCATCGTCGCCCTGACCTTCGCCGCCCTGGCCTTACCCGGGCACACCAGCGTGCGCCGACACGTCATCGACTACGCCGGTACCGCCCTGCTGGTGGCGGCCGCGGTGCCCTTGCTGCTCGCCCTGAGCTGGGCGGGCAGCACGTACCCGTGGGCCTCGTGGCCTGTGATCGGCTCGCTTGTGTTCTCGGGCTTCATGTGGGTCGCTTTCATAGCACGCGAGCGACGCGCCGCCGAGCCGATCATCAACCCGGCGCTCTTTCGCAACAGCATCTTCACGATTTCGGCGACCGCGAGCTCGCTGCAGTCGGCCGGCATGTTCGGCGCCATCATGTTCCTGCCGCTGTTCGTGCAGGGCGTGATGGGCAAGACGGCCACCAACTCGGGCATCGTGCTCACGCCGCTCATGCTGGGCGCCATCGTGACGAGCATCGGCGCCGGCCAGCTGCTCACCCGTACCGGGCGCTACAAGGTCATCGTGATCGTCGGGTTCGTCGTGGCCGTGATAGGCATGTTCCTGCTCTCGCGGGTCGGCGTCGCCACCACGCAGCGTGGTCTGGCCCTCGACATGGTCGTGCTGGGCCTGGGCTTGGGCGTCTCGATGAGCGTCTTCACCGTGATCGTGCAGAACCAGTACTCCACACAACGGCTGGGCGAGGTGACCGCCGGCCTGCAGTTCTTCCGCTCGATCGGCTCGACGGTCGGGCTTGCCGTGTTCGGCTCGTTGCTCAACAGCCGCTTCTCGTCGGCCCTGGCGAGCAATCTGCCGGCGCCCCTGAAGGCCCTCGACCGCGGCCCCGCGGCCAAGACGTTCGGCAACCCCCAGGTGCTGCTGTCGGCCGGCGCCCGCACGCAGCTCAGCGCCCGGCTGTCGCACGCCGGACCGCAGGGCCACGCTCTCTTCGCGAGCTTCATGAACGCCGTGCGCCAGGCGCTGTCGACCAGCATCAGCAGCCTGTTCCTGCTCGGCGTGATGCTCATGATCGCCGGGCTCGTCGTCGTGGTCTTCCTGAAAGAGGTCCCACTGCGCCGCACCCACACCCTGCCCGAGCACCCGGAGCCCGACAAGGCCGCCGCGCACACGCCGCGCGCCGACACCCGCGCCACCATCGACACGGTGTAGCGCGGCAAACGCGGCAGCCTAGCGGACGGGAGAGCCCACTGCGAGCAAAACGCATCGCGGGCGGAGAGCGACGCGCCGCAGCGCGCGCACATGGCTCCAAGCGCCGCGCCACACGAGCGGCAGAAGCGCGCCCCTGGGGCGTGACTGGCGCCGCATGCCGGGCAGGTGGGTGGGATCGACACGGCCATTGTGCTTTCATCCTCATCGCAAGCGCGGTGCGAAAAACCGGTCGCCGAGCCTTGCCGAGTTCACAGCGTTTCCACAGCGTTCTCTTGGTCGAAACTCACCCCCGCGGCCGACACTGACCGGTGTCGGCCGTCTTCGTACAGCCGCAAGGCAGCAACGAGAGGATCTCCATGAGACGCAAGAGCATCATCTGGATCGTGGGAGGCGTGCTCGCGGCGGCCGTACTGGCGGCCGTCGCCATCGTCTTCTACCACGTCGGTTTCGACCATGGGACAAACACCGGAGTGGTCAGTCGCATGCGCCTGCCGCTGCGCGGCGGCGTCGCCATCGGCTTTCCGCGGCGCTTCGGCGGCGGCGGCCTGGGCGGCTTCGGGGTGCTCCTGGGGCTGCTGGCGGCCGGCGGCATCGGCGCGCTGATCGTCTATCTCGTGAACTCCGGCCGTCAGGGGGCGGCCTTCGCGACGAGCGTCCCGGCCACGGCGCCGGGCGGCGGCTCCTACGACCTGCGCCGGCAACAGTTCGAACAGTGGCAGCAGTTCGAAGAATGGCACCGTCAGACACACGGCGCGGCGGCGCCGGAGGCACCCACCGCCCCCTTGCCGGAACCGGACGCGCCTACCGACGCGCAGCTCCCGAGATGAAGTGCGCGACGCCGTGCCTACGGTACGCCCAGTCGACCTCTGCCGCACCGGCGGTCAGCGTGTCGTCGACCCCCGGCGGACCGTGAAAGTCGGCGTAGCCGACCATCGCCCCCCGCCTCGAGAGGGCCCGGACCGCTTGAGTCGGTCTGCCCTTTAGCGGCCCCGGGGCTCTTCGCCGCCGCGCCCTGAGCCCTGCTCGTCGCGCGCCACGAAGCCTTCCCAGCGCCCGTCGACCCACTCCTGCACGCCCGCGACCTCGTCGGCGCTCATGCCGCTGAAGCGGCCCTGTGCGGCGATGAGCTCGGCCACCGGCTTGCGGCGGCCGCTCCTGGCCAGGGCCCGCGAGCCGCTCGTCAGGCGGAACCGCCCGTCTTCGACCTCGTAGAGCACGGTCAGGCCGGTCTGCACGGCGAGCTTGCCCAGGCGCACCGTGTCTTTGGGGTCGAAGCCCCAGCCCGGTGAGCACAGCGTGCTCATGTGGATGTAGCGCAGGCCCTTGATGCCGCGCGCCTTGGTCACCTTGTCGAAGACGTCGTCGGGGTAGACGGCCGAGGTCGAGGCGACGTAGGGAATGCCGTGGGCTTCCATGATGCGCGGCAGGTCTTTGGGGTTCTCGCGCTTGCCGGCCGTGGTCGTGGTCGTGCGGGCGCCGCGCGGCGTCTGGCTCGAGCGCTGCGTGCCGGTGTTCATGTAGGCCTCGTTGTCGTAGCACAGGTAGATGAAGTCCTCGTTGCGCTCGGCGGCTCCGGAGAGCGCCTGGATGCCGATGTCGCCGGTGCCGCCGTCGCCGGCCATGGCGAGCACGGTGAACTCGTCGGCGCGTCCCGTGGCGCGCAGGCCGGCGGCCACGCCTGTGGCGGCGGCCGCGGTCGATGCGAAGGCCACGTTGATCCAGGGCACGGTGACCGAGCTCACCGGGTACATGCCGCCGAGCACCGTCAGGCAACTCGCCGGCACCGTCATGATCATGCGGCCGTCGAGGGCCTTGGTGATGGCTCGCAGGCCGATCGCCAGGCTGCAGCCGGCGCAGGCCCGGTTGCCCGACAGCACGAACTCGGTTTCGGGCAGGTCGATGATCTTCGTCATCAGGATGCTCCTGTCACAGCTTCAGGGTGAGCCAGTCGTCGGCGCGGTCACGCACTCCGGCGGAGTGGTCGGCCAAGGCGCGGCGGGTGGCGTCGGCCAGGTCGTCGGGCGTCGTGTCGCGACCCCCGAGGCCGGTGATGGCGCCGAACACCGCCGGCGCGTCGGCGCGGCCGCACAGCGCGGCGCGCAGGTCGTTGCAGATGGGGCCGCCGAAGCCGTACGACAGCGCCTTGTCGAAGACGAGCGCGGCCTTGCGGCCGACGAGCGCAGCGCGCAGCGCCGCGGCCGGGAAGGGACGGTAGGCGCGGATGCCGAGCACTCCGGCTTTGATGCCCTCGGCCCGCAGGGCGTCGACCGTCACCGTGAGCTGGGTGGCCAGCGAGCCCGCCGCGATCAGGGCGATGTCGGCGTCGTCGAGGCGGTCTTCCCAGAACAGGCCGCCCCAGGAGCGGCCGGTGGCCTGGGCGTACTGCTCGTCGACGGCCGGAACGACCTCGAGGGCCTGCAAAAGAGCGCGCTGGTGCAGCGCGCGCAGCTCCATGTAGCCGTGCGACAGCGCGCCCTCGGCGTTCATGCGGGGGTCGGCGAGCGTGACCTGGCCGATGTTGCGCGGATCGGCCAGGTCGACCACCTGCAGCGGCGCGGGGCGCGGCGGCAGGAAGGCGTCGACCACGGTCTGCTCGGGCACGTCGACCGGCATGACGGTGTGCGACAGCAGGAAGCCGTCGTAACAGACCATGACCGGCACGTTGACCGTCTCGGCTATGCGGAACGCCTGGATAAAAGTGTCGAGGACTTCCTGGTTGTCGCGGCAGTAGAGCTGGATCCAGCCGGCGTCGCGCTCCGACATGGAGTCCTGCTGGTCGTTCAGCACGTTCCAGGGAGCGGCGAGCGAGCGATTGACGACGCCCATGACGATCGGCAGCCGGGCGCCGGCGGCCCACCAGACCTGCTCGTTCATGTAGGCGAGGCCGTTGGAGCTCGTGGCGGTGAACACGCGCGCGCCCACGGTCGACGAGGCGATGCACACGGTGAGTGCCGAGTGCTCGGATTCGACGGCCACGAACTCGCTCTGCAGCTCACCGTTCTCGACCCACTTCGAGAGCTGCTCGACGACGGGCGACTGCGGCGTGATCGGGTAGGCGGCGACGACCTGGACGCGGGCCAGCCGGGCTGCCGTGGCAGCGGCCTCGTTGCCCGTGAGCAGCGAGACGCGGGCAGAGGTGTTGCTCTCTTGCATGGCTCTGGTTTCCTGTCTGTCTTTCGGTGTGCGGCCTAGCGGCCGCAGGCGCCGGGCTCGTGTTCGGGCTGCATCTCGATGGCTTTCGCGGGACACACCGCGGCGCAGATGCCGCACCCTTTGCAGTAGGTCAGGTCGATAGCCGGGCCGATGCTGCGTGACACGCAGGCGTCGGGACAGTAGACCCAGCAAAGCTGGCAGCTGATCTTGTCGGCCTTGACCGCAAGGCAGGCCTCGGGCGCCACGAGCACCGGGCGCTCGGAGCGCCAGGCGCCGGTCGCGCCGGCCTCGCCGACGCTCGGCGTCGCCATGCTGATCTCGTGGCCACACTCACTGGTGCCCATCATGCGCTCCTACTCGCTGGTGCATCCGGCGGCAAAGACGGCCGCCTCGAAGTTCTTCTTGGCGGCCCCCGGCGAGAACGCCTGGGCGATGGCCGCTTCGAGGGCGTCCATGCCGATCAGGGCCGTCGCCGCGGCGACCGCGCCGAGCATGGCGGTGTTGACCATGGGCGAACCGCCCACGATGAGGCCGGCGGAAAGCGCGGCGCCGGTCACGTCGGCGGTCACGAGGCGCGCACCGGCGGGCAGCCCGGCCCTGTCGAAGGCGAGCTCGGCCGGCGGCCGCGCCGAGTTGACGAGCACGACCGCGCCCGGCTTGAGACCGGCGGCGATGTCGTCGCCGCCGAGCAGCGACTCGTCGAGCACGACCACCAGATTGGGCGTCGTGACCTGCGAGAGCACGCGGATGGGGGAGTGAGAGAGCCGCGTCGAGGCGGTGATCGGCGCGCCGCGGCGTTCGGCGCCGAACGTGGGCGCGCTCGTGACGCCCACGAAACCGCTGCGAAAGCCGGCGTCGGCCAGGATCTTGGCGCTGGTCACCGCACCCTGCCCGCCGCGCCCGTGCCAGCGCACCTCGTACATCTCCTGCGCGCCCAGCGTGGGGGCGCTCACCGCCGTCTGCCCCGGGCTCGTCATGACGCACTTCCTTGGTTTGGGTCGCCGTCGGGCGCCGCGGCGAGCACGTCGTCGCGGGCCGCGACCAGGCTCTGAGCAAGCTCGCGCAGCTTGTACTTCTGGACCTTGCCCGACGCCGTCAGCGGGAACTCGTCGACGAAGAAGACGTACTTGGGCGTCTTGTAGCGGGCCAGGCGGGCGCGCGCGAACTCCTGCACGTCGGATTCGCTTACGTCGGCCGCGGCGGCGCGCCGCACGAAGGCGCCCACCGCCTCGCCGTACTTGGCGTCGGCCACGCCCACGACCTGGGCGTCTTCGATGCCCGGCATGGTGTAGAGGAACTCCTCGATCTCGCGCGGGTAGATGTTCTCGCCGCCGCGGATGATGATGTCTTTGATGCGGCCGGTGATGCGGTAGTAGCCGTCGGTGTCGATCGTGCCGATGTCGCCGGAGTGCAGCCAGCCGTCGGCGTCGATCACCGCCGCCGTGGCTTCGGGCATGTTGTAGTAGCCCTTCATCACGTTGTAGCCGCGGCAGAGGAACTCGCCGGGCACGTCGGGCGCGCAGTCTTTGCCGGTGCGCGGGTCGACGACCCGCACCTCGACTTCGGGGTGCGCGGTGCCGATCGTCTCGCACTTGCGCTCGAGCGTGTCGTCGGTCGAGGTCTGCATGAACACCGGCGAGGCTTCGGTGAGCCCGTAGCAGATGGTGAGCTCACCGGCGTGCATCTGGTCGATCACCTGGCGCATGGTCTCGATGGGGCAGGGGCTGCCGGCCATGATGCCGGTGCGCAGGCTGGTGAGGTCGAACATCGAGAACATGGGGTGAGCCAGCTCGGCGATGAACATGGTGGGCACGCCGTAGAGCGCGGTGGCGCGCTCCTTCTGCACCGCGGCCAGCACGAGCAGCGGGTCGAAGGCCTCGATCATGACGAGCGTGGCGCCGTGCGTGAGGGCGGCCAGCACGCCGAGCACGCAACCGAAGCAATGAAAGAGCGGCACCGGCAGGCAGACGCGGTCGGCGGGGCCCAGGTCCTGGCGGGCGCCGATGTAGTAGCCGTTGTTCAGGATGTTGCGGTGGGTGAGCATGACGCCCTTGGGAAAGCCGGTCGTGCCCGAGGTGTACTGCATGTTCACGACGTCGTCGTTGCCCACGGCGGCCTTGGTCGCGACGAGCTCGGCGTCGTCGCTGTGGCCACCCAGCAACAGCAGCTCGGGCACGGTGTACATGCCGCGATGCTTCTCGGGGCCCAGGTAGATGAGGCTCTTGAGCGCCGGGAACTCGGGCGCGTCGAGGCTGCCGCGCGCGTGGGTGAGCGACTCGGGCACGAGGTCGCGCACGATCTCGACGTAGTCGACGTCGCGGAAGGCGTCGATGATGCACAGCGCCTTCATGTCGGACTGTTTCATGACGTAGGCGAGCTCGTGACTCTTGTAGACCGGGTTCACCGTCACCAGCACCACGCCTATCTTCGCCGTAGCGAACATGAAGGTGAGCCAGTCGGGCACGTTGCGCGCCCAGATGCCGAGGTGGTCGCCACGGCCGATGCCGATGGCCAGCAGGCCCTTGGCGAGGCTGTCGACGCGTTCGTCGAACTGGGCGTAGGTCCAGCGCAGGTCGCGGTCGGGATAGACGACGAACTCGCGCTCGGGATCGGCGGCGACGATGCGCTCGAAGTACGCGCCGATAGTGTCTTCAGTGTGCAGCGCCACGACCCGGAGCTCTCAGAACGGGGCGTAGATGACGGCGAGGATGGTGGCCGCGTCTGTGCCGGCCGCGCGCACCTGGTGGGGCACGATCGAGTCGTAGTAGATGCTGTCGCCGACGCCCAGCACGTGGAGGTCTTTGCCGTACTCGACCTCGATGCAGCCGTCGAGCACGTAGATGACCTCTTCGCCCTCGTGCGTGGACAACGCCCGCGAGGCGCCGGCCTGTACGACGATGCGAAACGGCTCCATGTGGCGCGAGCTCTTGCCGGCGGCCAGCGAGAAGAACTCGAGCTGGCCGCGGTCGGGCGTACCCGTCTCGAGGCTGCGCAAGCGGGCGACCGACTCGCTCTCGCCGCCGCGCGTGACGACGGGGCCCATCTGGGCGTCGTCGTCGAGCAGGGTGCCCAAGCGGCAGCCGAGCGCCCGCGTGATCTTGATGAGCGGCGCCAGCGACGGGGCCAGGTCACCGGCCTCGAGCTGTTCGATCACCGCGACATCGCAGCCGCTGCGCTCCGCGACCTGCTCGACGGTCAGCCCGAGCGAGTCGCGCAGCGTCGTCAGCTTCGCGCCCGTTCGTGTGTCGTGCGCCATGGGTCGGTCCCTTTGTTCCCGGGCCCGCGTGTCGTGACCACCCGGGCAGGTCGGTGCGCGCTCGTCGCGGCCGCGCTACCGGCGGCCCCCGCGCTCGTACAATCCCTAGGATACCTGACCACGCAAGCCGCCGCCGCCGCGCTCGGCGGGCGGCGGCGCGGCGGACCCGCCGTCCGCGCCGTCACCGACATTTGCGTCACCGGCGGGGCGGCCTGTAGCATATACCCCTCAGGGTATCCTGACTCGGGCAGGTGGCGACTGGATGGAGTGTGCACGATGGCAGTGACCGTCTTCTTGGGATCGACGCCCACGCGTGGCCTGCGCCGCGCGCCCGGCGGCAGGAGCTAGCGCGCCGTGTGGCCGTTCCGCCACGGCTCCGCCTCAGCGTCGCCGCCCGCGATCGACGTCGCCGAGGCCTGGGCCCGGGCGCGCAAGGGCGCCCAGCTGATCGACGTGCGCTCGGCGCGCGAGTTCGCCGCCGGCCACCCGAAAGGCGCGCGTCACCTGCCGCCGGAGAGCATCACGACGGGCGACATCGGCCTTGCCCCAGACGACGAGATCCTCGTGGTCTGTCTGAGCGGACACCGCAGCGCCGCCCAAGCCAAACGCCTCGCGGGCATGGGGTTCACGAACGTCGCCAACGTCAAAGGCGGCCTGCTCGCCTGGCAGCGCGCCGGCTTGCCCATCACGACGTCGGCCCGCTAGCGGGCCCGCGACGGGCTGGTCGTTGGTGACGCCGCAGGCGAGCCCGATCCGGGGCGGTCGTCGAGTGACGCTCCCGTGAGCCCGCCCGTGCCCACCGGCCGCGACGAGCTCGCCGCGCTGCTGGCCCGCGCCGGCTTCATCGCCGCCCACGCCGAAGCCGGCGTGCTGCTGACCCGCGCCGCCGGGGACGCCGCCCTCCTCGATGCTCTCGTCGCGCGCCGTCTCACCGGCGAACCGCTCGCCTGGATCACCGGCCGCGTCACGTTCTGCGACATCGAGGTGCTCGTCGCGCCCGGCGTCTACGTACCGCGCCCGCAAAGCGAGCCGCTCGCCCGCCGAGCCGCCGCGCGCCTGCCCGCCGAGGGCACGGCGATCGACCTCTGCACCGGGGCCGGCGCCATTGCCGGGACCCTGCAGAGCGCCCATCCCGCGGCCCGCGTCGTGGCCTCGGATGTCGACGAGCGCGCCGTCGCCTGCGCGGCCGGCAACGGCGTCGAGGCCTATCGCGGCGACCTCTTCGCCCCGCTGCCGCCCGGCCTCGCGGGAGACGTCGACGTGGTGGTCGGCGTCGTGCCGTACGTGCCCACGCCTGAGCTTTCGCTGCTGCAGCGCGACACGTTCGCCTTTGAGACGCCGCTGTCGTACGACGGCGGCCCGGACGGCGCCGCGCTCCTGCGCCGTGTGGTGGCCGAGAGCCCCCGCTTTCTGCGGCCCAGCGGCGCCCTGCTGCTCGAGCTCGGCGGACGGCAGGCCGACACGCTGGCCGGCGACCTCGCCCGCCTGGGCTACGTCGAGGTCACCGTGCTGGTCGACGGCGACGGCGACGTACGCGGCGTCGAAGCCCTGCGCCCGCCGCGCCGCTGACCGCGAGGGCCGCCCCACGCCGCCGAGCCCGGCGCCGGGCACGGCGCCGGGCAGCACTCCCCGACCGGGACGCGTGCGCAGGATCGGCGAAGCCGAACGGCGTCCGTACCCGGTGCGTATACTGCCTCAATGGCCGCTCTCGATCTGCCCGTCGACCTTAGCCCGGAGGCACGCAGCCACCTGGCCAACGCGGTCGACAACCTGCAGTTGATCGCCGACCTGGGCTACGGCGACGTGGCCCTGGTCGTGCCCGACGAAGCGGGCGCGCTCGTCGTGGTCGCCGACTGCCGGCCGAGCACGGCGGCGACGCCGTTCGCGGCGTCGCGCGTAGGCCGCGCGCTCACCGCGAGCGAGTCGCCCGAGGCCCTGGCGGCGATCGACCGCGGCGAGCGCGTCGAGGGCGAGCATGAGCGGCGCGCCCGCAACGTGCGCTACGCGACGGTGGCCTACCCCATAGGCGAGCCCGCTCCCTTTGCCGCCGTCGTGCGCAGCCTCGCGCAGCACGCCGAGTCGGCTCCGGGGGCCATGGAGAAGGCCTTCATGCGGGCCGCCGAGGAGCTCCTGCGGGCGCTGGCAGCCGGCCCCATCGTCGACCTGCGCACCGGTAAGGACTTCGCCACGACACGCCATGCGGGCGACGGCGTCATGCAGGTCGCCCCCACCGGGCGGATCGCCTACGCCTCGCCGAACGCGGTCAGCATCATGAGGCTGGCCGGCGTCGAGGGCCGCGTCACCGGCATGAGGGCCTCGGCGCTGCCCGGCGGCGTGCTCGGCATCTCGCCGACCTTCGGGGCGCGCGGCGCCATCGCGGTGCAAGTCGAGGTCGCCCAGCGCGTGCTCGACTACCGCTCCATCGCCCTCGAGTACGGCACCCTCGTGCTGGTCGAAGACCTCACCGAGGCGCGCCACCGCGAGCGCGAGATCATGGTCAAGCAGGCCACCATCCGCGAGGTCCATCACCGCGTGAAGAACAACCTGCAGACGATCGCCTCGCTGCTGCGCGTCCACGCCCGGCGCACCACGAGCGACGAGGCGCGCAAGGCCCTGGCCGACGCCACCGACCGCGTCACCTCGATGGCCGTCGTGCACGACCTGCTGGCCGGCTCCGACGAAGAGCGCGTCGACTTCGCCCAGGCGGCGCGCACCGTCGTCGACCTGGTGCGCCGCGGTCTCGTGGGCGAGGAGTCGCGCGTCGACGTGTCGGTGAGCGGCACGACCGGCAAGGTCGACGCACGCACCGCCACCTCGCTCGCCCTGACCATCGCCGAGCTCGTGCACAACGCCCTCGAGCATGCCTTTGTCCCAGGCGCCGAGGGCAGCGTCACGCTCGCCCTGCGGCGCCGGCCTCACGAGCTCGAGCTCACCGTGAGCGACGACGGCCGCGGCCTGCCGCCCGGCTTCGACCCCGCCCGCTCGAGCAACCTCGGCCTCGCCATCGTGCGCGCGCTGGTCGAAGACGACCTGCGGGGCACCCTGCGCATGAGCGGCGCGGCGGGCGGCACGGTCGTCAGCGTGCGTGTGCCCCTCACCGACGCCGAGTAGCCCCCGCGGCGCTCCCGTCTAGCCGACCGGCCCGGCCGCGACCGCTGCGATCGCCTCGGCGAGCGCGGCCAGGCCCTGGGCCAGCTCGGCGGGCGTGATGGTGAGCGCCGGGAACACGCGCACGCCGACGCCCTGCGTCTGGCGCACAAAGGTCTTGCGCGCCAGACACTCGGCGGCCACAGCGGCGGCGGCGGCCTCGTCGCGCAGCTCGACCAGCAGCAGCAGGCCGGCGCCGCGCACGTCGGTGACGAGGTCGGGCCAGGCCGTGCGCCAGCGGTCCATCTCGACGAGCGCCTCGCGGCCGCGCGCCGCCACCAGCGCCGGCGCGTCGTGCTCGATCAGGTACGAGATCACGGCACAAGCCACCGCGCAGGCGAGCGGGTTACCGCAGTAGGTGCCGCCGTGGTCGCCCAGCTCGAGCTTGCGCGAGACGGCTTCGGTCATGGCGAAGGCGCCCAGCGGAAACCCGCCGGCGATGCCCTTGGCCATGGTAAGCAGGTCGGGCGTCGCGTCGGACGGGGTGGCAAAGAACGGGCCCGTGCGACAGAAGCCGGTCTGGACCTCGTCGACGATCAGCAGGGCGCCGTTTTGGTGACAGAGCTCGGCCACGCCGCGCAGGTAGCCGTCGGGCGGACAGTGTACGCCACCCTCGCCCTGGACGGGCTCGACGATGACCGCGGCCACCCCCGGGTCGAGTGCGCCGGCGAGGACTGCGAGGTCGCCGTAGGGCACGAACCGGTAGCCCGGCATCTGCGGCACGAACTTGTCGCGGTGGCGCGCCTGCCCGGTCGCCGACACCATGCTGATCGTGCGCCCGTGAAAGCTGCCTTCGCAGGCCACCACGTCGCGCCGGCCGGTGACCTTGCGAGCGAGCTTCACGGCGGCGTCGTTGGCCTCGGCGCCGCTGTTGGTGAAGAAGATGCGGTCGAGGCCCGCCGGCAGCACGCCGCAGAGCAGCGTCAGCAGTCGCGCCCGCGCGGGCGAGTAGGTCAGCCCGGAGTCGGGGTTCTGCAGGATGAGCCCGCCCTGCTCGGCAAGCGCGGCCACGATGGCGGGGTGCGCGTGGCCGATAGACGTGACGCCCCAGCCGGCGGTGAGGTCGAGGTAGCGCTCGCCCTCTTCGTCCCACACAACGACGCCCTCGCCGCGCACGATCGAGATCGGCGTCTTGGCGAAGAAGGGCGGCATGTGGGCGTTCTCTACGTCGATCGTCTGCGCGCTGGCCATGGGTTCCCTTTCGATCTGTGTCCGACCGACGGCCGGTCCTTTTGTCGCGGCGTGCCCGCGCCTGCCGCCCGCGGAGCCGCGGCAGGCCGCCGGCGGGCCTGGCTACAGGGCGTCGCCGGCCGTGATGATCGCCTCGGCCACCTCGCGCAGGGTCTTGCGCCGGTCCATGGCCACCTTCTGCAGCCGGCGCAAGGCTTCGGACTCGGTGAGCCCGCGCGCCATCAGCAGACCCTTGGCCTGGTCGACGACCTTGCGTGTCTCGAGCCGCTCGGTCAGGTCGCCCACCTCGCGCGCCAGCAGGGCGGCCTCGGCGAAGCGCGCGACCGCCACCTCCATGGCCGGCACGATGTCGTTGCGCGAGAAGGGCTTGACGACGTAGCCCATGGCGCCTGCGCGCGCGGCCTGCTCGACCTGCGCGGGCTGCGAGAACGCCGTGAGGATCACCACGGGCGCGATCGCTTCGGCACTGATGGCGGCCGTCGCCTCGATGCCGTTCACGCCCGGCATGTTGATGTCCATGAAGACCACGTCGGGCCGGCAGGAGCGCGCCAGGGCGATCGCTTCGGCGCCGTCGCGCGCCTCGGCCACCACCTCATGCCCTCCGTCTATCAGCATCTCGCGCAGGTCCATGCGGATCAGCGCCTCGTCTTCGGCGATCAACACTCGCAAGGTCGGGTCCTCTTCTTCATCTGGTGGTCGGCCGGCGCGTCGGGGCCCGGCACCCTCGTAGCTTACCGAGGCGCGCGGCGTCGCGCCTGCGTTTCGGCCCCGACGGCGACGAGAAGGCAGGGAGCGGAGGCTGCCGCCGCGCCGGTGCCATGCGGCGCTCGGGTGCCGTGCGGCGAGCGGGTGCCGCGCGGCGCGCGTCTAGGCCGGCAGCGTCTCGTCGACCAGGCGCAGGGCGACCACGTGCAGGTCGTCCTTCAGCCGGTCGGAAAAGCGGACCGCGGCGTCACGCACGCCCTCGGCCAGCGTCGTCGCGCTGCCGCCGCTCAGGGCCGACGCCGCTGCGATCAGCCGTTCGTAGCCGAACAGCTCGGCGCCCTGGTGCGCTTCGGTGACCCCGTCGGTGTAGAGAACGAGCGCGTCGCTTGGCGTAAGTCGCAGGTCGCTGTCTTCGTAGGGCATGTCGAACGAGCCCAGGGGCACGCCGAACGACGGCTCGAGCAGCCGGCACGAGCGTGGGCCGACCAGCACCGGCGGCGGGTGAGCGGCGCTTGCGAACCTGGCCCGCCCCGACACCGGATCGAGGCTGACCAGCTGGGCGGTCACGAGCTCTTCTTCGATGCCGCGCCGCAACAGGAGCTGGTTCGTCATGCGCAGGATGGCGGCGGGCGAGGAGTCGACAGTGGCGAAAGCGCGCACGGTACTGCGCACCGTCTCGGTCAGCCCGGCGGCGCGTATGCCTTTGCCGGCGACATCGCCGATGAGAATGGCGACGTGGCGGTCGTCGACCAGGAACACATCGCTGAAGTCGCCCCCTACGAGCTCGGGCTCGTAAGCGGTGTTGCCCACCACGGAGTACTGCAGACCAGCGACCGAGGGCAGCGGATGGATGAGGTTCTCCTGCAGCGTGACGGCGATGCGGCGCTGCTGTTCGAAAAGCCGGGCGGCGTGGAGGGCCTGCGAGGCGGCTCCGGCCACGCCCTTGGCGAAGGCCTGTTCGGAGCGCGAGAAGCGGTGCGGCCGGTCGTAGCGAAAGAACAGGCCGCCGAGCACTTCGCGGCGTACCACCATGGGCGCGACCATCACGGCCCGGGCACCCCACGCGCTGCACAGCTCGGGGTCGAGACCCTCGTCGCCGCTGCAGTCGTCGATGGCGACGGGCTCGCCGGCGCGCAGGGCCCGATCGGCAAACGGGGTCTGCTCGCTCGAGAATCCCTGATCGCCGAAACCGGCGGGGGTCTGCCACAGGTACAAGGGTTTCCAGACATCGCCCCTGAGCGACGCGACGTACGCCCAGTCGGCGCCGACGGCCTCGCCGGCGAGCGCCGTCACGCGCGTCATGATGTCGCGCAGCTCGCCGACGGCGGTGATCGATGCGACGATCGCGGCTATCACCTCGCCGAGCTGTTCACGGCGCGCGAGATCGACACGCAGTCGCGCGTTCTCGAGGGCGAGTGTCGCGCCGTCGCCCTGTCCGCGGCCTGTGTCGCAGTCGCCTGCAGGCGCCACGTCAAGCGTATAGCTCATCTCGCGTGTGTCGCTCATCCCGCTCGTGTCACTCATCTCGCTCGTGAGTCATGGGGCTCGTTCCGCGTGGCCGGTCGCGGCCGGCAGCCTTGAGGGCCTCGCCGGCGACCGCGGCCCAGTGGCCTGCGGCGTCTCGCGCCCGGCCGCGGCCCGCAGATGCCGGGCCAAAAGAAGGGCGAGACACAAGTCCCGCCCTCGCTGGTCGTCGCTCAAACGGCGCCAAAGACAGCCCTGGCGCCGGGTCGCCCTTCCTTTATCTTCTCACACTCCGGCGCACCGCTGACCAAAGCGGCCTGCAAGGGCGCGACCGGGGGGCGCGCCCAGCGCCCCCGGAGCTCACCGCGGGGCACCCCGGGCCCGCCGCGCCTGCTCGGGCATCTGGCGACGCACGTCGCGACTGCCGTCTGCCGTCGCCGGCGTTTTCGTGTACTAGAGTCGACGGCAAAAGACACGGGAAGGCGGACGATCATGGCAGACGCAGAAGAGTGGAGCGCCGACGAGCGGCGTCTGTTCGACGAGTACCGGCACGCCGGCAAGGAGCATGTGGCGCACGAGGACGACCGGGTCCGGGTCGGCGACCGGGTGGCCACGCCCGGGGGCACCGGCTGGGCCGTAGAGGAGCGCCTTGGCGGCTTTCTGGTCAAGCTCGAACCCGGCCCTCCCGACGACGGCTCGACCATCGTGGGCGACACGCTCAGCGGCCGCGAAGAGGTCCTCTACCTGCCCGCAGGCCTGCTGCGCAGGCTCAACTGACGAGGCGGCGGGGCCGCCTGCCCGGCAAGGGCAGGCGGCCCCGCCGCCCGACGACCGCCGCGGCCATGCGTGCCTAGGGCCGCAGGTGGTGCATCTCGAGACCCACGGCCGACCACTCCGGGAAGCCCTTCCAGATGCCGGCCGGATACCCCGGGTTGCCGGAGTTGTTGCTGTCGTTGGAGCTCACATCGTCGACGTTCAGGTAGTCCGCGTAGGCGGCTCCCTTGAGGTGCACGCCCAGGAACGCCGTGAGGAAGTGCTGGTTGACGTTGTTGGTGCGCGTGTTGTCGAGCGCCGGCTCCTGGTAGTGCTCATACTCGCGCCAGCGCGTGAAGGTGACGGGCGGCGCCGGGTTCACGGCGACCTCGTGGTCGCCGTTCTGATGCACCAGCAGGTAGCGGTCGGCGTTGGTCGCGTTCTCGAAGATGAACTTGACGCCGGCGTAGGGTGCGGTCTGATCCTGGTCGCCGCCCACGAACAGCGCGGGCACCTTGATGCCGGCAAGGCCGGCCGCGTTCCACGCCCCGTAGGTGCCGCCCCACGGCGCGATCGGCACGATCGCCTTGACCCGCGAGTCGAGCAGGGCGGAGTACCGCGGCGTGCCCTCCTCGAGAAGCTGCAGCGTGTCGCCCGCCGCCCAGTACGGCGCCGAGGCAAAGCCCGGCGTGATGCCGGCGCCGGCGCAGATGAGCACCCCGTAGCCCCCCATCGAGTAACCGATCAGCGCCGTGTTGTCGGCATCGACGATACCCGACAGGAAGCTGTGCGAGCCCTTCTTGGCCAGACGCCCCATGGTCGTCAGCACGAAGTTGATGTCGAGCGCGCGGTTGCGCAACGTGCTGGCGAAGACCGTCGCGTCGGCGTGGGTGGAGTCGGTGTGGCTGATGGCGACCACGACGTAGCCCTTTGAGGCCAGGTTCTCGGTCAGGTTGGTGAGGAGCACATCGGAACCCGGATAGCCGTGCGAGACGATGAGCAGGGGGTACGGACCCTGGCTTGGGTCGGGTCGCGCGTCGCGCAGGGCTCGTCCCGGAAAGGTGAACGGCACGACGGGCCGCGTGGGATCGTTGGGCCCGCTGCCCAGGGCGTCGGCGTAGGTCGTGAGCTCGCGCTCGCGCCCGTGGACGACGGCCGGGTACCACACCTGCAGCGGCAGGGGCCGGTCGTAGCGCGGGTCGGTGTTGGTGGCGCTGTAGTGCACCATGTCGAGCTGGTCCGGGTTGGTGACGGTCCACCCCCGCACGCCGACCTTGAAGGGGCCGCGCTTGGCCAGCTCGGGCGCGTCGGGGCGCAGGTCGCCGGGCATGGGGTAGCCGAGCCACGGGTCGGCGGTCGTGGCCGGCGAGCCGCTCTGCCCTGCACCGCTCTGTGCCCCCGCGGACCCGGCCGACGCGCAGCTCGCCAGCAGCGAAGCGGCGGTTGCCGAGATGCCCAGCGCCGAGGCGCCGATCATGAGCTGCCGGCGCGTCACCCGGCAGGCGCCGGCCTGGCCGGAATCGGCGTCGCCGCGGCCGTGATCGTCGACCATGCTCCCCCCTGACCCGCCGCTTGCAGATAGCGCGACCCTACAGCCGCCCTGACGCCCACGCCAGAGAGTCGTTGGCGCGGCCGGCGGCGGCTACGCCGAGCAGCGGCCGGCGCGCTCACCGGCCACAGGGCTACGCCGCGCCCCGACCGTCGGCCTCTTTGTGCGCGGTCACGCCGATCAGATTGATGAGCAAGCGCGTGACGGTGAGCGCCGTCAGGCCGTTCAGGTCGAGTCGTGGCACGAACTCGCAGAAGTCGATGCCCGCCACGTCGGCGACGCGAGCCACCGAGCGCACGATGGCCGCCGCCTGCTCGAACCGCAGGCCGCCCGGCAGCGGCCAGCCGGCGCCGGGCGCGCAGCTGGGATCGAGGCCGTCGACGTCGACCGTGATGTAGTAGCGCGCGCCGGCGCGCAGGCGGTCGAGCACGATCGCCACGCCGGCCTCGTGCACCTGGTCGGCGGTGATCAGCACGTTGCCGGCGGCGAGAGCGGCCTCGACGTCGGCGGCTCGGGCGCTGCCCGAGCCGCGCAGCCCGACCTGCACGATGTCGCCCACGAAGGGCAGCTCCCGCAGGCGGCGGATAGGGCTCGAGTAGCCGTCCCTGACACCGCCGACCTCGTCGCGAAAGTCGAGGTGGGCGTCGATCTGCAAGATGTTGAGCTCGCGGCTGTGGTCGAGTCCGGCCACGACGAGCGGCGGGATGGCGTGATCGCCGCCCACCACGAGCGGCATGGCGCCGCCGGCGACGAGGTCGCCGACGCAGGCGGTCGCGCCGCGCGCCGTAGCCGCCAGGTCGCGAGGGTCGCCGGCTACGTCGCCGCAGTCGACCATGTCGAGCCGGCCGTCGGCGGCCAGCGGCGCCCCCAGGTCGAAGTCGTAATGGTCGTGCTCGCCGACGAACTGCCGCGAGGCGGCGCGCACCGCCTCGGCGGCGCCGGCAGACGGCGGGCAGACGCCGGCCATGTCGTAGGGCACGCCGAACGGGATGCCGAGAAAGGCGAAGCGCGCCCGGGCTGTGGCGGGGTCGGCAGCCAACGGCGCCCCAAGGAAGCTGGTGGCCGATGGCACGGTGGTCCTGGGCATGAGGCTCTCCTGGGATCGCGACGCTGCGGGCAGCTCAAACGAAGTGTTCGAGCATCGCCCCGCGACACCCTTCCCCAGGCCGCCCGCCAGCTTCATCGTCAGGCGGCGCGGCCGGCTCTTCGGTTGACGACGGCCGGCGTCGGGCGGCACTCTGGTGCTTATGACCCACTCACCCAACTGCGACCCCGACTGCTCGGTCGCACGGCCGCGCGGGCTCACGCTGATCGCCTGCCCGGCCGTGCTCGGCGAGCTCGCACCGGGCGCCACCGACGGCGTCGAGTGCGTGACGCTCGACGCGCAGCTCCATCTGAGCCCTGAGAAGCTCAAGGAGGGGTTGCGCGTAGCCGTCGCCGCCGCCGACAGGCCGGGCGCCACCATCGCACTGGGCTACGGCCTGTGCTCCAACGCCGTGCTCGGCCTGAAGACGCACGCCGCGACCCTGGTCGTGCCCCGCGTCGACGACTGCATCGCCATGATGCTGGGCTCCAACGCCGCGTTCGCCGCCCAGTCCGAGAAGGTGCGTGGCTCCTACTACCTGACGAAGTCGTACCTCGAGGAGTGCGACACCATCCTCACCGAGTACGACAAGCTGGTGGAAAAGCGCGGCGCCGAACGCGCGGAGCAGCTCATGCGCCTGCTGCTCAATCACTACACCCGTCTCGTGCTCATCGACACCGGTCGCCACGATCTGGCTCCCTACCGCGACCAGGTGGCCGAGTTCGCGGCGCGCTTCGATATGACGGTCGAGGAGGTGCCCGGCACGATCACGTTGCTCGACGCGCTCGTCGTGGCCGGGTGGGGCGACGACTTCGTCGTCGCCCCACCCGGCCACGAGCTCACCTTCGCCGACTTCAGGACAGTGCCAGGCACGACCTGGTCGAACGAGCCCGGCGAGTAGCGTGGTCAGGCCGCCTAGCAGATGGGATGAGAAGGCCAGCCTCCCACGGGGTACCGTGAGGTCCCC
>CAZFJE010000006.1:0-41545 GCA_964519555.1 uncultured Thermoleophilia bacterium
CGACGGGCGCGCCGGTGAGCGCGACGCCGTTGACGGCGCCGCTGGGCTGCGTGGTCAGCACGGCCTTGGTAGCGGCGCCGAAGGTGAGCGTGAAGGCGTTCGAGGTGGCCGCGGTGAGCGAGGTCGGCGTGAAGGTCAGCGTGCGCGACCCGACCGTGCCCGTGATCACCAGGTTCGAGAAGGTCGCGGTGCCGCTTGTGCTGGTGGCCGCGGTCGTCGTGCCGGAGAGGGCGCCGCCGCCGGTGGCGATCACGGCGGTCACGTTGACGCCGGAGGTCGAGACGTAGTTGCCGCTGGCGTCTTCGAGCTGCACGACGGGCGCGCCGGTGAGCGCGACGCCGTTGACGGCGCCGCTGGGCTGCGTGGTGAGCACGGCCTTGGTGGCGGCGCCCGCGGTAAGGACGAAGCCGCCCGATGTCGCCGGGGCCAACGAGGTCGGCGTGAAGGTCAGCGTGTACGTGCCGACAGTGCCGGTCACGACGAGGTTCGAGAAGATCGCCACGCCGCTTGCGTTGGTGGCCACCGTCGTCGTGCCGGAGAGGACGCCGCTACCCGACGCGAGAGTGGCCACGACACTGACGCCGGCCGTCGAGACATCGTTGCCGCCCGAGTCGCGCAACTGCACCACGGGGTGGCCGGTGAGGGCCACGCCGTTGACGGCGCCGCTGGGCTGCGTGGTCAGCACCCCCTGGGTCGGCGCGCCGACCGTGACGGTGACGTTGCCCGAATCGGCCGAAGCGAGACCGCTCGAGGAGAAGGTCAAGGCGTAGGGCGCACCGATAGTGCCGGCCAGCGTGAGGTCGCTGAAGCTCGCGACACCGCCGCTGGCGGCAAGTCCGGCCGCCTCACTGCCGCCGATCACGCTCGTACCGGAGGAGCTCACCGTGATCGTGGCGCTGCTGGTGGGCACGATATTGCCGCCGCAGTCTTCGACGTCCACGATCGGCTGCGTGGGGAGCACGACGCCGCTGGTTCCGGCGATCGGCTGACGCGCGACGGCCAGCTTGCTGGGCGCTCCGACGCCGATCGTCACGACGGCTGAGTCGCCGGTGCCGCCGCTCTGCGCCGTCGCCGTGAAGATCTGGCCGCCGGCGAGGCCCGAAAAGACCATCTTGCCGCTCAGGTCGGCGACGCCGTTCGAAAAGTCGAGCGACGTGTCGAGCACGTCGCCCAACGCCATGCCGAGGCCGCTGACGACGCCGTCGGCAGGAGCCACGCTGAGCGTGACATTGTCGGTCAGGGCGGAGTAGTCAGTCACGGTGTTGCCGTAGACGTCTTGCGCCGTCAGGGTGTTCAGGCCGGTGAACGTCTGCCCGCAGATCTGGGTGGGCGCAAGGCTCAGGGCGAACTTCGCCATCGAGTCGGCGATGCCGGTAGCGTTGAAGGTGACCATCGGGTCGGCCAGCCCGGGGCAGGTCGCCGTCAGAGTGTTGAGGCCGGCGGTCGTGCCCAGCGTCCAGCCGACAGAGGCGATGCCCGAGGCGTCGGTGACGGCCGAGGTGTCGCTGCAGGAGCCGCCGCCTGCTGTGGCGGCGAAGTCGACCGTCACACCGCTCACGGGGTTGCCGTTCTTGTCGGTCACGACGACGCTCGGGGCGATGGCGACGGCCTTGCCTACGGTGGCCGTCTGCGCGTCGCCCGCGCTCACGGCGATCTGCGCAGCCTCGCCGGCGATGCCGGTGGCGCTGAAGGTGACCGTCGGGTCGGCCAGCCCGGGGCAGGTCGCCGTCAGGGTGTTGGGGCCGGCGGTCGTGCCCAGCGTCCAGCCGACAGAGGCGATGCCCGAGGCGTCGGTGACGGCCGAGGTGTCGCTGCAGGAGCCGCCGCCTGCTGTGGCGGCGAAGTCGACCGTCACACCGCTCACGGGGTTGCCGTTCTTGTCGGTCACGACGACGCTCGGGGCAGTGGCCACGGCTGCGCCGGCGACCGCGCTCTGGCCGTCACCGGGATTGCCGGGGTTGCTCTGTATCGCATCGGCCGGGCCGGCGACGTAGTGGACCGTGATCAGCGCCTGGCCGGTGCCACCACCGTCGACAGCGTCGCCGCCGACGGTAGCGGCGAACACGCCGCTGCCGCAGGTGTCGGGAGCCGTCACGGTCGCCGAGTACGTGCCGTCGCCGTTGTCGGTCGGTGGGCTGGTTACGACGCCTGTGCCGGAGACGAGGGTGATGGCGACGTTGGCGCCGCCGGTGGTGACGGGGTTGCCGTTCGCGTCTCTGAGCGTGACCGTGATGACCTGAGTGCCATCACCGGCGGTGATGTCGGCGCTGGACGCGGCGATGGTGGACTGCGCGGCATCAACGGGCCCGGCGATGCCGGTGGCCGTGAAGGTGACCGGCGAACCGCTCAGAGCGGCGCTCGTGGCCGTCAGCGTGTTGGCGCCGGCGTGCGTGCCCAGCGTCCAGGACCCGACTGTGGCGATGCCCGCGGCGTTGGTGGTCGCCGTGAGGCCGGTGGCAGAGCCGCCGCCGCTCGTGACGGCGAAGGTGACGGTCACGCCGCTCACCGGGTAGTTGAACGCGTCCTTGACGATGACGCTGGGAGCGGTCGCGACGGCCGCCCCGGCGACGGCCGTCAGGGGGGCAGCGGCGGTCGCCGCGATCTGCGCGGCGGGCGGCACGACCATGAACTTGAAGCTCTTCCAGGCGTACCGGTGGGCGCCCTTGCTGCCGCGCACCTTCCAGATGAGGCTGACGTGCACGGGCAGCGCCTTGCCCACCTTCCACTTGAGCGCCTTGAGGCCGGTCTTCTTGAGCAACTGCTTGGCGCCCCGGTAGACGCGCACTTCGTAGCGGGTGGCGCCTTTGACCTTGGCCCACTTCCAGGTAGGCGTGAGCGTGGCGATCGTGCCCAGCGGGGCGTAGGGGCTGACGACATTGAATGCGAGGACGTTGCTCCAGGCGCCTGTGGCGTGGGCGTTGCCGGCACGCACTGTCCAGGTGAGACCCACGTTCAGGGGCAGGGTCTTGGTGCACTTCCACGACAGCGTCGTGATGCCGGTCTTCTTGACCAGCAGCTGGCTGCCCTTGTATACCCGCACCTCGTACTTGGTGGCGCCGCCGACCTTGTGCCACGCAAACGTGGGCCTGGTCACGGTGAGAGCGCCCTTGGGCGCCTTCGCGACAGGCGCTCCGGGGGTGGCGGCGTGCGCCGGCGCGGCGGTGCCGAACAGACAGACCAGCGCGCAGACCACGAGCAGCACGACCACGACAGACGCGCGACCCGCACGAGAGGTGGAGCGCACGATCGACTGTCGCGTAGAATCCTTGTGCGTGACGGCGCTCATGGCTCCCCCCGGGGAAGGTCAACGCGCAGCAGACCCGCCGTCAGACGGGCATGAAGCGCTGGATTATCAGTGCGGCGGGTCCAATATCGACAACGGCCCTCCTCATCTTTAGTAGCAACTAGCCCTTCGTCTGTATTAGGCACGACGCACCGCACACCATCGGGAGGATCGCGTGAGCCTGTCTGGGGTCGACCTGGGGCTGCTGGCGCTGGCCGCCGTTGGCGGCGGCGCCGTGAACGCCCTCGCCGGAGGCGGCACACTGATCACCTTCCCCGCGCTCACCGCGCTGGGCGTGCCCGCCCTCCGGGCCAACGTGACCAATACCGTCGCCCTGACGCCGGGCTATCTGGGCGGCGCCTACGCGCAGCGCGGCGACCTGTGCGGTCAGCGCCGCCGCGTGGCGGCGACGGCCCTGCCCGCCCTGGCCGGCGGCACTGTGGGCGGCCTGCTGCTGCTCAAGACAGGCACGGCGTTGTTCGACGCGCTGGTGCCGTGGCTGCTCCTGCTGGCGACCGCTCTGCTGGCCGCGGAACCGTGGCTCAAGCGCAACGTCGTCGAGCGCCTGCAGCGACAGCCCGCGGGCGGGCGAGAGCACCTCACCGGCGTCGGCGTGATCGCCTTCGCCGGAGCGGTCTACGGTGGCTACTTCGGGGCGGGGCTCGGCATCGTGATGCTCGCCCTCTTTTCGTTCGTGCTGCCTGACTCGCTGACGCGCGTGAACGCGCTCAAGCAGACGCTGTCGCTGCTGGCCAACGGCGCCGCGGCCGTGCTGTTCGCCGCGACCGGCAGGGTCGTGTGGCCGGCGGCCGCCGTGATGGCGGTCGGCGCCCTGCTCGGCGGCTCGCTCGGCGGCCGCTTCGCGGGCAGGGTCAAGGCCAGCGTATTGCGGCGTGTGGTGGTCGCGCTCGGGCTCGCCGTGGCCATCGCATTCTTCGTCAAGTAGTCGCGACGCGGTCCGCGGCGATCGAGGCCCGCGGGGCACCGACGCTCACCTTCTCCCCCGTCGCGCTGCGGCGCACCCGACCGCGGGCGCGCGCGAACCGCGCGTGGCTCAGCGGGCCTTGATCGCCGCCAAAGCCGCGACGCCGATCACGATGACCGCCACGCCCCCGAACTGCAGCCGGGTCAACCGCTCGCGGAACAGCACGTAGGCGGCCACGCTCGCGATGGCGGCGAACTGCGAGGCCAGCACGGCGGCCACCGCGATGCCGTGTCGCGCGCCGGCCACATAGGAGGCAAAACCGACGACCTCGGCCAGCCCGGCGACCACCACCAAGGGGACCGTCGCGCGCGTGAGCCGGAGTCGTCGGCTGAGCGCCACAGGGATCGTCACCGCGACCACTCCGACGACGCGGGGCGGCAGCAGCGCCCACCCCAGGGGCAACGAAGCGCCCAGCCGCCCCGTCGCGAACAGGCCGACTCCGAACGACAGGGCCGCCAGCGCCGCCAGGAGCGCGGGCCTCGACGAGCGGCCGGCCGCCGGCTGGGAGCCGAGCGGTCGCGGCACGTCCGGCGCCGGCGACTCCTCGGGAGCCACGGCCGCAAGCACCACTCCGAACGCCATGAGGGCAAGCAGCACGACCGGAGCGGCGCCCAGCGATTCGCCGGCGGCCACCGCCAGCACCGCGGCGATGGCTCCCTCGGTCGAGGCGATCGGCGCGACGAGGCCGACCTTGCCGGAGCGCAGCGCCGTGTAGGCCAGGAACAGTCCCAGCACGTTGCCCACGCCGGCCGTGACCAGCAGCGCGACGTCCGCACCGCTCAGCGGCCCGGGGCTGGGGCCGGCAGCGACCACGGCGAGGTTCGCCACGAGCCCGACCAGCATCACCCATGCGAGCACCGACGCGGCGCCGATCAAGCGGCTGGAGCGCGCCGAACACAACGTCCCGGCGGCCCAGGCGAACGCCGCGCCGAGCCCTCCGACGATGGCGATCATGCGTCGCCGCGCGGCGATTCAAACAGAGTGCATCTGTCGGGAGCCATCGAGAACTTGACCTTGCATGGTTGGCGGCGATCTGGGGTACACTAGTCTCGGCACAAGGGTGTGTCGACTGAATTTGACGGGGGCAATGGCGCTTCCCGGTCCTTACCGACCGGGGGCGCCTTTTTTTGTTCTCGTCGATTGGTCGCTCGAACCGTTCGACCTGCGAGACGCGGAGGATGACATGGACTACTACCTGCTCGAACACCCGACTGCGATGCCCGTTGCCGAAGCCGCCATGACGTACCTGTTCAGCACCCCTCCCCGCGTGCTGACCCTGGTGCCCGCGCAGGACGGCGGCAGCATGACCGAGGAGCAGGTGGCCGCCCGCAGGTCTGCCTGACGAGACTCGTCGTCAGGTCAAGCCGGCCGCGGCGGCGGGAGCAGATCCCGACCCTTCGCGGCGGCGGCGCGGGCCGCGTCTCGTCGCCCCCCGACGCGGCCCGCGCCGGCCAACAGCCGGCCGATCTCCTGAAACGTGGCGTCGAGCACGAAGATGTCGCCGTGAAAGGCGTCGTCGACGCGCACGACGTGCTGGCCGTCGTGCTGCAGGGCCTCGCAGGAGCGCACGATCTCGGGCACGTCTCGTGACCCGTAGAGGACGAGGTCGCGGGCGGTCAGCGCGCTCACGTCGGGCAGCGCGTCGATGATGTCGAAGCCGGCGTCTTCGGTCGCTTCGCTGACCCGGTGGTTGCGCTGGCGCTTGACCGTGTCTCGCGTGCGGCCCGAGAAGGTCTTGCCGAGAGCCGGCGAGATGCCCACCCGGTAGTCGGCCGAGCTGAGCAGCGCCAGCCGGCCGCCCAGAGAGTGTCCGACGGCCGCCACCTCGCCTGCCCGCCGGCAGTGGGCGATCAGCGCCTCGACGTCGTCGAACATGGCCGGGTCGAGCGCGCTTGCGTTCTCGCCGTGCCCGCGCAGGTCCATGGTGTAGGTGTCGAAGCCGAGCTCGGCTATGCGAAAGCTCAGGCCGAGCTGCTCCTCTTTGTTGCCGCCGAACCCGTGGATGACGACCGCGCTCGCCGCGTTGCCGGGCGCCGAGATCGTGACCAGCGGCAGGCGCGCGCCGTCCGCGCCGAACGTGGTGCGAGCGATCCTCACCGGACTCCTCCTGTGCGCGCGATCGTCACTCGTCGCCTCCGAGACGGAGCTGCCGCTCCTTGGGCTGCGCGTAGAGCACATGATCGCGGTCGACCAGGAAGCTGTTGCCGTTGTCGAGCGTCAGGCGGTAGTGGCGCCCCTTGCGCTCGATCGACGCCACGCGCTCAAGCTCGCCGCTCACCGTCATGCGGTGGAACACGCGGCGCCGCTTCCAGGTGAGCGCTCTCGCCAGGGTGACACGTTCCATCGTTGATCTCGCCTTCGACGCCTTCGACCTTGCTGCCCACGGTCCGCTCGCGCGGCATGAGTCCGCAGTATGGCGCAGCGCGGCTTCGCCGGCCACCGCGTGCAGGGCCGCCTATGCACACGGCGCTCGGGCGCCGAGCGAGGAAGCGAACGACAGAATCGCGAGATACACTCGTCGCCACACCGGTGACCGAGTCGAAAGGAGGTGCTCAGTGGCAGAGCTCGAGCCGCCCGGTTCCGGTCCCCCAGACGACCTTCCGCAGCTGGCCTTGTGGCCGCTGCTCGCCATCGGCATCGGCGCGCTGGCCTTGCTGCTCGCGTTCGCCGCGCGCAACGGCTATCACCGCGACGAGCTCTACTTCCTCGAGGCCTCGCGGCACCTCGCTTGGGGCTACGTCGATCAGCCGGTGGGGTCGATCGCCCTCGTGGCGCTCGCACGCGCGCTGTTCGGCGATTCGCTTATCGGCTTGCGCCTCTTCCCCGCGCTGGCCTTCGCGCTCACGGTGTTTCTCGCCGGCCTCATCTCCCGCGAGCTCGGCGGCCGCCGCTTCGCCCAGAGTCTGGCCGCCCTCCTCGTTGGGCTGAGCCCGTTCCTGGCAGAAGGCCACCTGGCGGGACCCACGGTCTACGACCTGCTGGCCTGGGGCGCCGCCTCGCTGCTCGTCATCCGCATCTTGAGGACCGGGCGAGAGCGGCTCTGGCCGGTGCTCGGACTCGTGGTGGGCGTCGCCCTCCTCGACAAGGAGACCATCCTCTTCTTGCTGATCGGCCTGACCGTGGGCTTGCTGGTGACCGGCCGGGCGCGCATCTTTCGCAGCCCCTGGGTGTGGCTGGCCGCACTGATCGCCCTGGCCGTCTGGTCTCCGGTGATCGTCTGGCAGGCGCAGCACGGCTGGCCGACCTTCGCGATGTCGGCTAGTCTGCGGCGCGAACACTCGGGCCTTACCGACAGCCTCAAGTTTCCGTTCGTCATGCTCCTGCTGCCCGGGGTCTGGGCTCTGCCGGTCTGGCTCGCCGGCCTCTGGGCGCTGTGGCGCGAGACTCGCTACCGGGCTTACCGCGCCTTTGCCGTCGCCTTCGCCATCCTGTTCGTCTCCCTGCTGATCTTCATGGGCGACCGGCCCTACTACCTGGGACCGCTCTACGTCGTGCTCTTGGCGGCGGGCGCCGTCGTCACCGAAGAGGTCGTGGCCGGGCGGCGACGCTTCTTTTCGGTCCGTCCTGCGCGCCGGCGCCTGATCTGGCGCTCACCCCGGGCCGCGATCTCGTTCGTGGTCGTTCTCGCCGTCCTTACGCTGCCCATAGCGCTGCCGGTGCTCTCGCCCCGAGAGCTGGCCGCCGTGCCCCTGCAGAACGTGAACTACAACCTGGGCGAAGAAGTCGGCTGGCCCGCGCTCGTGCACACGGTCGCAGGGGTCTACGACTCGCTGCCGGCGGGCGAACGTCGCACCGCGGTCATCGTGACCGGCAACTACGGCGAGGCCGGAGCGATCGACCGCTACGGCCCGGCGCTGGGCCTGCCCGGCGCCTTCAGCGGCCACAACAGCTTCTGGTGGTGGGGGCCGCCCAAGCCGTCGCTCGGCACGACGATCCTCGTGGGCTACGACAGCGCGGCGCAGCCCTGGCTGTTGCGCTACTTCACCTCGGTGCGCCTGGTGGCGACCATCCACAACCGCTACGGGGTGCAAAACGACGAAGAGGGCATGCCGGTCTGGCTCTGCCGCGGCCAGACCAGGTCGTGGCCGAAGATCTGGCCGCAGTTTCGCGACTACGGTTAGAGAGGCCGCGCGCCCCGCGACGATCGACTTCGTCAGGCCGGTCGGCCGGGACGTCGGCGGCGCTGCCCCCCTATACTTGAGTCGTGCGGCGTAGCGATCCAAGCGGAAGGAGCCCATCCATGGCCGACGCCCACCAAACCCACCCCGCGGCCGACCTGGCGATCTGGGTAGAGAGCGCCGTCAAGGACTTCTGCCTGACCTCGCCCGACAACAGCCTGCACAACAAAGGCAACGAGCGGGGGACCGAGGAGCCGCTGGTCGGCTTTTCGAGCGGCGCCGATCCGCTCTACCTCGAGTTGCAGGCCGACATCGGCGCGCCCTGCCTGACGCCGGCGGAGATCTTCGCACAGGCTCACCCGCAGGCGCCCGCGCGCCCTGACGAGCTCACCGTCATCAGCTTCGCGCTGCCCAAGACAACGCGCGTGAAAGAGGACAACCGCGCCGAGACCACCTACCCGGCAAGGCGCTGGATCGAGTCCAAGCACTACGGCGAGGCCTTTGCCGCCAAGCTCTGCGCGCAGCTGGTCGGTGCCCTGGCCGAGGCCGGCCACGATGCGGTCAGCCCGGGGCAGGCGGCGTCGTACACGATCGGCAAGTCGGCGCGGTACGGCCTCGCCTCGACCTGGTCCGAGCGCCACGCCGCCTACGTGTCGGGCCTGGGCACCTTCGGCCTGTGCGACGGGCTCATCACCGCGCGCGGCAAGGCCGTGGGCTGTTACTCGGTGATCGCCCGCGCGGCGATCGCCCCGACGCCGCGCCCCTCCAGCGACCGCCACGCTTCGTGCCTGTTCTACGCTCAGGGCGCCTGCGGGTTGTGCATCGAGCGCTGCCCGGCCGACGCCATCTCCGCGAGCGGCCACGACAAGGAGCGCTGTCGACAGCACTGCTTCGGCATCACAGTGCCCTACGCGCGCAGCCACTTCGGCATCGACGACTACGGCTGTGGGCTCTGCCAGACCGGCGTGCCCTGCGAGTCGGCCGACCCGACGCGGTGACCCCGGCGCCTTCGAGATGAAGGCGTGAGCGTCGCGCCCGATCAGTGGCGGTGGGCGTGAGTCTGGTCGGCGTCGCCAGATGCGGCCCGCGCGAAAGATGCTCCGAGTGACGCCGCCGGGCCGCCTGAGCCGCGCGGTGCGCACGACGTTCCTGTCGCTGCGCAACCGCAACTTTCGCCTTTTCTTCATCGGGCAGGCGATCTCGAACACCGGCAACTGGCTGACCACCGTCGCGCTCACCCTACTGGTGCTCCACCTCACACACAGCGGCCTGGCCGTGGGCCTGGTCACCGCCTGCCAGTTCGGCCCCATCCTGCTGCTGTCGGCCTGGGCCGGCGCCATCGCCGACCGTTCCAACAAGCGCAAGCTGCTGCTCGTCACCCAGAGCCTGGAGATGGCCGAGTCCATAGGCTTGGCCGTGCTGGCCTTCCTGCCCCACCCCCCGCTCGCCGGCCTGTACGCGCTGGCCATCGTCGGCGGCACCCTGCTGTCGTTCGACAACCCCCTGCGGCGTTCGTTCGTCACCGAGATGGTGCCGCCCGAGGACATCCCCAACGCGGTCGTGCTCTACAGCATCATCGTCAACATCTCGCGCATCTTCGGACCGGCGCTGGCCGGCCTGCTGGTGGTCACCCTGGGCTACGGCTGGTGTTTCTCGATCGACGCCACGTCGTACCTGGTCGTCATCGGCTGTATCGTGCTCATGCGCCACGCCGAGCTCCACCGCCAAGCGCGCGGGCCGCGGGCCAAGGGAGAGGTGCGCGCCGGGCTGCGCTACGTGGCTTCGGTGCCGGTGCTGTGGGTGCCCTTCGCCATGTTCGCCGTGATCGGCACCCTCGCCTACAACTTCAACGTCACCCTGCCGCTGCTGGTCACCGACGCCTTCCACCGCAGCGCCACGAGCTTCACGGTGCTCTACTCGGTCTTCAGCTTCGGCGGCCTGGTCTGCGCGCTGATCGTCGCCAACCGCGCCCTCATCGCGCTGCGCCACATCATCGCCGGCGCGGTGGCGCTCGGTGTGGCCATGCTGGCGCTGGCGGCCGTGCCGGGCATCTGGTCGGCCATCCCCGTCGTCTTTTTCGTAGGCGTCTCCAGCATCCTCTACCTGACCGGCACCACCGCGATCGCCCAGACCGAAGCCAGGCCCGACATGCACGGCCGCGTCCTTGCCCTGCAGACCGTCATCCGCGGCGGCGGGGCGCTGATCGGCGGGCCGCTCCTGGGCTGGCTGGCCGACAGCGTGGGCGCTAGGGCGCCGGTCGTGATCGGCGGCGTGGCCTGCCTGGCCGCTGCCGCGTTCGGCGCCCTCACCACCCGCCGCACCGGGGCCCGGCCGGGCGCGTCTCACGCGCGGCACAGCTCCGCGCCGCTTCCCTAATGAGCGAGCAGCACGCCAACGGCGAAGAGCGCAGCGTAGAGCAAGCCGGTCTGGCCTGTCTCAGCGAGGGCGGCGTTCAACTGCCGGCCCGTCTGCAAAAAGACGCGGCGCGTGGCCCGCGCCGCCAGCGGCAACGACAACCAGGCAAGCAGCGTCGCCGGCGGCAAGGCACGGGCGATGACGGCGATCGTGAGCAGCGCGTAGGGCAGCGCCATGAGCGCCAGGTACTCGTACCGCGTGGCGCGCACGCCTATGCGGACCGCCACCGTGCGTTTGTCGGCCAGCCGGTCCTGCTCGATGTCGCGCAGGTTGTTCACGACGATGATGGCGGTGATCACGCCCCCTACCGCCGCGCCCATGAGCACGGCCAGCTCCGACACCGCGGCGCTCTGCACCCAATAGGTGCCCACCACGGCCGTCAGCCCGAAGAAAGCAAAGACGAACACCTCACCGAGACCGTGGTAGCCGAGAGGGTACGGCCCGCCGGTGTAGGCGACGGCGGCGACGATGGCCGCAAGGCCGACGACGGGCACGAGCGGGCCGCGCACGAACGTGAGGTACACGCCGAGCGCCAGCGCCAGGGTGAGCACGACCTTGAGGCCGCGCTTGACTTGGGCACGGCTCAGCAGCCCCGACTGGGTCACGCGCAGCGGGCCGAGCCGCTCGGCTGAGTCGGCGCCGCGTTCGTGGTCGTAGACGTCGTTGGCCAGGTTGCTCGCGATCTGCAGCAGCAGCGCCACGGCGAGCGCGGCCAGGGCCGGGGCCAGGGCAAAGCCGCCGTCGCGCCAGGCCAGCGCGCTGCCCACAATCACGCCGGTCGCCGCCGCCGGCAGCGTCTTGGGGCGCACGGCGAGCCACCAGCGGCGCGCGACGCCCATGGGCTCAAGGGCCGCCTGGTCGGGGACGCCGTGGTCGCGCACGATGGTCTGCTGCCGCATGATGAGACTCTATCGCAGTCGGCGCCGCACGGCGTCGCACGGCGCCGTCGACAGCGCGCAGCTGGTATAACCAGACCACGACGAACAGCCAGAGCACCAAGGAGTCTCACAGCGTGAAGAAGCGAGCCTCAGTCACGTTCCAGCCCGACGGCGCCACGGTCGAGGTCGATGTCGGTTCCGGCCTGCTCGACGCGGCCATCGCCGCCGGAGTCGAGATCGACGCTCCCTGCGGCGGCCAGGGTCGCTGCGGCCGCTGCAAGGTGACCGTGCACGGCGACGGGGTCAAACGGCCCCCGAGCGCCCACCTGAGCGCCGACGACATCGCCGCGGGCCAGGTGCTCGCCTGCCAGACGCAGGTGATGGGCGACATCGAGGTGAGCATCCCGGCCGGCATGGCGCGCCTGGCCGGCACGCCCCGCGACCACGCCGGCGCCGAACCCGAGGCGCTCCCCGGGGCCTGCGACTGGCGCCGCAACCCGGCCGTGCGCTCGGTCGCACTCGAGATGGAGCCGCCCTCGCTGACCGACAGCCTGAGCGACCTGGGCCGCCTCTACCGCGAGCTCGCCCGCCACGACGTCGCCGAGACCAGCGTGGCGCTGCCCCTCCTCAAAGACCTGGCCGCCAAGCTGCGCGAGTCCGAGTGGAAGGCGACGGTCACCCTCGAGATGGGCGATCTCGTGAACGGCCACCACCTGCCGCCGCGGGTCATCGCCATCGCGGCGGGCGACGACCGCCCCGGTTCCTACGGCCTGGCGATCGACCTGGGCACCACCAGCGTCGTCGCCTACCTGGTCGATTTCGAGACCGCCCGGGTGGTCGATACCGCGAGCGCCTATAACCGCCAGATCTCGTACGGCGACGACGTCATCTCGCGCATCGTCTACTCGCAGCGCGACGACGGCCTCGCCCACCTGCAGCGCCTCGCCCTCGACACCATGAACGAGCTCATCGACGAGCTCTGCGAGCGCAACGACGTGGCTCACGCCACGATCCACGAGGCGGTCGTCGCCGGCAACACGATCATGACCCACCTGCTGCTCGGCCTCGATCCCAAGTACCTGCGCATCGAGCCCTACATCCCCACCATGACCATTCCGCCGAAGATGCTGGCCGCCGAGGTCGGCCTGAAGCTCAACCCCCAGGCGCACGTCCATTGCATGCCCGCGGTGAGCAGCTACATCGGCGGCGACATCACCGCCGGCGTCATCTCGTCGGGCCTCTTTGCCACCGACAAGGTCACCCTCTTTCTCGACATCGGCACCAACGGCGAGATCGTGCTCGGTACGAAGGACTGGCTCATCGCCTGCTCGTGCTCGGCCGGGCCGGCCTTCGAGGGCGGCGGCGTGCGCCGCGGCATGAGGGCGACGGCCGGCGCGATAGAGCGGGTCTGGATCGACGACGCCACGTTCGAGGCGTCGTATCGCACCATCGGCAACTCGCCCGCCGCGGGCTTGTGCGGCAGCGGCCTGATCGACCTGCTCGGCGAGCTCTTCATGACGGGCATCATCGACCGCTCGGGCTGCATCGACATGCGGCTGCGCGGCCGCCACGTGCGCGACGGCGACCTTGGTCCCGAGTACGTGGTCGCCTGGGCCGCCGACAGCAGCACCGGTCACGACATCGCCATCAACGACCGCGACATCGCCAACCTGCTGCGCGCCAAGGCGGCCGTCTACGCCGGCTGTGAGGTGCTGTGCAAGAACGTGGGCATGGCGATGACGGACGTCGAGCAGATCCTCATAGGCGGCGCCTTCGGCCAGTACATCGATGTGCAGAAGGCGGTCCGCATAGGCCTGCTGCCCGACCTGCCGACCGACCGTTACACCTTCGTCGGCAACACGAGCGCCTTGGGCGCCTACATGACGCTGCTGTGCGTCGACATGCGCCAGGAGGTGCAGCGCGTGGCCGACCGCATCACCTACATCGAGCTCTCGGCCGACAACGCGTTCATGAACGAATACAACGCGGCGCTCTTCTTGCCCCACACCGACGACAGCGCCTTCCCGTCGGTGGCTCAGAGCGCCGAGGCGCGCCGCCTGGCCGAGATGATCAGCGCCGAGTTCGGCGGCGACATGGAGGCCTACCTCAAGGCGAACCGCTAGTCGAGCGTGCGCAGGTACTCCGAGATGGCGGCCAGGCCGCCGACCAGCACGTCGCGCGCGCAGGCATAGCCCAGCCGGAAGGCGTGCTCACAGCCGAAGGCCGCGCCGGGCACCACGAAGGCGCCGTTGAAGTCGAACATGGCCTGGCAGAGCGCGACCGAGGGCAGCTCGTAGTCGTAGTGGATGAGCGCGGTCGTACCGGCGCGCGGCCGCACAGAGTGCAGGCGCGGCTCGCCGGCGAGCCACTCGTCGACCACGGCGAGATTGCCGCGCACTATCCCCAGGCTCCGTTCGAGGATGGCGGCGCGGTGCTCGAGGGCGACCGTCGCCAGCGCGTCGTCGAGCACGCCGCAGCTGATCGTCGTGTAGTCGCGCATCTCGACACAGCGCGCCACGACCTCGGGCGGCCCGGCGAGCCAGCCGGTGCGCAGCCCGGCCAGCGAGTAGCTCTTGCTGGTGCTGCCGCTGCTCACACCCTTCTCGTAGAGGTCGACGATCGAGGGCGCCGTCGTGCCCGGCTCGTGCTCGAGCATGCGATAGACCTCGTCACACAGGATCCAGGCGCCGGCGGCGCGGGCGACCTCGACGATCTCGCGCAGCAGGGCCTCGCCCATGAGCGCGCCCGTCGGGTTGTTGGGGTTGTTCAGGACGATGAGCCGGGTGCGCTCGTCGACCAGGGTGCGCAGCTCGGCGACGACCGGCAGATAGCCGTCGGCCTCGCGCAGGCGCAACGACTTCACCGTGGCGCCGAGCGCCTCGGGCATGGAGTAGAGCTGCTGGTAGGTCGGCTTGACGCAGACCACCGTGTCGCCCTCTTCGACCAGGGCGAGCAGCGCCAGCGAGTTGGCGCCGATGGCGCCGTTGGCGGTGATGATGTCGGCGGCGGTGATGCCCTCGCCGTAGAGGGCCGCGATCGCCGTGCGTAGCCGCGGCGAACCGATGATGTCGCCGTAGGCCAGCCGTGTCTCGAGCAGGCGGCGCAGCACGTCGTCGCGCTCGCCGGAGAGCTCGAGCAGCTCGTCGAGGCGCAGCGAATCGACGCAGGTCTCGGCGGTGTTCCAGGTGGCCGTGGTCTCGTGGTCGTTCATCCACTGCTCGACGATGAACGGAGCGATGCGCACGCGGTCCTCCTAACGCTCGAGCGCGGCGCCGCGCGCGGTCTCTGTCGCCAACACCACATCGGGGTCTTGACCGCGTCCGCAGACGAGCTCGAGAAGGTCGTCGAGGGCGCTCGCCAGGTCGGTGTCGGCGGACAGCTCGACGAGCGGAGCCAACGCCGCTTCGGCGGCGCGGCGCAGCGTCTCGCGGTTCACGGCGCCGCAGGCGTCGCGGTTGGCGGCCCAGAGGTCTTCGGTGGTCGTCACCATATCGCTCGCGCCGCGCACCGACGCGCCCCTCACGAACCCCGGATGGAGCCGTGTACCGCGGGTGACGCGCACCGCGACCCCGACCAGCGAGACGTCGTCGGAACCGCTGTCGGCGGCCACGATGGCCGCCTCGTCGGCGGCGCTCTGGTAGCCCAGCGTCAGGCGCTCGAAGCGCCCGCCGAGCGCGCCCACAAGGCGACCGGTCCGGCGCGGGTCGCCGGGGTCGCAGGTGGCCACCACGGCAAAGCCTTTCGCAGCGGACACCTCGCCGGCGTGGGGCACGCGCACGAGGCGCTCGTCCAGGGCGGCTGCCAAGGCGCTCTGCAAGGTCTTGGGCAGGCAGTCGAGGCGAGTGACGAACAGCAGCCGGCCGTCGCGCATGGCCTGTGCGAGGGGCCCGGCCACGAAGGTGGCCGCGCCGTCGTCGTGAACGGCGCTGCCGTCACGAACGGCGCCGTCGGCAGCGGCGCCGCCGTCGACGCGCACGAGCTCGCGGCCGAGGTGCCTGCAGACGGCCATCGCCACCGTGCTCTTGCCGACCCCAGCCGGGCCATCGAGCAGCAGGTTGCGGCCAGCAGTCAGGGCGGCGAGCGCGACGGCGAGCGCGGCCTGGCGCCCGACGATGCCGTAGCGGCGCTGGATCTGGGCGATCGTAGTCGGGTCGTTCGTCACGGTGCCTCGCTCGAGTAGCCGGGATCTCGTTCGGCGTAAGTCTACCGCCCCCGGCTGCTCGACTGCCCCGGCTGCCCGCCGACGGGGCCACCACGGTGCCCGGCCTGCGCGGCCGACGCGCCTGGACCTCGGTGCGACTTCGTCGACGCCGCTCAAGCCGGCGTGACCACGTCGCGCGCTTAGGCCGTCGATCGACTTCGTCGTCGCCGCTCAGGCGTGCGTGACTTCGTCGCGCGCCTAGTCCAGGAAGCCCCGCAACCGCTCGGTGCCGCGGTAGCTGGTGAGCTTGGCGAGCGTCTTGTTCTCGATCTGGCGGATGCGTTCGCGGGTGAGGTCGAAGGTCTGGCCGACCTCTTCGAGGGTGCGCGGCTGCTGATCTTTGAGGCCGAAGCGCAGCTCGATGATCTTGCGCTCGCGGAAAGGCAGCATGGAGAGGACCTCGTTGAGCTCCTCTTTTTGCATGATCTCACTGACCGCCTCGACCGCCGGCGTGGCGTCTTTGTCTTCGATGAAGTCGCCGAGCTGCGAGTCGCCCTCGTCGCCGATCGGCGATTCGAGGCTGAGCGGCTGCTGACTGATCTTCAGGATCTCGCGCACCTTGGCGGCCGTGATGCCCATCTCGGCGGCGATCTCGTCGGGGGTAGGCTCGCGGGCGCTGTCGGACTGCAGCTTGCGCTGCACGCGCACGAGCTTGTTGATCTGCTCCACCATGTGCGCCGGCACGCGGATGGTGCGCGCCTGGTTGGCCATGCCGCGGGTGATGGCCTGACGGATCCACCAGGTGGCGTAGGTCGAGAACTTGTAGCCCCGGCGATAGTCGAACTTCTCGACGGCGCGGATGAGCCCCAGGTTGCCCTCCTGGATCAAGTCGAGGAAGGACATGTTACTCCAGCCATAGCGCTTGGCGATAGACACGACCAGGCGCAGGTTGGCTTCGATGAGCTTTTGCTTGGCCTGCATGTCGTGGCGTTCGATGCGCTTGGCCAGAGCGACCTCTTGCGCGCCGGTCAGCAGCGGCACCTTGCCGATCTCGGTGAGGTATGAGCGCACGGGATCGCTGCTCTGCGTCTTGATGGACAGATCGAGCTTGGGGGTGGCGGTTTCTTCGGGCTCGG
The DNA here is from genome assembly GCA_964519555.1 of uncultured Thermoleophilia bacterium. GTDB lineage: Bacteria > Actinomycetota > Thermoleophilia > UBA2241 > UBA2241 > Bog-752. The sequence goes on from CAZFJE010000006.1 coordinate 16,957, forward strand.
CAGCGGCGTCGTGGACCGGGGCGTCGCTTTCGACGATGTCGATGCTGAGCTCGTTGAACGCCATGAACAGATCGTCGATCTGCTCGGCGCTGAGTTCGACGTCTTGCAATCGGTCCTGGACGTGCTCGGCGGTCAGAAAGCCCTGCTCGCGGCCTTCGGCAAGCAGCTCTCGTACCTCTTCGCTGTCGAGGTCGGGCGGCTCGTTTGCCGGGCGCTCTTGCACTGCGTCACTCACAGTCGTTGCCCTTCTCCTTGTCGTGGGAGCAGCCCGTACAGGGGCGCTCGACTAGGTCGTGCCAGGCCGCTGAAAAGAGCCCCACGGCCACCGTGGGGCTCTCGAGGAGCCGTGAGGTACCTGAGGGGTACCGTGACTATCCGGCGGACCGGACATGCTATGTTAGCACCGACGTTCCCCGAAAACAAGGTGTGAGCAGGATTGTTAACGCCAGCACAGTGGATAGCGCCCGATCAGGGCCAAGTGGGCCGCTCCAAAGGCTGCCCCACGACTCTGCCCCATGTCAGCGATCGGCAACCACGCGCTCTCGCCCGGCATGGTCACAGGGCGTTCTCGCGCCCCTGCGCTCGTGAGTGCCGGCCGTGAACCGGCCGCGGGTCAGGGGACCGTGAAGTCCGGCCCGCTCACCATGTGACCGACCAGTTGGTACGAGCTGCTCGAGGCAGAAGTGTAGGTGTAGTCGCCCTGGGCGGTGCTGTCCCGCATGGGGGCGCCGCTGACGGGGTTCTTGGGCCACTGGTCGACGTAGGCCTTGCCGTTTGAATCGACGAGCGTCGTGCTGCCGGCCACGGCCGGCGGATAGGCGTCGCCGTTGTCGAGGGCGTAGCTCTGCACGCCTATCTCGATGGAGTGGATGCCTTCTCTTACCGCGGCGTTCTTGGCCTTGCCGCGCTGGCTCAGGTACGCCGGGATGGCGATGGCGGCCAGGATGCTCAGGATGACGAGAACGATGAGGACCTCGATGAGCGTGAACCCGCTCTGGTCCCTGTTCGGGTGTTTCATGCGAATGTCACCTCCTGCGAACTGTCCGTGGCTGCAAGCCTGGTCTCGTGCGCGCGCGACGAAAAGCGCCCGTGGCGCCTGCCGGCGCCGCCGCTTCCGTCGGTGCGTGCTCTCCCTGCGGCGACCGACCAGCCCGACCGTCGCCTCGCATAAACAGCCTGCCCCCTTGCCGTTTCTCTAGACGAACGTACGACCATGTCGATCAGGACGCCCAGGGCGTCACGCTCCAGCGCCCAGAGGCGTTGCGCGCCCAGGTGTACGCGGGCTTGGTCCATTGTTCACGCTTGAGGTAGGCCACGATGGCGACGACGGCGGTGAATCCCACCAGCGCCGCCGTGAGGGCGACGATGAACTTGGCGATGGTGAGCGCTGTGTCGATAGCCTTCATCGCGCACTCCATCCGTTGCATCAGTTTCATGGCCGCATACCCCCTGTCGTCGCTTTCGTCGATGGTGCGCAACATCCTACTGCGCCGCCGCAGCGCGAGGCGCAGGGCCACCGCAACGCGAGGCGCAGGGCCACCGCGGCGAAACGCACGGTGCCTGCTGTATCGGCGTGACCGGGCGACATGCTTAGCGCAGCAGCGGTCCGCCTTAAGGCAGGCGATCGTCGCCAGTGCGCGATTGTGAACCGGTGACGGTGACGAGCTCCTTCATGTCTCCCCTCGCCCCCCGCTCGTCCCCAGGCCCCCGCTCGTCGCGCGCTCGTCCTTGGCCGTGTGCACGATCTCGACCAGGCGCGGCTGCAACGCCGTCGTCAGGCGTTCCAGGTCGTCGGGCCAGGCGTGGCCCCCGCTGTGGATGAAGTGCGCCTCGACTGCCTCGCGCTCGGCCCACGATCGCACCGCGCAGTCGTCGCGGTTCCAGTAGCCGCCCCACATCGACCAGACCAGCTCGGCGTTGGCGGCCCCGATGCGATTGAGCAGCTGCGTGGTGCGCCAGCTGCCCCGCGCGTTCAGCAGGTAGCTGCCGGGGTGGGCGCCAAGGGCGTAGGTACCGACCCTGGCGGCACGCCCCATCTCGTGAGCGAGCTCCACGAGGCCGGCCGCCTTGAGCTTTTCGACCTGGTGATGGGTGAAGCTCACGCGCACGTCGTCCCAGGTGAACTGCGGGATGTCCGGAGACAGAGGCGCGAGCTTGCGCAGCACGAAGGCCTGATAGGGGTCGACGACCAGCTTTCGGCCCGTGCGCTTGGCCGCCCGATAGCACGACACGAGGCGGTCGAGGTTCTGCCCCGAGGCCACGACCACGACGGCCTTGTCGGGTGCGCCGGACGCAAGGCCGACCAGCGCCTCTTCGACCTCTGGCTCACTGTGCAAGCCGTGGCTGTCACCGCCGGCGCCCAGCGTCGTGCCCTCGAGCAGCAGCCAGTCGGCGCCGCGCAGACGTGGGTCGGCGAGCAGCTTCTCGAAGCGAAAGTCGGTGCGGCCGTGGGCGCGCAGGTCGCCCGAGTAGATGAGCTTCTGGCCGTCGGCTTCGACCAGCAGGGCGCGCGCGTCGGGCGCCGAGTGATCGACGGGGATGCCGCTGACCGTGAGCGCGCCGAACCGCAGCGACTCGCCGTCGGGCAGCACTCTGGCGTCGGCCGGCAGCGCGGCGTCGGGAAAGAAGATCGTGCTCACCTCGAAGATCGCCAGCGTGCCGCGGCTGGCGTAGACCGGGATGGCGGAGTGCGCGTGATGGGCCAGCCCGTAGTGGTCGAGGTGCGAGTGGGTGACGATGATGGCGGCGTAGCCGGGCGCCGCCGGGTCTGAGGCATAGAGTCCGGGGATGTCGCACAGCACGCCCTCGTCGAGCAGCTCGGCAGTGGGGCGCTGCGGCGTGCCGAAGGGGTAGTCGGCGCGGTTTGCGTCGTAGAGCGGCATGCCCAGGTCGAGCAGCACGCGCGTGCCGTCGGCGGCTGAGACCTCGATGCACATGCCGCCGATCTCGTCGCGCCCCCTGTGGATGACGTACTGCAACCGGCGCGCCCTTCGGCCGTGGACTGACTCTTTTCACACTATCAGGCGGGACGGACGCCCCTTCGACCGCCGCCCTGCCGGGCCAGACGGCGGGGCGCAGTCAGGCGGCGGCGACGATGGCGTTGCCCCGGACCTTGGCCTCGTACATGGCCCGATCGGCAGCGCTCAGCACGGCCCTGGCGTCCGCCTTCCCATCGATCACCGCGATGCCGCCGCTCAAGGCGATGTCGGCGCCCAGCTTGTGACCGACTTTCGCAACGCCCTCTCTCATCCGCTCGCTCACAGCCATCGCCTCGCTCGAGTCGGCCCCGTCCAGCAGCACGGCAAACTCGTCGCCGCCCAGGCGGCCCACCACGTCGTTCTTGCGCGCCTCTGACTGCAGCGTGGCCCCGACCTGGGCCAGCACGGAGTCGCCGAACACGTGCCCGAACACGTCGTTGCATGACTTGAACCGGTCCAGGTCGGCGAAGAGCAGGGCCGAGCCGTGGCCGCGCGCCGCCTGCCGGACAGCGCGCTCGAGCTCCTCCATGAAGGAGCGCACGTTCGCGAGTGCGGTGAGCGGGTCGTGTCTAGCGAGTTCGTCGAGCTGTCGGGTCCGCTCACGCACCTTCTCCTCCAGCTCGTCACGCGCCACTTCGACAGCTTGCTGCGCCTGCTGGCGCTCGTTCACCACCGCGGCGAGAACCAGCACCGCCACGCCCAGGGCGCCCATGGAAGCTTGCAGGTAGAGCAAGGTGTCGTGAAGCTCGGCGTGGATGAACGGTCCTTTGGCGTTGTAGGCCGCGACGATAGCGACCAGCGCCACCACGTTGGCGGCCGCCAGCGTCAGCCGTGAGCCAAAACGAAACGCGATCCACACGAGCTGCATGAAGGTCAGATACACGGCGGGCTCTGCGAAGCGGGGGTCCAGGATGCCGGCGAACGCCACGGCGCTCGACAGCACGAGGATCGCCAGCAGGAGAACGCTCTCGCCGACCCGGCGTGTCGCGACTCGAGCGCGCGGCGCCCTGACGACCGCCACGATGAGTGGCGCGACGAGGATGATGCCGCAGGCGTCGCCGAGCCACCAGGTGAGCCAGCTGATGCCGTAGTCGGACCAGGGCAGGTGGTTGGCGATCGTGACGATTGTGATGCCCATCGTCGCGGTGACCGCCGCGGCTGCGCCGGCGCCGAAGACGAGCAGCACCGCGGCGTCGCGGATGCGGAGCAGGTCCGTGTCTCCACGGGCAAAGTACGTGATCGCGGACGCGGCGATGAATGCGTCGACCACATCGGGCACGCCCTGCACGAAGCTGAGTCCCGGCGCGGTGCCGACCGTCAGCTGGGCCAGCACGGCGCCGGCGAAGATGGCTGGTAGTGCACGGCGGCCGAGCAGGAGCACGGCGGCCAGCTCAACGCCGGCCGCCAGCCAGACCGGCGATGCGTTCGTCCCAGGCATCCCGAACTTCAGCCCGAACAGCGCCGTCAGATAGACGACAAGGGCGACGAAGGCCAAGGTCGCGGCCGGGCGCAAACGCCTCGAGGCGTTTGTCGCCCAGGGTGGGCTGTGCAGCAGAGCCAGCGCCTCAAACTCCATCGCGACGCTCTCTTGGCGGGACGATCACCATCTTCCTCGTATCGGCACGAGTGGTTCCACGGGTTAACGCACTCCAGCAGCCCGCAGAGGCGGTGGAGAAGACGCCCAAGGGCTAGCTGTCGCTGGAGCCCTTCTCGGCGAGCTGGCGGTCGAACCCCTGCTTGCAACGGACGACGTACCGCGCTGAGCCACTATGGATATACGATGAAGCAAGGTTTACTTCATGTACGTGAGCCAGGAGGCGGAGGGTGACGACCGCAAGTCGCAAGCCGGCGACAGGCAAGTCAATCGCACGCAAACCGGCGGCACGGCAGCCCAGCGCCAAGCGGCCCGACAAGCCCACCGCGTCGCCCCGCTTCCCCATCGTCGGCATCGGCGCGTCGGCCGGCGGCCTCGTCGCCATCGAAGAGTTCCTCGCCGCCGTGCCGACCGACGAATCGCTCGGCATGGCACTCGTGCTCGTGCAGCATCTCGACCCCGACCACAAGAGCCTGCTGCTCGACCTGATCAAGAAGTACACCCACCTGCAGATCGCCTGGGCCGAAGACGGCATGGAAGTGCGCTCCGGCCGCGCCTATGTCATGCCGCCCAACACGGAGATGGTCCTCGTCGGCGGCCGTCTATGCCTCGCGGAACCCGAGATGCCGCGCGGCCAGCGCCTGCCCATCGACTACTTCTTCCGTTCGCTGGCCGCCGACCAGGGCGAGCGCGCCGTGGGTATCGTGCTCTCAGGCACCGGCAGCGACGGCACCCTCGGCCTGCGCATGATCAAAGGTGAAGGTGGCATGGTCATCGCCCAAGATCCCCGGACTGCCGCCTACGACGGCATGCCGCGCAGCGCCATCGCCACCGGCCTCGTCGATTACGTGTTGCCGCCGGCCGACATGCCCGCGTCAGTACGAATAGCGGGTTCGCGGACCTTTTTGGGCATCGCCGCCCTCTCGACCATTAGAACCGATCTGGCTTCGCGCGGCCTGAGGCGCGAACAGCACCCCGACTCCGTGCTCCCCTTGCGTCAACGGCCGGCTGCTGACTTGCGCGCAGTGCTGACGCCTGTGGGCGGATCTGATGGCTTGCTGTCGACGTCGGGGGTGCTGCGTCTCACCTGCGTCGGAAGCGGCAACACCTGCATCGCCAACCATAGAACCCGTACGTTTCCTTTGTCGGTCACGAGCAAACCGTTCAGGCACTCCCGCTTACGGCTCCGTCGGGAGCTCGCCTTGGCGCCCCCGGGACACTGCTGGGGAGTCTGACGATGGTCAGCCAGAACTCGTCGATCGAGCGCAGGACCTTGATGAACTGCGTCAGATCGACGGGCTTGGTGATGTAGCAGTTCGCATGAAGGTCGTAGCTGGCGAGGATGTCCTCGTCGGCGTTGCTCGTCGTGAGGACGACGACGGGAATGCGCTTCAACTCGTCGTCCGACTTGACTTCGGCCAGCACCTCGCGGCCGTCCTTGTTGGGGAGATTGAGGTCGAGCAGGATCAGCGACGGCCGCGGCGCGTCCGCGTACTTGCCGACGCGCCGCAGGAACGCCATGGCTTCGACGCCGTCGGACACGCGATGCAGGGTATTGCGCATCTTGCTCTCGAGCATCGCCTCTTTGGCAAGGCGGGCGTCGCCCTCGTTATCCTCGACCAAGAGGATATCTACCGGGCGGCCACTAGCCGCTGCGTCCATCGGTCTCTCCTTCCTCGCTGCTCCTGCTCTCTGCCTTTGGCAGCGTGAAACTGACCGTGGTGCCTTCCGCGACATCCGGCTGCAACCAGATCGTGCCTCCGTGACGCTCGACGATCCTCTTGCACAGCGCCAAACCTATGCCTGTGCCGGGATACTCCTGTCTGCCATGTAGCCTGCGGAAGACCACGAATACGTGTTCGGCGTGCCTGGGGTCGATGCCGATGCCGTCGTCGGCCACCTGGAACATCCAGAGATTGTCGTTGTCTGGGTCTGCTTGCGCGCTCAAGTGGACGTGTGGCGACACCTCGGGCCGGCGGAACTTGATGCTGTTGCCGATGAGGTTCTGGAGGACCTGCACCACCTGAGTGCGATCGCCCAGGACGGTCGGCAGGTCGTCGGCCGTCACCAGCGCCCCGGACTCGGCGATCGCGGGCTCCAGGTTTATCAAGGCCTCGTCCAAAGCCCCCCGGGCATCGACCGGCGTCGAGGGGGCGCCGCGCGTGGTCACTCTCGAGTAGGCCAGAAGATCCTGGATGAGCTCCTGCATGCGAGTGGCACCGTCGACGGCATACCCGATGAAATCCTGAGCGTCCTGATCGAGCTTGTCGGAGTAGCGGCGCGCCAGTAGCTGCGTGTAGCTGGCCACCATGCGCAACGGTTCCTGAAGGTCGTGCGAGGCTACGTAGGCGAACTGCTCGAGCTCCTGGTTGGAGCGCCGCAGCTCTCCGATCGCCTCGTGGAGGGACGCCTCCACGGCTTTGAGCTCGGTCAGGTCGGTGATGGTTCCCGTGAAGCGTTGGGCAGCGCCGTCGGACTCACGACGAAGGGCGAAACCGCGCGTCAGGACCGGAACGAAGTGCCCATCCTTGTGCCGCAACCAGGACTCTCCTTCGTAGATATCCGAGTCCCCCGCGAGATAGTGGGACATGGACTCCCAGACAGCATCCTTGTCGTCGGGGCGCAGAAGGGCGTCCCAAGTGGCGAGTGCATCGGTCAGCTCGTCCTGGTCGTAGCCCAGCATGGACTTCCAGCGAGGCGAGAGCATCACCTCGTCGGTCGTCAGGTCCCAGTCCCAGATGCCGTCGTTGGCGCCACGCGCAGCCAGCGCAAAGCGCTCTTCGCTGACCCGCAACCGCCTTGCGGCGCGATACCGCTCGACCACGTCCTCGAGTCGCCGCGCCACCGTCTTGAGCAGCGCCAGCTCCTCGACCTGGAACGGTCCGCTGTCGGCCGGGGGCTGCTCCTCCCGATAGCAGACCTCGATGAACCCTGCCGGCTCGCCGAACAACTCCAGCGGAACGCGCAGTCGCCAACGGCTCGCGACAAAACCGGATGAGGCGAACTCTGCGCCCTCCAGCTCGATCCTCGCGCCGGCAGAGTCGGGGTGCAGGAACGCCGACGGCAGCAGCCAGGCAGTCTCCCGAAGGATGTCTTCGATGCCGATGCCCGGTCGTTCGATCATGCGGGATAGCTCAAACAGGCACGTGAGTTCTTTGCCGCGCCGGCGTTCCTCGCTCTCACGCAGTGCACGCTTGGCGGCGACCTCGTGGCCGATGTCCTCGAGGTAGGTGCGCAGATAGAGCGGAGTACCGTCGGCGTCGCGCTCGAGCACGACGGTGACACGCGCCCAGACCGTCTTCCCATCCTTGCGCAGGCAACGCCTCTCGGCGGCCCAGGACGTGTGAGTGCCCGAGACAAGAGCACGCAGAGCCTCGCGGCTGTGCGGGAGATCATCGGGGTGGATGACGTCGTCGAGGGAGATGGTGAGGAACTCTGCGCGTGAGTAGCCCAACAGCCTGCACAGCGCTGGGTTGACAGCCCGCACGCAGCCGTCAGGCGTCGTCACAGTCATGCCGACCGGTGAGTCGGAGAAGGTGGTGCGAAAGAGAGCAGCCTCGTCTTCGCTCGCCATGACTCCAGCCGCCGATCTCAAGCTAGGGTGGGTCCGACACGACCGTGCCGTCCGATGATTGACGCAACGCCGGGCCCTGTCAAGTTCGTGCAATGCCGCCGGGACGCTCGTGCACATCGATGCCACCAGAGATCCCACGGCCTCCAACGCCAGGCCGCCGCGAAAGGCAGCGGAGACGTCGTCGTCCTGGGCTCAGTGCAGGCCTGCCCACCCCCCTAGCCTCGCAGGCGTAAGCGCCCACGATAGGCGGCGGCGCCCTGAGCTGCCGTGAGCCGATGGTCGGCAACGAGGCGCGCAAGGACGTGCGACTGGCGCTGCCCGCTGTGCACACGGCTGGCTCTCATGCCCTGTGAGAGACGCCGGACCGGCTCAGCGCCGACTTCTTCGTGGCAAGGGCGATCAAACTGCCGGCGTCTTGTCGTCGGGGGACTTGTTCTGGAGCTGCTTCGGCGCCTCGTCGCTGTCTTCGTTAAGGCCCGTCTTGAAACCCCGTATGCTCTGCCCGATCGACTTGCCGAGCCCCGGTATGCGCGAAGCGCCGAAGAGCAGGACGACGATCGCAAAGATGATGAGCAATTCGGGGGCGCCGATCATGGCGACCATTGGTGACATCTCGACCTCGCTTGTCGCTCGAACCATAGGTTGCGTGCAGCAGACGGCACTCGTAGCACATCGCTCTTGCCGACGGCCTTCCTCACTGTAGGATCAGCGCCGGCGCCGTTCAACTGCGGCGAAGCAGTTGGCGCGACTTTGCCACTCGACTACGCGAGGCTTTCGGCAGCACGGCTCTCGGCGACGCGAACCGTCAAAGGCGACGAAGTGCCCCCGCGACCGTTGCCGCAGTCCGGGGGCGTGGCACCTGGAGGGGAGCTCCGATGCCGCACGACTCTACCACGCCCCCGCCCTGCGGTTGCAGGGCTCCGCGCCTCGAAACACGCTCACAGCGGGTGTGCCGACGCAGGCGGTCATGTTTCTGTCAGGTCATTGATGACAGAGTCCGCATCCGTGAACTCGTTGATCTCTGCCGTCGCACAGTACGCTGTCTTTCTCAGCATCGTGATCGCCGTCGGGGTGTGGCTGCGACTGCCCCGCCAGCAAAAGTGGGAGTTCGGCTTCACGGGGGTGATCGGCGGCGCCATCGCCGTCGCGCTCCTCAAGCTTGGCGGCGCCCTCTACCACGATCCGCGACCCTTCGTCACTCAACACATCATGCCCCTCTTCCCCCACCCGGCAGACAACGGCTTTCCTTCAGACCACACGCTGCTGGCCATGTTCCTGGCGATGTGCGTGCTCTTCTACTCGCGCAAGTGGGGCATCGTCTTGATCGCACTTGCAGCCGCGATCGGCGGCGCCCGCGTCGCGTCGCACGTTCATCACTGGATCGATATCTTTGGCGCGATGCTTTTCGCCGTCGTAGCGGCTCTCGCGGCGCGGCGGGCTGCTCTTCGGCTGACGCGCGCTTAGGTGTTCGCGATCGGCCCCCTCGGCCGTCGCGAGGAGCGGCCGCGGCTGAGAGGACTCAAACCAGGTCCGCTCTTCGGCACGTGGCTCAGGAGGTGCGGCCCAAAGAGACGGCCTACCGGCGCGCGGCCGGCGCCGGCGCCTCGCGCGTTCTCGTTGCCTCTGATCGGTCACGCTGCACGTCTTTGCGCGTGATGGAGAGGTAGGCGACCAGGCAGACGATGATGGCCGTCAGGGTCAGGCTGACCCGCCCCTGGCCCCAGCCCAGGCCGCCGGAGCTCACCGGCTTGCCCATCCAGTCGGCAAACGAGGCGCCCAGCGGCCGCGTGAGGACGTACGCGCACCAGAAGGCCAGGATGGGGTTCCAGTGAAAGCGCCAGTAGCCGATCGCGGGGACCGTGATCATGCCGGCGAAGAGCACGATCGACCAGGCGTAGCCCAGATGGAAGGTGTAGGCGGTGAGATCTCCGGCCGCCGTGCCCAGGGCGAAGGTGGCGACGACCGCGGCCCAGTAGAACGCTTCGCGGCGAGCGCTGGTGACGCTGTGGATCGAAAGCGTCTTTTCGCTTCTCTGCCAGGTCACAAAGACGGCCGCGAGGGCGACGCCGTACAACGTGGCCGACGCAAAGTACGGCACGCCCAGCCCGACATGGAGCACATCGGCGGCCATCGTGCCGAACACGCCGACCATGACGACCGCGAACCAGTAGGTCCACGCGAGGTAGCGCCGCATGGCGAACTGCAGCGCCAAGGCGACCACGAAGCCCGCGAACCCCAGCAGCACGGCAGGCACGGGGTGCAGTCTGTGGACGAGGTAGTCAGACGTCGACTCGCCCATGGCCGTCGAAAGGCCTTTGATCACCCAGAAGTAGGCCGTGATGATGGCCGGGACCCTGAGGGCGAGCTGCCTGCGGCCGTCTCGGTGCGATCTGCTCACGGATTCGTGCTCCTTCGACTGCCGGCAGTGATGGCGACGCAGAAGTCTACCATCGAGCCGTGGGGCGATGACCGCCGACCACCCGCCCGAATCTGAATCAAACATGAACGGCGGCGTCCGCTCGCCTCGCGCCGCCTGTAAGCTTTGGTCAGTCGATCGCCTCATGCGAGCTTCGTGCCGCCGGCCCGCAGCTACGACGAAGCCGCTGGAGCGAACGGAAAGCCCGACTCGCCAGCGCCGACAGATGCGCGAGGCTCCCCCCCGACGAGACCCGTGCCGGACATGCGGCGGACACCCATCAGAGGGCTCATCAGCGTGAAGAAGACAAGACTCAGGCGCGATCACCTGGTGCCCACAAGAGGCACGGCGGGCGGCCGCGCGCCGCTGGTCCTGCCGTCAGTGGCTGCACGCGTGGCACTACTCGGCGGTCTCGTCGTGGTGTTGCTCGGCGTACTGGTCTTTCGTCTCTGGTTCCTGCAGATCCTCGACAGCCAGCAATACCTGGCACAGGCCGAGAACAACAGCCTGCGCAGCGTCGAGATCATGGCGCCGCGCGGGGTGATCGAAGATCGTAACGGCGCAACGCTCGTCGACAACCGGGCCGGCCTTTCCATCGGCATCCGCCCGATGAATGTAGCGCCGGGTGCGCTTCCCGGGCTGGCACGGCGACTCTCGCCCCTGGTCCACGTACCGGCAAAGACGATCCTTGCCCTGGTGGCCAAACAGTCCTGGTTGCCCTACGACCTCGTCATCGTCAAGCGCGACGCCCCGAAGACGCTCGTTTCCTACCTGCTCGAGCGTAACCAATCCTTTGCTGGAGTCGAGGTGCAGCAGAGTTACCTGCGAGCCTATCCGCTGGGCGATCTGGCGGCTCCGATTCTCGGCTACCTCGGACAGATCGACCCACAGCAGCTCAAACAGGCTCGCTTTCGCGGGTACCTGCCCGACGACGAAGTCGGGCAGAGCGGCGTTGAAGCCACCTACGACCGCTGGCTGCAGGGCATCGATGGCGCGGCCAAGGTGGAGGTCAATGCGCTTGGCAAGCCCGTGGCGCAGGTGGCAGGTGGCAGTCTCCCGCAGCCCGGCGACAACCTCGTCCTCACGATCGACGCCCGGGTGCAGCGAGCCGCCGAAAACGCGCTGCGCTCTGGCATCTCCCTGGCTCACGCCGCCTCCTACACTCAAGCGAACGCCGGCGCCGCCGTAGTGCTCGACGCCCACAGCGGGGCCGTGCTGGCCATGGCCAACTACCCCTCCTACGATCCGGCCTGGTTCTCGGGCGGCATCAGTGCAAGTCACCTGGCACAACTCCTGCGGCCGCAGGCCAACGACCCACTGATCGATCGCGCGACCTCAGGCGAGTACCCGACCGGCTCGACGTTCAAGGTCGTCGACACGATCGCCGGCCTGCAGACCGGTGTGCTCAGTCCGTCGACCACTCTCGACGCTCCCGCCACCTACACCAATCACGGTCTGCTGTGGCACGACTGGAACCCCAACGGCCACGGCACGATCGACCTGACCCAAGCCATCGTGCAGTCGGCCGACACGTACTTCTACCAGGTCGGCTACGACTTCTATCTGCGCTCGGGCACCGACCTCGAAGACTGGGCAAAGCGCCTGGGCTACGGTCATCTCACCGGCATCGACGTGCCCGGAGAAGCGGCCGGCGTCGTTCCGACGCCGGCCTGGCGTCGCGCTACCTACACCAGGAAGACCGACCCCAACTGGCGGATCGACAGTCTCTGGAAGCCGGGCAACTCGATCAACCTGGCCATCGGCCAGGGTGACCTTCTGGCCACGCCGCTGCAGGTCGCCGTCAACTACGCGGCGATCGCCAACGGCGGCTATCTCGTCACGCCGCACCTCGGCTTGCGAGTCGACACGCCGGAGGGCACGCCCCTGCAGGATCTCCCCTTCACGGCGCCGCGCAACCTGGGCATCGCATCGGGCTATCTCAGCTTTGTGCGCAACGCCCTGCGCGAGGCCGCCTCAACGCCGGCCGGCACCTCGTACGGAACGTTCGGCAACTACCCGCTGGCGGTCGCCGGCAAGACCGGAACGGCACAGGTCGCCGGCAAAGGCAACTACTCCTGGTATGCGAGCTTTGCACCGGTCAATGATCCCAAATACGTCGTCGTCGTCATGATCGAGCAGGGCGGCGAAGGCGCCGATGCCGCCGCGCCGGCCGCTCGGCTCATCTACAACACGCTCTTCAACGTCAAAGGCGGCGGCGTTGGCGGTGTCGCTCACGGTGACTGAGGACCGCCGGCGCACTCCTTACCCGACCGGCACGCTCGAGGTCGCCAAGGAGAGCATCGTCTGGCCCGTGAGATCCTCGTCGAGAGTGTTCGACACCCAATAGGTCACCTCGCCGACGTGCCAGGCCACCATGCGCAGCTTGGCGCCGTCATAGAAGAGGAGATAGGTACGTCCGCCTATCTTCCTGGTCGCGTCAGGGCTGGCGAGGATCGGCAGGGCTGGTCACGACTCAGCCGGCGGGGAGATGGACCACGAAGCGACCGCCGCCATCGTGCGCCGCTGCCGTGACATCGCCGGAGGCAGCCTGGGCGAGGCGGCGCGACAGGGCGAGACCGAGGCCTGCTCCCCGGCGGGCGCGTGTGTCGTTGCCCGCGCTGCCGCGCACGCCCGGTTCGAAGATGCTCTCGAGCTCGCCCCGCCGGACGCCGGGCCCGTCGTCGTCGACGGTGATCTCGATCTCGCTCCCCCGGCGCGCGACGCCGAGGGTGACCTGCCCCGCGGCATACTGGCAGGCGTTCTCGACCACGGGCTGGACGATCCGCTGGGCGACTTCGGCTTCGACACCGACCATCACGGCGGTGGCGGGAGGGCGCACCGCCAGCTCGATGCCGCGCTCGACAGCCATGTCGTCGCAGGCCACGGCCACCTCGCGGAGCACGGCCGTGGCGTCGGCGCTGCCGCGCGCCAGCCCCGTGCCTTGACGCTGCGCCGTCACCAGCGTGTCGATCGTGCGCGTCATTGCCTGGGCGTTGCCCAGCACCATCTTCAGGGCCTCCTCGTAGGCCTGGGGCTCCCGTTGGCGTCGCAAGGCAAGCTCGGCCTCGGTGCAGACCTTGGCGAGTGGCGTGCGCAACTCGTGTGACAGCTCCGCGGTGAACCGCTGTTCGCGACGCAGGCTGGCCGAGAGACGGTCGAGCAAGCTGTCCAGTGTCGCCGCGAGCTGACCAAGCTCGTCGTGAGGCTCGCCGGCGGCAAAGCGGCGGTCGGCGTCGTTTGCGCTCCAGGCCTCGGCGTCGGCCGTCATGCGAGCGACCGGCCGCAGGGCGGCCGCGAGCACCCAGCGGGTCACGAGCGCAACGACCACGAGCAGGCCCAGGGCAAGGGCCAGCGAGCCGATCAGGGCCGTCTTTCTGGTCGTCAGGTACGGCCTCATCGACACGCCGGCCACGACCGTGGCGACCCGCCTGCCATCGACCACGGCAGCTCTCGCGTACAGGCGGGCCCTTTCCCTGGGCACGACGATGATCCGGCCCGGCGTCGCGACGGCGCCCAGGGCGGCACGGTCGAGCGCGTGACTCACTGCCGGTCTCTCGACGGCCACCCCCGAGACGAACAGCCACGCCTCGCTGTCGAGGCCGCCGGTATCGGGCACCCGCGGCCGCACGACGCGGCCGTTCACCATGTTGAGCGACCCCGCCTCGGCCGCCGCTCGCGACCTTGCCAGCGCGTCGGCATCGCGCGACAGGGCCCGCGAGAGCAGGACGTTGAATCCCAGCGTCATCAGCGCCAGTGCCGCCGCCACGGCGACGACCACGATCAGCAGAAGGCGCGCCCTTACGCCGCGAGGACGGCCCTTGAACGGGCTCACGGCATCACCGTATGCAGTACCCCACGCCGTGCACAGTGACGATCGCCGGAGCCGCCGGCAGTCCGCCGAGCTTGCGGCGCAGCCGCGCGATGTAGGCGTCGAGCGTGTTCTCCTGGACGAACGCTCCGTGAGGCCAGGCGACTTCGACCAGGGCACGGCGGCGCACAGCCTCGCCGGGCGCCGCAGCAAGCCTCGCCAGCAGCCGGAACTCGGTCGGAGTGAGCCCCACAGATGCTCCGCCGCACGTCGCGGCGTGCGATCGCGGGTCGACTCTGAGCGCGCCGACTTCGACGGTCGGTTCAGCGCCCGCTCGACGCAGGAGAGCCTCGAGCCGCACGACGAGCTCGGCGAAGGCGAAGGGCTTGATCAGGTAGTCGTCGCCCCCCGCCTTGAAACCGGAGATGCGGTCGGTAAGGGCGTCTCGCGCTGTGAGGAACAGTACGGGCGCCGTCACGCCCTGGGCACGCAGAGCCTGGCAGACGTCGCGCCCGTCCGCATCGGGCAACCCGATGTCGATGATCAAGACGTCCGGAGACCCGCTCGCCACCCGTTCAAGAAACTGCCCGCCAGTGCCCACGCTCTCCGCGCGGAAACCTTCTTCGCGCAGCCCACGGACCAGCATCGAACGCATCTCCAAGTCGTCCTCGAGGATGAGGATGGAGCCTTCAGTCACTGCCCCTGCAGTATTGCGCGGTCGAGCGCGCGCTTCAAGGTGGCGGTGGTCCTTGAACTCTGCCCACTCATGCGGCGACCGTTCATGTGGCTGTCAGGTAGTGGGTGGCAGGGTTCGAACGCCGCACCGCCGCTGGGCGATCCGCCAAGCTGATAGTCTGGGCAACAATGCCCTCGCTACCCACGGCCGACAGGAGCATGGGTCCGTTGCGACAGCAGGAAACGCCCACCCTCGCACCGAGGCGCGCAAACGTTCACGCCGGGCCGGTGGTCCTTGTCTTATCGACGGCCGGCGTCGCTCTGCTCGTCTGGGCCGCCCTGACGCTGCACCGCGATCACGCGGCGTGGACCGGCGGGCTCTACGTCGTTACCACGACGCTCGCGTTTCTCGGCGTTGGACAGCTCGCCCTGCGCCTGGCGCGAGTCGACGACCGGCGTCTTACCTGGGCCGGCCTGCGCTACATCGTCGGCTTCTCGCTCACCGCCTTCCTGGTGACGATGCTCGCGTATCTGAGACTCGGCGACATCTCCGTGTGGGTCGTCATTGCCGTCGCGGTCTGGGGCTGGGCATGGATGGTCCGCGATGTCGTCAGGCAACCGGCAAGGCGCCCCGCCTCGACACTCCTGGCGGGCGAGTTCTTCGTTGGCGCGCTCCTGCTGCGCCTTGTGGTCCAGGGGACCGATTACTGGACGACGGACGGCGCGACGAGCTACTTCACCCAGTACTGGGACAACCTCTACCACCTTGCCATGATCAAGGATGGTCTCTATCGGGGCCTGCCCCTGCGTGGGTATGCCCTCGAGACAGGCGTGGGAAAGGTGGCCTACCATCCCGCCGTCGACACGATGGCGACGGTGTTCATCAAGACGCTGCACCTGCCCGTCGAGCCTGCCTACTTTCGCATCATCATGCCGATCCTGCTCCTCACCGTGGTCGTGTCCGTAGCGATGCTTGCCATCGCGTGGGGACGTTCGACAGGCGCGGGGATCGTGGCACTGGGCATCGTCGGCATCTCCCTCTCCCTCAGCCATCTGAGGTTCTTCGGTTCCGAGGCCGGACTCGGCGCCCTGCGCTTCTTCGTCACCAATCCCCCGTCGGCGATCGGCTGCATCGGCGCTGCCACCTGCCTCACCCTGGTGGCGTTGGCCGACGGCGACCACCCCGCCGGGACGTTGGTGCTCGCCGGCATCGTGGCGGGAGCGACCACTCTCATGGCCACGCCCATCGCCCTGGTGCTCGGGCCCGCCTTCGTGGCCGTTCTTCTCTACCGATTCTGGCGTCGCCGTGGCGACCGGCGAGCGCTCATGGTCGCGATCCTCGCGGCGGCAGTGACGGCGCTTGTCTCCTACCCGACTACCTCCGGCATCACCGACGGCTTGCCGGCGATCCGCCTTGGCGGGCTCGGCCGGCACTTTCTCGGTTGGAGCGACGTGAAGGTCTACTCGCCGCTCCTGCGCCATCTGGTCGCCCCGCTTCACCACGCTGGTCTTGTCGGCGACGAGGTGTTCCTGCTCGCAGTCCTGGGCCTTGGGTTTCTGGGCTGGCATCTCATCGTCTTCCTGCTCGCCCTCTGGCGGGCGCGAAGCCAGGGAGAGCGTCCCTTTGCGGACGCGTCGCTGGCCACCCAGGTGGTCGTGGTGCTCCTGGCTCTGACCGTGCTCGTGGCCCTGGGCCTGGGTCAGAGTGGGAAGGGCCCGTATGCGCCGTGGAACGTCTCTATCCACACGATCAGCGTGGTCTGGTGGGTGGGCGTCGCGGCAGCCGCCGTCGCACTCGCCGCGGCCTTGCGAACGTGGGCACGGCCCGTGTGGCTCACGAGCAACGTCGCCTGGGTGCTGTCTGCGATCGCCATCGCCCTCATGCTGGGCTCAGCTCTTCCCAGCATGGCCGGCTTGCGCTATTCGTCCGGTGGGAAGCTGCCGACCGCTGTTCGCCTGATGCTCCAGCAGTGGGACGATCAGATACCGCGGAATGCGACCGTGGTGCAGCACTTCCAGCTGCAGTCCCAGAACTGGGTGAGCGCGATCGGAGGGCGTCGGGTGGTGCTCGAGCGCGCCTCGTGGGGACTCGATCTCTTTCCGGCTCATACCGTAGAGCTGAAAGCCGAGATCGCCGAGCTGTACGCAACGACGAGCGCAGCTCGCGCAAGGGAGCTTGCTCGAGCAATGGGGGCCGACTACGCGCTGCTTGAGCAGAGCGACAGGTCGCTCGGGCTGCGCCGGATCGGCGCGCCCGTCGTGCGTCGCGGTAGCTGGACGCTACTCAGGCTGATGCTGTCCTGATCGGACCCGCGACCTGCGGCTGTGCCGACGACGGTGACTGGCTGGCCGCTCTTCCCCGGCCGTTTTCAGCCCAGGACACGGCCTTCCTGGTCCCGCTCAACCCCCTCCAGGTGGTCGAACGCGGTGAGTGTCGGCTCGGCGAGCCGAGCGGCCGCGAGGACGTCGCGCCGGACGGCGACGTCGAGTGCGGCCAGTGAGGTCGCGTGCTGAACGTGGCGGTAGGTGGACTGCAGTCGGACGCTGACGATCCCGGCGATCACCATCGTGGCGAGGAGCACTTCGGGGTCGTTGCGGTCCGCGTCGCTGCGTTGGGCGAGCGCGACCGACACCTCGTCAGTGAACTGTGTGAAGTCGGCGACTCGCGCCGTGACGAGCGTTGGTGATCCGATCGCAACGTCGCAGAACAGCCGTAGCAGCCAGAGCATTCGTGCTTCGTCGCCCGGCGGCCACCGATCGTGCTTTTCGCCTACCGAAGGCATCGGCGCCTCCTTGCCCGTGGCCTCGCGTTGGCCGGGCTGAACCGCGGTGAGGGCCCGGACGACGGCCTCGGCCAGCGAGCCGCTCCCGCGCTCCCGTACGGCATCGGCCACCGCGGTGATCATGGACTCGGAGCGATCGAGAAACATCGACTCCTTGGTCGGGAAGTAGTTGAACACGGTCTGCTCGGAGACCTCACAGGCGGCCGCGATCTGGGCGATCGTCACGTGTTCGAACCCGTGGGCCAGGAACATCGCAGTCGCGACGTTGGAGATCTTCTGACGGACTTGCCGCTTCTTGCGTTCGCGCAGGCCCTCGTTCGGGTCGGGGGCCTCTTCTGCGTGCATCGCCGAAAAGGCCTCGAGGATCGCGGCCACATCTGGATGGTCGTTGCTGGTCATGAGAATAGTGTAGACCAAATCTTGTTGTTACGCTAAACTTTTAGCTACCATAACTTTGAGGTAGCAACATGCCAACAGAAACCACGACACGCCCAGGTCGGTCGAACAGCGGCGCCCGCCAAGCCTCCGCGGCCAGCTCCCTGTCAATCGCTCCAGCCGTCGAGGCCCACGGTCTGACGAAGACGTTCGGCGCGAACCGCGCCGTGGACGGCATCGATCTCACCGTCAGAGAAGGTGAGATCTTCGGGGTGCTCGGCCCGAACGGTGCCGGCAAGACCGTGACGCTGAACATGCTGGCGACGCTGCTGCCGATCGACGGCGGCGAGGCGAGGATCTTCGGTCACGACGTCCGCAGTGAGAGCCACGCGGTGCGGCAGCTGATCGGCGTCACCGGCCAGTACGCGTCGGTCGACGAGGACCTGACGGGGCGTGAGAACCTGTGGCTGTTTGGTCGCCTGCAGGGACTGTCCTCCAAGAAGGCCCGCAGCACCGGCGATGACCTGCTCGCCAAGTTCGACCTGACCGAGGCGGCTCATCGACCCATCTCGCAGTTCTCCGGCGGCATGCGCCGCCGCCTCGATCTCGCGGCCAGCCTGATCACAAGGCCCGCACTGATCTTCTTAGACGAGCCCACGACCGGACTCGACCCCAGGACCCGCGGCCAGATGTGGGACACGATCCGCGACTTGGTCGCTGAGGGTTCCACCATCTTGCTGACCACCCAGTACCTTGACGAAGCCGATGCCCTTGCCGGCCGGATCGCCATGATCGATCGCGGCCGCAAGATCGCCGAGGGTACCCCCGCCGAGCTCAAGGCCAAGATCGGCAAATCGAGCCTGCGCGTTCAGCTGGTTGAGGGCGTCGACACGGCGCAGGCGACCGGACTGGCCGCCGACCTGACCCGCGAGACACCGATCCCTGCCGCGACCGGCTCGGGATTCAGCGTCATGTTGAGCGACGCCAACCAGGCTGCCGACGTCCTCATCGCGCTCCGCAACCACCACGTCGACATCACCCACGCCACCGTCGAACAACCGAGCCTCGACGATGTGTTCCTGGCCCTGACCGGCCACCCCAGCGAGACCCCCACCCCCGAAAGCAAAGCGTGCGACTCATGAGCGCGACCATCGACCCGACCCGGGCCACATCCGGACCGTCCGCGCGCGCCGTCCAGGCGTCGGTACCCCTTCGCGCCACCCTCACGCAGACCAGTGCGTTGGCCTGGCGTGCTCTCATCAAGATGCGTCGCATTCCCGAGCAGCTCGTCGACGTCACCGCGATGCCCGTGCTGTTCACTGTGATGTTCGGCTTCATGTTCGCGGGAGCCATCTCTGGCAGCCGGGCGAGCTACCTGCCGATCCTCATTCCCGGCATCATCGCCATGACCACCATCACCGCCTCCGTCGCCGCCGGAGTACAACTCCGCGAGGACATGGACAAGGGCGTGTTCGACCGCTTCAGGTCGCTGCCCATCGCGCGCATCGCCCCGCTGGCCGGGCCGATGATGGCCGACCTTGTGCGCTACGCGCTTGCGACCAGCATCACCCTGATCGTGGGCGCCCTCATGGGCTACCGCCCCGGCGGGGGCATTCTCGGCGTGGCCGCCGGAATGGTCCTTGCCGTCATCACCGGCTGGTGTCTCGCCTGGATCTTCCTGTGGATCGGCACACTCGCCAAGACCGCCGGCGCCGTCCAGGGCATGTCGATGATGATCATGTTCCCGCTGGCTTTCCTGTCGAACGCCTTCGTCCCCGTCAACACCCTTCCAGGATGGCTGCAGACCGTGACGCGCGTCAATCCTGTCTCTCATGTCGTCTCGGCACTGCGCGACCTCATGAACAACGGCGCCCTCACTGCCCAGGTCGGGTGGG
The DNA here is from genome assembly GCA_964519555.1 of uncultured Thermoleophilia bacterium. Classification (GTDB taxonomy): domain Bacteria; phylum Actinomycetota; class Thermoleophilia; order UBA2241; family UBA2241; genus Bog-752. Next base: position 37,055 of record CAZFJE010000006.1, read on the forward strand.
CGCTACTCGGATGTGCCACGGTCGCGGCGATCTTCATTCCGCTCGCCGTGCGCTCGTACTCCCGGCGCGTTTGACCAACGGCCTGCGGGCCGCACAGAGCAGGGGAGCCGTCCTCGACCGACTCCGTGCCCGCATGACCGTTGCCGTTCGTCCTGGTGAAGGCCAGTGAGACCGGGTTGACCTTGATCCCGGTCGATTCCAGTTCGATCATCATGGCGAGCGGGCGCTCACTTCATCGAGCGACACGTTACTCGGGCGGGTCGACTCGGCCCGGTCTTCGTGCCGGGAACTGCCACCGCGTCCCGCGCGGACGCCAGGGCTAGGCGGGGAGCAGCTCGGGACTCACCAGCTTGCCGGCGCCCGAGACGACATAGCCGCCGTGGTAACCGACAAAGCCCTCGAACCCCGCAGTGACGATCCGCCTTGCCGAGGCAAGTGACTCCTCGGCATCGGCGGCATAACCGGCCGGCGAGGCGCAGATCACGCCATTCTCCATTCGCAGCAGATCACCGGCGATCAGCAGGGAGCACGCCGGCAGATAGAGACACAGATGACCGGCCGTGTGTCCAGGGGTGTGCAGGAGCTGCACGCCGCCGAGCACGTTGAGCTCCTCCCCACCGACCAGACGCAGATCAACGACGGCCGGAGTGACCGCCCTGCTTTGCTTCAGGCGAGCCTCGGCTGCAGAGCGTTGTTCGACGGGCACCGCGGCCAGCATCGCCTCGAGACGCTCGGGCGCTATGCCGGCACGAGGTACCGTGCCCTCTATCACGGCGGCGTCGTCTGCGTGCGCCCAGACCTCGGCACCGCTGAGTTCGAGCATCTCGTTCAGTCCACCGACGTGATCGATATGGTGGTGGGTGATGATGATGCGACGGATGGCCTGCGGCGCCAGCGCCATCTCATCCATATAGGCGAGCAGTCCGGCCGAGCTCACCGGCAGCCCGGCGTCGACCATCGTGATCTTGCCGTCATCGACCAGGAGACAGATGTTCATGGAGACGTTCGCAGCGCCAGGGGCGCCGCCCGTCGACAGCGGCACCACATGGATGCCAGGCAGGATCTCAGGCACCTTCACTCCTTTGGCCGCCGAGGGCGGCGATCAAGCTCGACCGGGACACAAGCGTCGTCGCTTGCAGACGACCGGTCGCTCTACTGTTCGACCAGGGCCAGCTCCTCCTTGGAGTCGCCCCCGGCCTCGTCAGTGCGAGGCTCATCCCACAGCGGCTCGTAGAGGCGAGTCACGTCGGCTGAGTACTCATCGAGCGCACCACACAACCCGGTGACGAGACTCTCCGCACCCGCATGGGTCGGACAGGCATGGCAGGCCGCCATGATCTCGCGAGACTGCTCGGGGTTGTCGATCAGCATGCAGGGCATGAGCAGGTTGTGGTTGAAGGGCTGGCGGGCGCGGATCTCGCGGAAGTACGGGCTGTTGAAGGCCGCAGCCAGCGAGGTCTCGGCAATGTTGTCGGTGGCGAAATGGGTGAAGATGCAGGGCTCGACCCAGCCTTCGTTGTTGATGTGCAGGTAGTGCTTGCCGGCGATACAGCCTCCCACCCAGGGTGCGTCGCCCCAGAAGTCCACGGGGAACATCGCCTTGGTGTTGCGCACGCGCTGGATGCCAAGGCGGAACTCGTTGCGCTGCTCGGGGGTCGGCATGAGGCTCATGTCGGGCGCGCCGCCCACCGGCATATAGAGAAAATGCCACGAGATGGCGGCGCCGCGCGCCACCAGCGGATCGACGAACTCATCGCTCAGGAGCGTCTGCCAGTTGTGACGCGTCACGGTCGCTGAGTAGCCAAACAGCACGCCGTGTTCCTTGAGCAGCTCCATGGTGCCGAGCAGCTTGCGGTAAGTGCCCGCCCCACGGCGGGCGTCGGTCGTGGCCTCGTCGCCTTCGATGCTCAGCATGAGCGCCACGTTGCCCAGCTCGGCGATGCGTGCGATCTGTTCGGGCTTCACGAGCGTGCCGTTGGAAAAGACCTGGAAGTAGGTGTCGGGGTTGGCCGCTGCGATGTCGAGCAGGTCGGTGCGCATGAAGGGCTCGCCGCCCAGTACCGTAATCAGGTAGACGCCCATCTCGGCAGCCTCATCGACGACGCGCTGCACGAGCTCACCCGACATGTCGCTCTGATGGGAGTACTCGCTCGCGTAGCAGCCCTCGCAGCGCAGGTTGCAGCGCATCGTGGGGCTGACCAGTACGGTGAACGGCGTGCGCAAGCCGGTCCTCTGCGAAAACGCCTGACGTTTCTGTGAGCCCCGCAGCAGGGCGTTCACGACAAAGGCATTGATGAACCCGTCGCGGCAGCTGGGGCTCAAGTCGCGCACCACGTGACGGGCGATGTTCAGGGCCGGATGATCCTCCTGGACCTTCTCCTTGACGAAGCGCATCTCGGCCTTGTGGTTGTCCGGGGTGATCTTCTCAGCCAGAGCGATGGCCCGCACGATGTTTGCCTTGTTGTCGCTTGTGGCGAGCCTCAGCATCTCCTTGATGATGCCGCGTTGGACGACGCCGTAGAGGCCCTCGGTGGTGCTCACGATTGCTCCTTTCGTGCCTGTTGCCCGCGTCCGCGACCCGGTGGGAGCTTCATAGTGTCCCGGGCCGGCCCGCAGGTGAATCGCTTTCGGTAACCACATCTATTTTGTATCACCAATTAGATTGTGATTCCAGAAGTAATCTCGGGTACACTGTGCGCGTGGTCACCTTGGCGTGACCTTGGCGTGACCACGCCCACCAGGCCACGGCCCGTCGGATACGTCGGCCTTGTCAAAGGAAGACCATGGACAGTCGCGACACGCATATCGAGACCATCGTCAGCGATCTGCATTTCGTCTACGCCAGCCTTAATCAGCTCAGCGTTCCAGCCTGGCTGCGGCTCGATCTGACGATGGCGCAGTTCAAGGCGCTCGTCGCCGTGGAGCGCAGCTCGGGCATCGCGGTCTGCAAGCTCGGCCGCGAGCTCGGCATAGGCGAGTCCGCGGCCAGCCTGCTGGTCGATCAGCTCGTACGGCGCGACTACCTGGAACGCACCACCGATCCGACCGATCGCAGGCGCGTGCTGCTCAGCGCGACCGCGCAAGCCACACTCCTCCTGCAGGAGCTGCGCCACGGCAGCGAGCAGACCATCAAGGAGTGGCTCTCCGGCCTCGGCGACGACCACGTCGCCGGCCTGGCTTGCGGGCTTGGCGCGCTGACCGAAGCGGCCCGCGCTACCGGAGCCCAAGCCAAACCCCAAACAGCCATGGAGAATCTCAAGTCATGACCTTGCACGACTCTTCGCTTGTGGCTACCCAGGGACCCGAAGACGGGCGCATCGCCTACAAGTGGATCGTGCTCTCGTGCACGACGCTCGGCGTGCTCATGGCCGTCATCAACGCTTCGAGCCTGCTGATCGCCCTGCCCGCCATCTTCCGCGGCATCCACCTGAGCCCGCTCGATCCGGGCAACTTCACCTACCTGCTCTGGATACTCATGGGCTACGGGCTGGTCTCGGCCGCGTTTGTGGTGACCGCTGGCCGCGTGGGCGACATGTTCGGCCGCGTGCGCATGTTCAAGATCGGCTTCATCGTCTTCACGGCTGCCGCCGTTGGACTGTCGCTCGTATGGAGTACGGGCGCCGCGGGCGCCACCGAGATCATCGCCTTCCGCATGACCCAAGCCATCGGCGGCGCCATGATGATGGCCAACTCTGCTGCCATCCTCACCGATGTCTTTCCCGCCGATCAGCGCGGCATGGCCCTGGGCATCAACGGCGTCTCGCTGCTGGCAGGTTCGTTCCTCGGGCTGATCGCCGGCGGACTTCTGGCCGCCATCGACTGGCGCCTCGTCTTTATGGTCAACATCCCGATCGGCCTGATCGGCATCGCCTGGGCCTTCTGGCAGCTGCGCGAAGTCGGCGAACGCCACCCCGCCCGCATCGACTGGCTCGGCAACATCACCTTCGCCGCCGGACTGGCCGTCCTGCTCACCGGCATCACCTACGGCATCAAGCCCTACGGCGCCTCCAACATGGGCTGGGCCAACCCCTTTGTGATCGGGGCGATCGCCGGCGGCGTCGCCCTGCTCGTGGCCTTCGTCTTCATCGAGCGCTACGTAGCCGAACCGATGTTCAACCTGGCGCTGTTTCGCATACGGGCATTTGCCGCCGGCAACCTCGCGGTAGTGCTGTCGTCGGTCGCCAACAGCGGCATGCAGTTCATGCTCATCATGTGGCTGCAGGGCATCTGGCTGCCGCTGCACGGCTACAGCTTTGAGCAGACACCGCTGTGGGCCGGCATCTACATGCTGCCGTTGACTGTGGGCTTTCTCGTCGCCGGCCCCGCCTCGGGCATCCTGTCCGACCGCTACGGCGCCCGCCCCTTCGCCACCACGGGCATGCTGCTCGCGGCGCTGAGCTTCCTGCTGCTCATGGCGCTGCCGGCGAACTTCGCCTACTGGAGCTTCGCCGGCGTCATCTTTCTGAACGGCCTGGCCTTCGGCATGTTCGC